>DASTTX010000058.1:0-11592 GCA_035759945.1 Candidatus Limnocylindria bacterium | reverse complement strand
TGCTGCCGTCCTCCATCTGCGCCGTGCCGCCGCGCATCGTGACGCGCAGGAAGCTCGAGCCATCCACGTCGAGCGGCATGCCGGACGCGTCCTCGGTGAACGGCGGCGCGTCACGCTCGATCGAGACTTCGGGGATGCCCTGCTCGAACTCGAACACGACGCGGTCATACCCGTCGTGCTGCCCGATGCGCGTCGCGGTCAGGTTGGCGAGCGCGACGGTTGCGTCGATGTGGATCGGCAGATCGCAGGTGAACGGACCGAGGTCCTCGCTCGGGATCGGTTCGGTGGTCGCGCTCTCTGACGCAACGGGTGCCGCGCTGGCAGAAGCGTCCGCGGGCGGCGTCACCGGAGCCGACGACGGCTGGCCGGCCGATGGGCTGGCGGCGCCGCCGAAGCAGCCGGTCACCAGCAAAGCCAGGAAACCAACCGCGAGTGGCCGATGGATGTGGCGCATGGTCGAGCAGATTCTCCGTCACGGGTTCAAGGTTGGCCTCGCAGACGAACGGCAGCGGATGAACGTTACCGCCGCCTGGCCTAGACTCGGCTGACCGATGTCAACCGATGCCGCCTATTCGCCCGGGCTCAAGGGCGTCGTTGCCGGCGAAACCTCGCTCGCCATGATCGATGGCGGCGCAGGCCGTCTTCAGTACCGCGGCTATCCGATCGGCGAGCTGGTCGAGCGCGGAAGCTACGCACAGGTCGCGGAGCTGCTGTGGACCGGCGAATGGCGCACCGATGCGCACCTCCCATGTGCCCCGCTGCCCGCGCAGGTAACCGACGTCCTCCGGCAGCTGCCGACCGACACGAACGCGATGGACGCGCTGCGGACCGCGATCTCGGCCTGGGGCGCGGTGAACGGCACGTTGTGGCCGCCGTCGGTTGAGCAGGCACGGGCGATCACCGCGATCGCGCCGTCGGCCCTCGCCGCCTTCGCCCGGCTGCGGGAGGGACTGGAGCCGATCGATCCCGACCCGGAGCTGGGCCTGGCGGCCGGCTTCCTGTACCAGCTGCGGGGCGACCGGCCTGACGATGCCGCGGCTCGGGCACTCGACGCGTACTTCGTGGTCGGTGCCGAGCACGGCTTCAATGCCTCGACGTTCACGGCTCGCGTCATCCTCAGCACTCACTCCGACATCGCGTCGGCCGTTGCCGGCGCCATCGGTGCCCTCAAGGGGCCGTGGCACGGTGGCGCGCCGTCCGAAGTCGTCGACCAGCTGCATCAGATCGGCTCCGTCGATCAGGCCGAACCGTGGATCCGCGCGACGCTGGCGCGAGGCGAGCGACTGATGGGTTTCGGCCACCGCGTGTACCGCGCGTACGACCCGCGTGCCGCCGCACTGCGCTCGGTGGCCGAAGGCCTGGCGTCGGTCTCCGACTGGCTCGCGAGAGCGGTCGCCATCGAGGAGGTGGCGCTCCGCGTCCTGGCCGAGTGGAAGCCGGACTATCCGATCAAGACCAACGTCGAGTACTACGCGGCCGCGGTGCTGCAGGGAGTCGGCCTGCCGCCGAACCTTTTCCCGGCGACCTTCGCCCTCGCGCGCCACGCGGGCTGGACGGCGCACTGCCTGGAACAGGCCGAGGCGAACATCCTCATCCGTCCCGACGTGCGCTACGTCGGACCCGCCGAGCGACACCTTCCTCCGACGGCGTGATCCGTCTGCCGGCGGAATCGGCCGCCGCCCACGTCAGCGCTGGGATCAGGGATCCGCAGCGCTGAGGCGTTGCTCGAGGAGCCGTCGTTCGGCGGGATTGTCGGTCAGCGACAGAGCCCGTTCGTCGGCGGCCCGCGCCTCGTCGCCCCGCCCCAGTCGACGGAGCATCTCGGCGCGGGCGGCATGGAAGAGGTGGTAGCCGTCGAGCCGATCCGCGAGCGGCGCGAGCGCGTCCAATGCGGCTGACGGACCGTCGCGCTCCGCGACCGCAAGCGCGCGGTTCAGCGCGACGACCGGTGTCGGCTCGATGCGCATGAGCGTGTCGTACAGCGCCACGATCGCCGGCCATGGCGTCTCGGCCCAGCTGGTCGCGCGGGCGTGGGCGCCGAGGATGGCCGCCTGGAGCTGGTAGCTGCCGGGGCGGCCCATGCGCTCCGCGCGTTCCAGCAGGGCGACGGCATCGGCGATGGGCTCGTGGTCCCAGCGGGCGCGGTCCTGGTCCGGCAGCAGGATGAGCGAGCCGTCGCCCGCGAAACGCGCGTCGGCGCGGGCGAGGTGCAGGCGCATGAGTGCGAGCAGGCCGAGCACCTCGGGCTCGTCCGGCATGAGCCGCGCGAGCAGTGAGGTCAGCCATTCGGCGTCGCGCGCCAGCTCTCGTCGCTCGGGACGGTCACCGGCGGACGCGAGATATCCCTCGTTGAAGACGAGGTACAGGACCGCGAGCACCTCGCTCAGGCGTGCGGGGAGCTCCGAGGCGTCGGGGACGCGGTAGGGAATGCCGGCGTCGCGGATCTTGCGCTTGGCACGCACGAGGCGCTGCGCGATGGTCGCCTCGGGCACGAGGAAGGCACGGGCGATCTCGGCGGTCTGGAGGCCGCCGATCGTTCGCAGCGTGAGTGCGATCTGCGCCTCGCGGTTCAGGGCCGGGTGGCAGCAGGTGAAGAGGAGCCGCAGGCGGTCATCGGCTGCCATTGGTCCTCCTGTCTCGATGCGCGAACTCATCTGCGATGCCTCGCGCGTCAGCTGCTCCATCCGCTCGCGATAGCGCGCGTGGCGCCGCAGTCGGTCGACTGCCTTGCGGCGTGCCGCCGTCATCAGCCAGGCGCCGGGGTTGTCGGGGATGCCGTCTGTGGCCCAGTGCTCGAGGGCGGCGATGGCGGCGTCCTGCACCAGCTCCTCGGCCACGTCCCAGTCGCCGAGGATGCGCACGAGCGACGCGGTCAGGCGCCCGCGCTCGTCACGCAGGACGTTGGCAAGGCGCTCGTCGACGAGCGTGCGGTCAGCCACGCTCCATGATCGGGCGCACCTCGAGGACGTCGGGGGCCGGCCAGGACGACGCGACGGCGAGCGCGGCGTCGAGATCGGCCACGTCGAGGATCGCGTAGCCGCCGACCATTTCCTTGCCCTCGATGAACGGGCCGTCGGTGATCGTCGGTCGGCCCTCCCGGTCGAGGCGGACCGTCGTCGCGGTCGCTGCCGGCTGGAGCTGATGGCCGTCGACGATCCGTCCCGCCGTGACCTCCTCGCCCCACCAGGCGCCGATGCGCCCGTACAGCGCATCCTGCTCGTCCTGCGAGAGGTGCGCCCATCCGTCCTCGCTGCCGCCGATGAGCATCATGTACTTCACTGGTGCGTTCCCTTCATGGTGCACGTGTCTGCACCGATGACGACGATCGGCGCGAGGGCCGATCGACAGTGGTACCGATTGTGCACGTCGTCCGGCATGGATGGCGAGCGTTCCACCGATCGGCTGGGCGGGCTCGAAGGCGCCGATGCTGCCGCGCTGGGCGCCGAGCCGCCGCCGGAGTCTGCGCCCGAAGCGGCTCAGGTTGACGACGAGGAGAACCTCGTGCCGGGCGCGACCTTCGGGCTGCACCCCGCCACCGCGGACAAGCCGTGGTTCACGTCCCTCGCCGCCGAGAGCGACCAGGCCGGTGTCGCAAACGAGCCCCCCGACGCGCAGGAGCCCGAATTCCCGCATCAGGACGACGAGGCGCTCTGACGCCACAATGCCCGGATGACCAACCCGGGCCGCTCTCGTCCCTCGACCGCCGCGGTCGCCGCCGCGCTGCTCATTGTTTACGTCGTCTGGGGATCGACGTACCTCGGGATCGCCGTGATGATCGAGACCATGCCGCCGCTCCTGGCCGCGGGCGTGCGGTACGGGACCGCGGGCCTGATCATGCTCGTCGCCCTGGTTGCGCACGCGCGCTGGCGCTCCTCGAACGAGCCCGCCGAGCGCCCCACCCGCGCGCACGTCCGATCCGCGTTCATCATCGGCTCGTTGCTCCTGCTTGGCGGCAACGGCGGGGTGGTGCTGGCCGAGCTGCGCATCCCGTCCGGCATCGCTGCCGTGCTGGTTGCGACCGTGCCGATCTGGCTCGCCGTTTTCGACGCCATCGTCACGCGCCGCCGGCCCAGCCCGCTCGTCATCGGTGGCCTGGTGGCGGGAATTGCCGGCGTCGCGGTTCTGCTGGCGCCGGTCGAGGGGCTCGGCCACCTCGACCCCATCGGGATTCTGCTCGTCCTCGGCGCCGCGATCTCGTGGGCCGCGGGATCGCTCTACGCGCGCCACGCACCGCTGCCGCGCTCCGGCCTGCTCGGCACGGCGCTCGAGATGATGGCCGGCGGCGTCGTGCTGGTCGCTGCCGGGACGCTGCTCGGCGAAATCGGTCGGACGGACGTCACGCAGTTCTCGGTGAGCTCGATCGTGGCGTTCGCCTACCTGGTCGTGTTCGGGTCGATCGTCGCCTTCACGGCCTACACCTGGCTCCTGGCGAACGTCCCGGTCTCGACGGTCGGCACGTACGCCTACGTCAACCCGATCGTGGCGGTCGCACTGGGTGCCCTCATCCTGGGCGAGCAGATCACGCCGCGGACGCTCATCGCCGCGGCGATCATCATCGGCGCCGTCGTCGCCATGGTCTCCGGCCGCCCGCGCGCCACCGAGGAGCCCGGTCCGGCGCCCGAAGCGGCGATGCTCGAGCCGACCGAGTGATGGCACCGATCGTGCGCGAGCGGGCACGCCGATGACCGATCACCGCCTGACCGTCCGCTGCGAGCCGACCACCGACGGCTGGCACTGCTCGGTCACCGTCGGAGACGATCCCGGCGCCACGACCCACGAGGTCAGCGTCGATCGCGCGACGCTCGACGACATGGCTCCCGGCGTGCCGCCGGAGGAGCTCGTTCGCGTCTCGTTCGAGTTTCTGCTCGAGCGCGAGCCGCGCCAGTCGATCATGCGCAGCTTCGAGCTGCCGATCATCGGCCGCTTCTTCGGCGACTACCGCGATGAGATGGAGCGGCGCCTGGTGACCTGACCCGGCGGTTGGGGGTTCATCGCTCGCGAGCCGGCCGCGCGCAGCGCCGAGAAGCCAGACGGGAAGACCACGAGGTTCCAGGCGCCGTCCCGCGCCGCTGACGGGACGACCATGCCGGCCGCGCCGACGTCGCGCGCCCGTTCCGCGAAGTCGTGCGCGCGGGTGCGAGCCCCCGTGAGCTGCTCGAGGTCGATGCCGAGGTCGTCAACGAGGCCGGGGCGTCGGAGATCGACCACCGGCAGCGAGCGGACGTCGATACGCCACAGCCGGCGGCGTTCGGTCGATGGATCGATCGCCCCGTTCGTTGCGGCCGACCACTCGGCCCACACCGTGCCAGGCTCCAGCGACGCGTACAGCGGCCACGGCTCGCCCGGTCGGTGATATCGGCCCTCGGCTGCGGCCGGACGATCCGGCGGAAAGGCCGGCGTGTCGAGCCCGGTCTGGCGGTGAACCCGACCGCTGAAGTGCGAGATCGGGTTCAGACGTAGTCCCCGACGAGGTATGACTCCGCGGCGGCGCGGACCGCGTCGAACTCACCGTCGGCCAGTCGCTCCACCGGTCGGGCCCAGCCGAGCTGGCTGTTCGGCGCTTCAAGCCAGTCGCGCTTCGCCGCGTCGCTCATGCCGCGGCCCAGGATCTCGAGAATCGCCTGCAGCTCCCCGATGCGATCGCGGTAGCGCGCCTGCGGCGCCTGCCCCTGCCGCCAGCGCTCCGCCGTGCGCACGTTCGCCCCCGTCGCGCGCGCGATGAAGCGAGCCGGGAAGAGGCGGATCAGGCGAGGCGTGGTGGCCAGCGTCATGGTCGGAGCATAATGCCGGTCTAAATGCCGGTCAAGGTGCCGCGCCGCAGCAGAGTCCGGACGCCTCGTAGATGCGGGTGAGGACGTACTGGCCGTCGGTCGAGGGGTCGGTCAGGTTCGTCTGCGCCTGCTCCAGCATGATGTAGGGGTGCATCCGCGCCTGGACCAGCTGGGTCCCGCGGAAGGCGAGCTCGAGGGTCACGCCCTCCTGTGTCTGCTGGCTCCACTCCTGCCCGAACAGGAAGTTGCCGTGGCTGACCATGGTCACGTGATAGGCACCGTCGTCGTCGGGTGCGATCTCGATCGGTCCTGACCAGTGCGTGCCGTGGCCGAGGATCTCGTCGCAGCCGGCGGCGAACATCTGTGCCTGCCGGTCGCGCATGTCGCCGCGGAAGGTGGCGTGATACTCCGCGCCGGGCCCGGGCGTGTCGCCGCCCCACCACTGGGGGACGCAGATGACGACGTCCGCCTGCTCGCGAGCGCGTGACACGGCCTCGGTGATGTTCTCCTCCGTCAGCCAGGCGACGCCGGCGGTGCCGGGCGCAGCCGCGGTCGACCCGACGATCTGGTTGAACGCGACGAACCCGAAGGTCAAACCGTCGCGTTCGACGAAGGCGGGCTCGAGCGCGGCGTCGAGGTCGGCGCCGGCGCCGGCGGTCGGGATGCCGGCATCGGCGAACTGCTGGAGCGTCTCGAAGAAACCGGCCTGCCCCCGGTCGAACAGGTGGTTCGCGGCGAGCGTGGCCACGTCGACGCCATACGTGTCGCGCAGGCGAGGCAGCACCGCCGGATCGATGCTGAAGACGGTCCCGTCATTGACGGTGAAGTTGTCCACGACCGGGCATTCGAAATCGTCCAGCGTCACGTCGGCGCTGCTGACCAGCGCAGCGACCGCACCCTCGTTGCCGGTCGGCACGGCGTCGACGATGTTGAAGCCGTTGCCGACGAAGCCCTCGGGCACCGGGTTGGGATAGACCCGCGTGTACTGGGCCGTCCCGCCGCCGAAGACCCAGTCCCAGCCGCGGCCCTCCGTCAGTGCCGCGAACGCCACGCCGCGGTCGGGGCAGGAGTCGCCGAGACTCATCAACGTGCGGATCTGGCCGGGGTCCCATGGATCCGCGCCGGCCATGAGCCCGGTGATCGGGTAGGGCAGGGACCGCGCCTCCGGGCCCCCGAACAGATCGGCGCCATCGACCGGCAGGACCTTCATCGTCGGTACGACGCGGTCCGGTGGCAGCAGCGCGATCGTTCCAGGCGTGTCGATCAGCTCGACGAGCTCGTCAAGCGGAACGCAGCGCGCGGCCCCGAATGCCGGCGAGAGAGCGGTCACCTCGCAGGGGTAGACGACCGGTCCGGCACTCAGGTCCTCGAGCGTGGTCGATGCGTCCGGCGCGGTGTACGTCACCACCACGGCGAGCGGGATTTCGACTTCGGGGACGGGTGTCGGAGAGGGTGTCGGGCTCGCGGTCGCGGCTGGAGAGGCCGTCTGGTCGGGAAGCGCAGATGGAAGGGCCGATGGCGACGGCTCCTGGGCACCGCACGCCGACAGGAGGAAGATGGCCACGACGAGCGGCGCCGTCCGGCGACGCGTGGGCCGGATCAGGGGACGTCCTCGCACGTCAGCCCGCCCTCCACCGCGTCCTGCACGGCACGGTCAATCGCGTCGCTGGCGATGAATGGCAGGTTCGCGAGGTCATCTGCGGCCGATCCGGCCGCCGGGTCGTTGCCGACATGGAGCAGCTGCGCCCGGATGCCATGCAGGGCCGTGATCAGGTGATATCGCAGGTTCGCGCCCGCCTGCCACTCGGGCACCGCCTCGAGGTCCGCGAGCAACCCGCCCAGGATGTCGCCGACCGCCCGCAGCTCTTCGGCCTGTGCGGTCATATCACCGCCGGCGGCGCCCGCTTCGCGGATGGCCTGGAGCCGCGGGTCCAGCTCGATGATGCCGCTGAAGATCGGGCAGATCGCGGCGCTGTACGAGACGCGGGCTGCGAGATCGGCCTCCGACTCGACCGATGCGGACGGCGCAGCCGTCGACGGCTGAGAGGCCGCATCTGGCGTGGCGGTCGGTGCGGCAACCGCGCCGCACGCGGCGAGAAGAGTAATGGCAAGCAGCGCGGCGAGGGGCGCGCCGAACCGAAGGGGGACGCTCATGGGAGCCCGAGTATAGGTCGGCCTCCCGGTTTCGCCGAATCGGCGGATAATCGGCGCCAATGGCGCGCGAGGTGATGGTCCGTACCTACTCCGGCAACAGTCAGCAGGACGCCCTCGTGCTGTATGCCCAGGACGCGCCCGCACGGGCCGACGACGGCTGGGTCCCGGTCTCGCAGACGTGGGCCAACGGCGAATGGCCAACGCAGGCCTACTTCGCCGCCACGCTTCTCATCCTGGCTGCTGGCATCGGCGTTGTGCTACTCATCGTGATGGCGATGTACAAGCCCAAGCGGGTCCTCGTGGTGACCTACGCGCGAGAGGAACGCTCACCGCCGTCGGCGTGACTCACCGGCGTATGATCGACGGCCCATGACGCCCGAGTTGCCCGTCCTCCCCACCGATTCCGCCATCGGCTTCGGCTCGGGCGTGTCCGACGATCACCGCGACGGCATCCGCTGGGTCGACTACTCGAACATCAGCTGGAACCCGGTCTTCTGCAAGCGCTGCGACATCTGCGTCGAGATCTGCCCGAAGAACACGTTGGTGCTGCGCAACGACGCGATCATCGAGGAGGAGAACTGCATCCTCTGCGGGCTGTGCGAGCGCTACTGCCCGGATCTCGCCATCGAAATGATTCCGGAGGCGGTTGCCGCCCACGCCGATAAGCCGCGGTGACTCGCCGCATCATCGGCTATCCGACGGGCTGGACCCTCAGCGTCCTCGGAACAGCCGAAGATGCCGATGCGGCCGCCGCGGAGCTGCGCGCCGCGGGCGTTCCCGACGACGACGTGATCGTCATCAGCGGCGAGGATGTCGCCGAGCAGATCGCTCGCCTCGGGACGTCGTCGGGCTTCCTCGCGCGGGCACGCCGCACGATTCAGTTCCTGACCATGGACCAGCTGCCCGACCTCCACGTGTACGAGCTGGCGGTCGAGGACGGCCACCCGGTGGTCGGCATCAGCATCGCTGACGCCGAGGAGCGCCGCGCGGCGATCGCCATTCTCGCCAAGCACGGCGCCCACTTCATCAACCGGTTCGGAGCCTGGGCCACCGAGGAGATCGCCGCCTGGCGGGGCCAGATGCCGGACCGCCCGCAGCACATGCACCGATGAGCGTGCGTATCATCGGCGTCCCATGACCCGCAAGCTCACACAGGGCAACGAGGCCGTGTTCCGGGGGGCGCTTGCCGCCGGAGCGAGCTACTACGCCGGCTATCCGATCAGCCCGTCGACCGAGATCCTGAACATCGCGTCGGGCTGGGCCGCCGAGCATCCCGAGTTTCGGTTCCTCCAGGCGGAGGACGAGATCGCATCGGCCAATGCCGTTATCGGCGCATCACTGGCGGGCGCCAAGGCCTTCACGGCCACCAGCGGCCCGGGCTTCAGCCTGATGCAGGAGGCCATCGGCTACGCGCAGAAGGTCGGCGTCCCATCGGTCTTCGTGAACGTGCAGCGCGTCGGGCCGGCCACCGGCATGCCGACCATGCCCGGCCAGGGCGATGTGATGCAGGTCAAGTGGGGCAGCACCGGTGATTACACGCCGATCGCCTTCTACCCGAACGGCGTCGAGGAGGCGTTCCGCGTCACGGTCGAGGCATTCAACGCGGCCGAGGAGTCCCGCTCGCCGGTCGTGGTGCTGTCCGACACCTTCATCGCGCATCTCAACGAGGTCGTCGACCTGGACGAGATCGCCCGCGAGGCGGCCGTCGTGGATCGCGAGATGCCCCCACTCGGCGAGTTCACCGACCGCCCACGCTTCTTCGCCGGCGTGCTGATGTACGAGCACGGGCCGAACGAGGGCGAGCCGGCCACCGCCGATGCCGACGAGTACATGCGCCAGTTCTACGCGGCGAAGCACCGCCACCTCGAGGTCGCACAACAGCATGCGCTGTTCGAGCACGGTTGGAACGTCGAGGCCGATGTGCTGGTCGTCTGCTACGGCATCGTGTCGCGCGTGGCGGCGCCGCTGCGCGACGAGTTCGCGCTCTTCCGACCGATCCGGATCCATCCGATCCTGGCCGATGAGCTGACCGAGATCGCCTCGCGCTACCGCGAGATCGTGGTGGTCGAGGCGAACGACGGGCAGTACGCCGACCTGGTCGAGCTGGCCATCCATCGGCAGGTCAAGCGCGTGCCGCTGCTCGGCGGGCGAATCTCGCTCGAGGCCGTGCGCGAGGGGATCGATCGCGTCCTCTCGGGCGGGCCGTCAGAGCCGCCGATCCCGCCGGAGCCGACCGAGCGCCGTCCGCCATCGCCATTGGGGGTGGGCTGATGCCTGAGGCGCCGATGGCGGAGATGACCTACAAGGATCGGCTCAAGCTTGAGCTGTTCCCGACCATCTGGTGCCCGGGCTGCGGCATCGGCACGATCATGATGCAGCTGGCCATGACCCTCGACGAGATGGGTCTGAACGAGCGCAACACGATCATCGTGACCGGCATCGGCTGCACCGGCCGAATGGGCGGCTACCTCAAGCACGAGGCGGTCTACACGCTGCACGGCCGGACGCTGCCCGTGGCCGAGGCGATCAAGACCGTCAGGCCGGAGATGAACGTGATCGTGGTCGCCGGTGACGGCGACACGGCCAGCATCGGCGGCAACCATCTCATCCACAGCATCCGTCGCAACGCGCCGGTCACCGTGCTGTGCAACAACAACGAGATCTACGGCCTGACCGGCGGCCAGACCGGTCCGACCACCCCGAACGGGACGAAGACGCTGTCCAGCCCGGGCGGCAACCCGAACACGCCGATCAACCTCCAGGGCATCGTGCGCAGCTCACCGCACGCGCTGTACGCGAAGACGACGGTCTACCACCAGCTGCACATGCGGAACGTCATCCGCGAAGCGATCGAGTGGCCGGGCTTCAGCTTCGTCGACATCACCAGCCAGTGCATCGAGAACAACGGGCGGCGCATCGGCTTCGCCAGCGCCAACGAGATGCTCACCTTCTACCGCAAGACCTACAAGCGCGCGCCGAAGGACGCCGAGAAGCTCAACCCGTTCGAGATCGGGGTGCTCTACCCGGCTGGCCATCCGTCCCTGAACGGCCACACCAACGGCACCGATGCCGGCCATTCCTCGGCGCCACTCGTATCGGCGACCGATTCGCCAGGCGCGGGCGGCGCAACGGCGCCCGAGGCAGCCACCAAGGTCGTCGAGCGCAGCGAAGACGAGAAGGCGCGCCGTCGCGCCGAGTCGCAGCAGCGTGCCGCGCTGATGGCGCAGCTGCCTGCCGACGCGAAGATGCGCGTCGCGAAGCGCGAGGTCACCCTGCCGCAGGCGCTCGCCGATGCCGGCCTCCCCGTGCCCGACTGGATCGGCGCCGCACCCAGCTCACCGGTCGACGCGCCGGTTGCGCCGGGGCACGTCGAGCCGTCGCTGAGCGGGGCCGACCCTCGATCGGACGAGAAGGCACCCCTCGCTGCGCAGAAGGCCGAGGCGGCGGCGGAGGGGCGCGACCTCATCGGCGGCGCGCCCGGAGGCGACACACAGCCGGCCATGCCGCGCACGGCGGAGGATGCTGCGCCGGCATCGGTCAGTCCATCGGCTGATCCGAAGGAGGCCAAGCGGGCCGAGGCCCAGCGCAAGCTGGCGATCATGCAGAAGCTGCCGTCCGAGCTGAAGCTGCGCGTCGCGAAGCGTGAGATCAGCCTCGAGGACGCGAT
>DASTTX010000057.1:0-2335 GCA_035759945.1 Candidatus Limnocylindria bacterium | reverse complement strand
TTCGAGCGCCGTGAGCGATCGGAGCGCAACGTCACTCCTACCAACGGCGGAAGCCAGGGGCGTCGTGGCGGCGGCGGTCCGCCCGTGGCACGCCCGATGATGGGCGGCGACGTGCCGTGGCGACGGTACCTGCTCATCGGCGGCGGCATCCTGGCCGTGCTGATCGTGCTCGGCCTGCTCGGCGGTGCCGTGACGCTCATCACCGACGTGATGTGGTACGACGCGCTCGGCCGGCGCGACGTGCTTCAGACAAGGCTCTGGGCCCAGGTCATCCTCTTCCTCATCGGCTTCGTGGCGATGCTGGTTCCGGCGCTGCTGAGCATCTGGCTGGCGCGACGCATCGCGCCACAGGCACCGGTCCGGCGGCTGGGCGGCATCGAGCTGCCGGATGCATCGCGCCTCATCGGCATCGGGCTGGCTGCCCTCGCCATCCTGCTCGCCCTCGGCAGCGGCGCCGCGTGGAGCGGCAACTGGGAGACGATCCTCGTCTTCCTGAACGGCGCAGCGTGGGGCACCAAGGATCCGACGCTCGGCCGCGACATCGGCTTCTACGTCTTCGACCTGCCGTTCTGGCGCTTCGTGCAGGGCTGGGCCATGACCACCCTGATCATCGTTGGCCTGCTGACCCTGGGGGCGTACGCCGCTCGCGCGCTGCGCTGGCAGTTCCACCTCTCGGCGCCCGTGCGTGCGCACCTGTCGGTCATCGGCGCATTGCTGCTGGTCGTCATCGCCGCCGGATACCAGTTCGACATTGCCGAGCTGGCGTACTCGAGGTCCGGCTGGAACGGCAACGTGCAGGCGGCGCTGTACACGGACATGAACGCCCGCCTGCCGGCCAGCGTGATCCTCACCGCGGTCGCCCTGGCCGCCGCCGCGCTCCTATTGCTGAACACCTGGTTAAAGACGCTGTGGCTGCTGGCGCTGGCCGGCGGCGCCTGGATCGTGCTGTCAGTGGTGGTCGGCGGGCTCTATCCGTCCTTCGTGCAGACGGTGCAGGTCAACCCGAACGAGCTGAACGTCGAGCGCCCGTATTTGCGCAAGCACATCGAGGCCACGCGTGCCGCGTACGACATCGACGCCATCCAGGCGCGACGCTTCACCGGCGAGCAGGACCTGACGCGTGCGGTCCTCAGCGAGGACGCGGCGACCATCGACAACCTGCGCCTGTGGGACTACCGCCCGCTCCTGACGACCTTCGGCCAGGAGCAGATCCTGCGCTTCTACTACGAGTTCCTGGACGTCGACATCGATCGCTACGAGATCGGCGGCGAGCAGCGCCAGATCATGCTCAGTGCGCGCGAGCTGGACGTCGACAAGTTCGGTGCCGACCGCACCTGGACGAACGAGCACCTCGTCTACACCCACGGCTATGGCATCACCGCCGTGCCGGTGGACGCGGTGACGCCACAGGGGACGCCGGACTATCTCGTGAGCGGCATCAACCGCGAGCCTCAGCTCCCGATCGGCGAGCCGCGCATCTACTTCGGTGAGGCGACCAACTCCTGGGTGGTCACCAGCACCGATACGAACGAGTTCGACTACCCGGTCGACACCGACGGTGCCGAGGGTGACGCCGAGACGGTGTGGTCGGGCACGACCGGCATCGGCATCGGCAACCCGATCACGCGGGCGCTCTTCGCCCTGCGCTTCAGCGACTTCAACCTCCTCATCAGCAGCCAGCTGACCGATGAGTCGGAAGTGCTCTTCCGGCGCAACATCCGCGAGCGGGTATCCGAGATCGCGCCCTTCCTGGAGTACGACGACGACCCCTACCTGGTCAGCGCCGACGATCGCCTGCTGTGGGTGTGGGACGCGTACACCATCACCAACCGGTATCCGAACGCGCAGCCGCTGCCCGGAACGAGCCGGTTCGCTGGTGCCAACTACCTGCGCAACAGCGTCAAGGTGGTGATCGACGCCTACGACGGCACGGTCCGCTTCTTCCTGTCCGATCCGGACGACCCGATCATCGCCGCCTACGCGCGCATCTTCCCGACGCTGTTCGAGCCGATGGAGGCCATGCCGGCGGAGCTCGTGCCGCACCTGCGCTACCCGGAGGACCTGTTCCTGGCGCAGAACGAGGCGTTCCTGCTCTACCACCTGCCGGCGACCGATGCCGGCGCCTCGACCTTCTACAACCAGGACGACCGATGGGCGATTCCGACCGATGCCTCGACCGGCACCGACGCGCCGATGGAGCCCTATTACGTGATCATGCGCATCCCGGGGGAGGAGGAGGCGGAGTTCGTCCTCATCCAGCCGCTCGTCCCCCAGGAGCGGCGCAACATGATCGCCTGGGTCGCGGCGCGGATGGACCCGGAGCACTACGGCGAGA
>DASTTX010000056.1:0-4019 GCA_035759945.1 Candidatus Limnocylindria bacterium | reverse complement strand
AACGTTCATCGGCGCAACACCAGGGCGCATGACCGTCACATCGGCGATGTAGCTGGCGCCCATGTTGCGACTGTCGTTGGTGAACATGCGGAAGCCATCGCCGGCGCGAAGGAACCAGCCACCAACCTTGTCGCGCCCGCGGAGGTTCGTGCGCTCATCCGAGCCGGGCACGCTGATGCCCATCACGGCGTTCTCGCTGAACAGCTCGACCGCCTTGTCGCGGCGGTCGTCGTTGATGAGCTCGAGGAAGAGGTCGACGGTCTCGGTGGCTCCCATTGCCTTCAGTCTAGTGCGCCTTCTCGTCGTCGTCCGGTACGCGGCGGGCACTCCGCTGGTAGGCGGCCGGTAAGCGTCCGGTAAGCGTCCGGTAAGCCGCGGGCGGTACCGTGCCAGTGTTCAAGAGTCTTGAACACTCCGCGGACGGTGCTGCCCCGAGCCGATAGACTTCGCCGCCATGGACGGCGACAGGCTTCGGATTGGGCTCATCGGCTGGGGCACGGTCGGTTCCGCCTTCGGGGAGCTGGTTCAGACGGGACCGCTTCCGCTGACGTTGGCCTGCCTGGCGGTCCGCAAGCGCGACCGAGCCGACCTGCCGAAGGGCATCGAGCTCGTCGACCCGGAAGAAGCGCTTGACGCCGATGTCGTGGTAGAGCTCGCCGGCGGCATCGATGGCCCCCGCGAGTGGGCAACGGCCGCGCTCGACCGCGGCACGCCGTATGTCACCGCCAACAAGGCGCTGCTGGCCACGCACGGCGGTGAGCTCGCGGAGCTGGCCGTCCGTCGCGTCGCCGCCCTCCTCGGCAGCGCTAGCGTGGGTGGCGGCACGCCGATGATCGAGACGACCGAGCACCTCGCCGCGACCGGCGCAATCGAGCGCATCCGTGGCATCGTCAACGCCACCACGACCTACATCCTCAGCGCCATGGGGGAGGGTCGCACCTACGACGAGGCGCTCACGGCCGCGCAACGGGCGGGCTACGCCGAGGCGGATCCCAGCTTCGACGTCGGCGGTCGTGATGCCGCCCAGAAGCTCGCCATTCTGGCGTCGGTGGCGTGGGGCACGTGGCGGGCTGAACGCGAGGTGGACACGACGGGTATCGTCGGGCGAACGGTGCAGGCGGGCGAGACCGTCCGCCTTGTCGCCGAGGCCACGAAGGACACCATGACCGTCTCGCCGATCCCGCTCGATCCATCCGACCCGATGGCGCGCACCGGCGGCGTGGAGAGCGTGCTCGAAATCACCGTCGCCGATGCGGGCACCTTCCGGGTCTCAGGCCCCGGTGCCGGCGGTCGGGTGACGGCCGGCGCTGTGTATGCCGATCTCGCGCGCCTGGTGAACGGCGAGCGTCCGATCCTGTTCGGGAGCGCCTCATGAGCGGCTGGCCCACCGTCGGGGTCGCCGGCGCCCGAGGCGTCGTGGGCGGCGTCTTCTGCTCCATCCTCGCCGATGCCGGCCTGCCGGCCGAGTGCCTCCGCGCATTCGGCCACACAGATGGCAACACGCTGCACTATCGCGGCACGCCCCTGCCGGTCCGCGTGCTGTCCGACGCGAACGCAAGAGAGCTCGACGTCCTCTTCCTGGCCGTGGACGCCGCGCAGA
The DNA here is from genome assembly GCA_035759945.1 of Candidatus Limnocylindria bacterium. GTDB lineage: Bacteria > Chloroflexota > Limnocylindria > QHBO01 > QHBO01 > JACDBZ01. Next base: position 2,419 of record DASTTX010000056.1, on the reverse strand, counting down.
GCCGCGAGATCATGGCCGGGCCGGGTGCATCGGTGCCATTGGTGGTCGACAACTCGAGCGCGTTCCGCCTGGCCGATGACGTCCCGCTGGTCGTGCCGGAGGCGAATGCGCATGCCGCACGCGACCGAAGCGGCAACCTCATCGCCAACCCCAACTGCACGACGGCCGCCGCGGTGGTCGCCCTGGCGCCGATCCGCGAAACCGCGGGGCTGGCATCGGTCGACCTGGCCAGCTACCAGGCGGTCAGTGGCGCCGGTCGCAAAGGGCTCGACGCCTTCGAGGCGGAGCGCGGGACGGAGCACCGTAATCGCGCCGATGGCTCGCCGTTCCACGGGCGCATCGCGGACTCCGTGGTGCCGCAGATCGACGTGCTCGACGAGTCAGGCTGGACCGGCGAGGAGAAGAAGATCCACGCCGAGATCCGCAAGATCCTCGAGATGCCGGACCTCGACGTGGCGGCCACGACCGTCCGCGTGCCGGTCCACACCGGTCACTCGGTGGCGCTCCACCTCCGGACCGAGCGCGACACGAGCGTCGAAGACCTGGAGGCCGCACTGAAGGCGGCGCCGGGCCTCGAGTACCGGCCGGCCGACGGCTCCGAGCGCCACCCGATGCCACTCGACGTGGAGGGCCGCGACCCGGTGCTCGTCGGCCGCCTGCGCGCGATCCCCGGCCGGCCGAACGGCTTCGCGCTGTGGCTCAGCAGCGACAACCTGCGCAAGGGCGCCGCGCTCAACGCGATCCAGGTGGCCGCCGCGGCGAACCCGGAGAAGTTCGGACGGCTCCTGCCGAAGCCGCGCTGAGCCCACCTAGATCGAGCGCTGGTAGCTGCGGAACGCCCGCGTGGCGACTGCCACGCTGCCGGCGCGGGCGGCGCAGCTCGCCTCGCCGTGGACATCGCCTAAGCCGGATCGGCCTAGACTGGCAGCCACCCCCGGGCCGCAGCAGAGGTAGCCGAATGCCGTCCTTTTCCGAGCTGACCGATGAGTTCCTGCTCCAGGAATGGGAGGACTCCCCGGTTCGCGCCAGCTCCCTGGGCCTGACCGAGTACGACGATCGCCTCGACGACCTGTCGGAGGCGTCCATCACGCGGCGCAACCGTCGCGACGCCGAGTGGCTCGACCGGTTCAAGGCCGTCGAGGGCGCCGAGCTGAGCTTCGACGACCAGATCGACCGCGAGCTGGTCATCAGCATCCTCCGCGGCCGGCAGATCGTCGAGGACTTCGAGGTCTGGCGACGGCAGCCCGATACCTACCTGAATCCGGGCATGTCCGGCATCTTCGGCCTCTTCCTGCATCGGCTTCGACCAACCGACCAGCTCGTCGACTCGGCGGTCTCGCGCCTCAGGCTGATCCCCGGCAACCTGGAGGACGGCAAGCGCAACCTGCGGCCGGAGCTGGTGCCGGGAATCTTCCTGGACCGAGCGGCGAACCAGGCGCGCGCCGGCGCGCGTTACGTGCGCGAGATCCTGCCGGCGCAGATGGAGGACCATCGGCTGCGGGCGAAGCTGCGCGAGGCGGGGGAGGCGACCGCATCGGCCTACGACGACTACGTCGCCTTCCTGGAGGAGATGCGCCCCGCTGCGACCGGCGAGTGGGCGCTCGGCGAGGAACGCTACAGCGCGCTGCTGCTCGAGAAGGAGCTGCTCGGCTTCGATGCCCGCGAGCTGCGTGATCGGGGCCGCGCCGCCTACGACGAGCTGGCGTCCGAGCTGACGCGCTGCGCCCGGGAGCTGCGCGGCACCGACGACTGGAAGTCGGTGCTCGACGAGCTCAACGAGGACCACCCGCGCACGCCCGAAGCGATGCGCGTCGGCTACGAGCAGTGGACGCAGAAGGCGCGAGAGTACCTGCGCGAGCATCGGCTCGTCTCCTTCCCGGAGGGCGAGGAGTGCGCGGTCGTCCCGTCGCCGCCGTTCCAGCGACCCGTCCTGGCCGTGGCGTCCTACATGTCACCGCCGCCGTTCAGCGACAAGATGCTCGGCCATTTCTTCGTGCCCTTCCCGCCCGACGGTGCCTCGGAGGACGAGATCCAGAAGCGGCTGGCATCGAACTCCTACCCGGGCATCCCGACCACCGCGGTCCACGAGGCGTACCCAGGCCACCACTGGCACCTGGTCATGTCGAAGTCGAATCCGTCGCGCCTGCGCCAGGCGTTCCGGACGCCCTACTTCAGCGAGGGTTGGGCGCTGTACGCCGAGCGGATGATGCGCGAGCAGGGCTTCTTCACCGACCTGCGCTGGGAGATGAACCAGTACGAGGCGACGATCTTCCGCGCGGCGCGGATCATCGTCGACACCTCGCTCCACATGGGCGAGATGACCTGGGACGAGGCGGTCGAGTTCATGACCACGAAGACCGGCCTGACGGAGCCGACCGCCAAGGCGGAGGTGACGCGCTACTGCGCCTGGCCGACCCAG
>DASTTX010000055.1:0-4239 GCA_035759945.1 Candidatus Limnocylindria bacterium | reverse complement strand
GCTGCCGGGTTCGGCCACGTACAGCGTGTCCCACAGGTCGCGCGCCGGGTGATCAGGCGGGATGTTGAGCAGCTCGAAGTTGTATTCGTCGGTCTCGATCTCGGGTCCTTCGAAGACCTCGAAGCCGTAGGCGTGGAAGATGTCGCGCAGGTCGCGGATGGTGGTCAGGACGGGATGAAGATGGCCGACGGGCATCGGCCGTCCCGGCGCGCTCATGTCGATCGCCTCGCCGGCCAGCCGGTCCTCCAGCCCGCTCGTTCGAAGCGCCGTCAGTCGCTCCCCGATCTCCGACTCCAGCCGGCCGCGGATCTCGTTGGCCAGCTGTCCCAGCGCGGGACGATCCTCGGCGGGGATTGATGCAAGCTGCTTCATCAGCATGGTCAGCCGGCCCGAGCGGCCGAGCAGATCGTGGCGAATCGACTCGATCTCGGCCTCGCTGCCGGCGGACGACAGGCGCTCGCCGGTGGCGCGTTCGACGGCCTCCAGCTCGCCGCGAAGGTCGCTCATCTGCTGTTCTCGGATGGCTGCGTCATCGGTCCGTGCTCAATCATCGGTGAAAACGAACGACCCCGCCCCGGATTCCGGGACAGGGTCGGTGGGACCGGCGTCGAGGACGCCGGTCAGCTGGTAAAGGAGGACTTGGCCGTCTCGACCATCGCCGCGAAGGCGGCAGGCTCGCGGACGGCCATGTCGGCCAGGATCTTTCGATTGACCTCGACGCCGGCAGTGCGCAGGCCGGCGATGAAGCGCCCGTACGGCAGGCCGTGCTGGCGCGACGCGGCGTTGATGCGCTCGATCCACAGGCGGCGCATGTCGCGCTTGCGGTCACGCCGGTCGCGATAGGCGTAGACCAGGGCGTGGATGAGTGCCTCGCGCGCCGGCCGGACGAGCGTCGAGCGCGTCCCGCGACGGCCCTCGGCCTGGTTCAGCAGGCGCTTGTGACGGCGGTGAGCGGCGACGCCGCGCTTGACTCGGGCCATCGGCTACTTCCCCTTGCCGGCGTACGGCATGAGGCGCTCGAGCTGGCTGGTATGCGCGTCGGAGACGTTCGCCATGCCGGCGTAGCGGCGCGTGCGGCGGCTCGACTTGATCTCAAGGTGATGGCCGCGCCAGGCCTTCGGCCGGACCCACTTGCCCGAGCCGGTCTTCCGGTAGCGCTTCGCCGTGCCCTTGTGGGTCTTCATCTTCGGCATTGGTTCGTCTACGGTCCCTGCTGTGCCGGCGCCTCGGTCGTCGCCTGGGGCATCGCGCCCTTGGCGGCGATCGCGTCGCCGATGGTCTCCGCCGACGGCGCCTCGCCCTCGGCATCGGTCTTCTTGTCCGGCCGCTTCTCGAGCGGCGCCATCACGATGTACATGCTGCGGCCCTCGAGCAGCGGCTGCCGCTCGATGGTGCCGTGCTCCGTCAGGAGCTCGGCGGTCCGCATCAGCAGGTCGCGCCCCAGGTTGGCGTGGCTGATCTCGCGCCCGCGGAACCGGACGGTGACCTTCACGCGGTCCCCATGATCGAGGAACTGCGCCGCGCGCCGTGCCTTGACCTGGAGGTCGTGGACGTCGACCTTGACGCCCAGCCGGACCTCCTTGAAGGTCTGCGACTTCTGCTTCTTCTTCTGTTCGCGCTCGCGCTTCTGCAGCTCGTACTTGTACTGGCCGTAGTCGAGGATCCGGCAGACCGGTGGGACCGCGGTGGGCGCAACCTCGACGAGGTCGAGCCCCTTCTCCTGGGCGAGGGCGAGCGCTTTGGCCGTGGGCATGACGCCGAGCTGCTCACCTTGATCATCGATGACCCGTACCTCGCGGATGCGGATCATTTCATTGACGCGGAGGTCCCTTGCCAGTGTCTGCTCTCCTTCAACAACAAGGCCACCTTCCGATCACGGACGGGTGGCCCTGCAGACGTACGCGAATTGCCGGCGGATGATACCCGGAATCGAACAAATGGTCAACGCCGCGAGCCATTTCAGCCGGGCTCGGAATCGTACTCGGGCGGCCGGCCTTCCGTGCTCAGAAGCACCACGACGGCATCACGATCCACTCCGAGCTCGCTGCGTCGCGCGGCGTCCGCCAGCGCGGCCCGAACGCCGGCGAGCGTTGCTGCACCGCTCGGTCCCGACGAGATGCCGACCCGCCCCAGGTCGTCGACGGCGCGCAGCGCATCGGCGTCGCTGACGGACACGGCTGCATCGCATCCGGCGCGGAGCACCGGCCATGCCGCGCTCGAGACCGTGCCGCAGTTCAGGCCCGCCATGACCGTGTCCGCCGTTGGCACCGTGACGGGGCGGTCGGCGGCCAGGCTGGCCAGGACGCATGCGGCCGAATCGGGCTCGACCGACAGGATGCTCGGGCGCACGGAACCGGGACGCCGATAGTGGCGCACGACGGCCTCGGCCAGTGAGCCGACTCCGACCGGGACGGCGACCAGGTCGGGCGGTTGGTCGAGATCCGCGTCCACCTCGGCGAGCAGCGTCTCGTAGCCCTCGACGATCCAGGCCGGGACCTGCTCGTACCCGTCCCAGGCGGTGTCCTGCACGAGCTGACGCTCGCCCCGCTCGCTGGCGAACTCGGCGGCGCGGCGGACCGCGTCGTCGTAGTCACCCTCCACACGGACGACCTCGGCGCCCTCGTCTCGAATCCGGGCAGCGGCCGTCGCGCGCATCACCGCGGGCACGAAGACCGTTGCGCCGACGCCGAAATGAGCCGCCATGCGCGCGACCGCGCGGCCGTGGTTGCCGTCGGTGGCGGTCACCAGCATCGCGCCCGGATGCCGCTCGAGGACGCGATGGCACGCCCACGACGCGCCCAGCACCTTGAACGCCGGCATGCCGAGCCGCGAGGACTCGTCCTTGACGACGACCTCGCCCACGCCGAGCGCGTCGGCGAGCGCCGGCACCGGGATGAGCGGAGTCGGCGCGTAGCCCGGAAGCGACCGATGGAACGCCTGGGCGCCGCTCGCCGCGAATGCGAGCGTCGCGGTGCGTGCGCTCGGCCGCGCGTACCACACGAGCTGACGCTCAGGCCGGGTAGTCGTAGAAGACGGCGACCTGCCGTCCGTCGGGATCGGCGACGCGAAAGCTTCGGGTGCCCTCCCAGCGGTCGCCGGACGGTGGAGCCGCGAGCGCGAAGCCCCGGCGGCCCAGCTCCTGGGCCCAGGCGTCGACCTCGGACGCTGTCTCGACCTTGAAGCCGATCTGGATGCCGTCGCGGGTGGCGGAATCGCCGCGACGGAAGCTGAGCTCGAAGCCACCCAGCTCCAGGTCGGTGCCGGCATCGTCGCCGGCGATCCGGCGGAAGCCGAAGGCGGCTTCGTAGAACTCGGCGACGCGAAGCGGATCCGTGGAGCGCAGGGCCAGCTGCCCGACGCCGCGCATCTTCCTCATGGGAGCACGCGAAGGAAGATCAGGCGCCGTCGTCGGCGGCGACCGGCCACAGCTCGCGCGACGCGTTGCGGGCGACGAGATCGGCCACGAACGAGTCCAACGCGACCCCCTGCGACGACTCCCCCGTCCGCAGGCGCGGCGATACCGCGCCGGCGTCGACGTCACGGTCGCCGAGCACGACCATGACCGGGATCTTCTGCTCCTGGGCCTCCCGCAGCTTGGCCTGCATCCGTTCTGAGCGTTCGTCGACCTCGGCGCGCAGCCCCGCATCGGCCAATGCCTGGCGTACCTTCGAGGCGTACTCGAGATGCCGATCGGCGATTGGCACGATCATCACCTGCACCGGTGCGAGCCAGAACGGGAACGCACCGGCGTACTGCTCGGTCAGGATGCCGATGAACCGCTCGAACGACCCGTAGATGGCGTAGTGGATGACGACCGGGCGCTCGAAGCCACCATCGGCCGCTCGGTACTCCAGGTCGAAGCGCTGGGGAAGCTGGTAGTCAGCCTGGATGGTGGCCATCTGCCACTCGCGACCGAGGGCATCCTCGATGAAGATGTCGATCTTCGGCGCATAGAACGCGCCGCCGCCCTCGTCGAGCGAGTAGGACATGCCGTCCTCTTCCAGCCGCTCGCGGAGGCGGTTCTCGGCCCGCTCCCAGAACTCGTCGGAGCCCAGGCGCTTCTCCGGTCGCGTGGCGAGCCTGGCGCGGGGCTCGAAGCCGAACGGCCCGTACTGCTTGCGCACGAGCGAAAGCGCCAGGCGGATCTCGTCGTCGACCTGGTCGTCGCGGCAGAAGACGTGGCTGTCGTCCTGCGTCAGCTGGCGCACGCGGAACATGCCGGCCAGGACTCCGGTGCGC
>DASTTX010000054.1:0-2265 GCA_035759945.1 Candidatus Limnocylindria bacterium | reverse complement strand
CGCTGGCAGCCCGTCCAGCTCCTGGGCGATGGCGATCTGGAGATGGTGCCCCGGCACGGACTCGTGGAAGGCGAGGGTCTCGGCCTCGTAACGGGGCCGCGTCTCGGGGGCGTAGGTGTTGACGAAGTACTGGCCCGGCCGCGACCCATCGGCGGCCGGGTCGCGGTAGTAGGCGATGGTCGAGTGCTTCTCCTCGTGCGCGGGCATGGCGACCACCTCGCAGCGCGCCTCCGGCAGCCGGCCGAACCATTCACCGATGGCATCATTCGCCCTCGCCAGCGAGGCCTCCGCCACCTCCCTGATCTCCTCGCGCGTGTCGAAGTGGAGCGCCGGGTCCTCGCGCAGCGCCGTGAGCGTCGGCTGGAGCCCGTTCGTGCCCAGCAGCCGCGCGCCGAGCTCGGTGAACTCCGCGTCGATACGACGGATCTCCTCCAGGCCGATCTCGTGGATCTCCTCCGGGCTCAGTGCCAGCGACGTATGCGCACGCACCAGCAGCCGATACGCTTCGGCGCCGCCCGGCAGGTGCATCAGGCCGGGACTGTCGTTGGAGCGCGCCTTCGGCGCGATCTCGTCGGCGATGACCGCGCGATAGCGCTCGAATGCCGGCCGGATCTCCTCGCCGGTGACCGCCAGCAGCCCTTCGCGAAGGTCGGGCCACTCCGTTGCGGGGTCGAGCAGCGGCCAATCGGTGTCCGGACGCGCGAGGAGCTCGTCGAGCTCGTCGATGACCTTGGTGCACAAGGCCGCGACGCCGATGCGTCCCTCGGCGGCGCCACGTCGCAGGTTCTCGCCCGCCTGGTCCAGGTAGCGCGGCATGTCGCGCCACCTCGCGAGGAGCGCGTCGGCCTCTTCCGCCGACCTGATCGGCTGGTAGGACGGGATGTTGAGGAGGTCGACCTGTGGACCGTCCATCGGGTCGACGTTGAAGGCCTCGAGGTCGGCGGCGAGGTGGCCTCGGTCGGCGACCATTGACTCCTTGAGAGCCGAGGCGGTGACCGAGGCCTCGCCGATCTCGGCGAGACGTCGCTCGAAGCTGTCGAGCTGCGTTCGCCACGCGTCGCGGGCGGCCGGGGAGTTGTCCTCCAGCCGGTCGTCGAACCTCCGGTCGCCGATGGCCGTGGCGAAGGTCGGGTGTTGGCCGAGCCACGCGTCCCAGTAGTCGGCGGCGAGCTCGTCCAGACGGTCGGTCGTCACCCGCGCATGCTATTCCGGCGGCGACCCGCGATGCGCCTCAGCGCGGCATCTGGGACGCGTGCGGTGCAGGTCCCTCGGCCTCGTCCTTGTCCATCTCGGGTGCCTCGCCCTGCGGCCGCATCGCGTCGCCGGCCTCGCCCAGGCTGGCGTCGTCATCGGTGATCGGGTTCGGCAGGTCCTGCTGATCGTCCAGCTGCTCGATGCTGTCCCTGGTGCGATCGGTATCCATCGGTCCACCTCCTTGCTCGCCGGGTTTGCAAGAGATGCGCCCGAAAATACGGAGTTCTCCCGATGCGCCGGCGCGCGGCCCCCGTCATGCTTCGATGTCGATGGGGAGTGCGGGGCAGGATGTCGAAGGGGGCGTCCTGCCCCGCATAATCGCGCGGTGAATGCAGCCGCTCCTGTCCCGCCAGCGGATCGCGCGGCTGTGCGCCGTGCCGTGGTATCGCGCCAACCGGACCCGAATCAGCTCATGCGCACCTGCGCCAACTGTGGCTCGCGGATGCTGGAGCGCAAGTGCAAGCTCATCTGCACCGGCTGCGGCTACTTCCTGAGCTGCTCGGACTACTACTAGGACCCCGGCCCTCGCCTGGCGCCTACTGAATCGTGCCGAGGAACTCGATCGTGGCCATGATGCGGTCGAGGACCGCCTTGTTGAGCTCGTAGTCGCCGCCCATGTCCGTGTTCGTCTGGACCAAGAGATTCGGGCCCTCTTCCTCGGTCGGACCGAGCTGGACGAGGTACGCGTACTGAAGCCAGTCGGTTGGCATGGTTCCACCCTCGCCCTCAGCGCCGCGCCACTCCACTCGATTGGCGACCTGCGTGCTGCCGACGAGCACCTCCTCACGGCTCAGCATCTCCTCGAAGGAGCCGAAGTCACCGTCGAGGTATCCGATGGTGATCGCGATCTCATCGGGGACGGTACCGGAGTCATCTGCCTCGTAGAACGTCGGGCTGAACCAGCTGCACGGCGGCACGTCGCCGATCTCGGTGTTCGTGTACCACTCTTCCGGGAACTCGAGCCGGTAGCCGTCCTCCGAGTTCTCGCACTGGTCTCGATCCAGGAACAGC
>DASTTX010000053.1:0-6433 GCA_035759945.1 Candidatus Limnocylindria bacterium | reverse complement strand
GAGCTCGGCAACCGCCATCGCCACGCCGGCGGTGCGCACGTCGCTGGGCGAGGACCTGTACGTGACGCTGCTCGCCTCCGATCCGGACACCGGCGCGGTCACCCTCCACCTGTTCGTCAACCCGATGGTGGCCTGGATCTGGATCGGCGGCGCGATCATCGGGGTGGCCTCCGCCTTCGCCATCTGGCCCGAGCGCCGCCGCCAGCCCTCCGTCGCGCGGGAAGGGGCTCCCGCGCCAGCGGCCGCACCGGCAGAGGGAGCCTGATGCGCTGGCGCTGGCTGCTGATTCCGATCGTCGTGCTTCCGCTCGGCTGGCTCCTGTTCACCGGCTTCAGCCTCGATCCTCGGGCAGTGGCCTCGCCGCTCATCGGCCAGCCCGCGCCGGCGTGGACGTACACCACGCTCGACGGCGAGGAGCTCAGCAGCGCCGACCTGGCCGGCCGTCCGTACGTCGTGAACTTCTGGGCGAGCTGGTGCGCGCCATGTGTCGAGGAGCACCCGGTGCTGTCCGCCGCGTGGGACCAGCACTCGGACGACCTCGCCATGATCGGCGTGCTCTACAGCGACAGTCGCGACAACGCCGAGAGCTTCCTGGACCGATACGGACGAGCTGGCTACCCGACCGTCGTCGATGAGTCGGGTGCACTGGCGATCGACTTCGGCGTGGTCGGGCCGCCGGAGACGTTCTTCGTCGACGCCGATGGCATCGTCCGCGAAAAGCAGACCGGCCCCTTGACGGCGGAATCGATGGACCGCCACCTGGCCTCGATTGGAATAGGCCGATGAGCCGCTCGCTTCCCGCGGTCGCCATCGGCTGTCTGCTCGCCCTGGTCGCGCTGTTCGCGCTGCGGCCCGGCTCCCCGCCGACTGATGCGCAACGCGCCGACGCGCTTGCCCATGAGCTGCGCTGTCCCGATTGCGCGGGCCTGTCGGTCGCCGACTCGCCAACCAGCGCCGCCCAGGAGATGCGACGCCAGATCGTTGAGCTCGTGGCCGGCGGAGCCTCCAATGCCGAGGTGCGACAGCACTTCGTGGACCGCTACGGCGACTGGATCCGACTGGCTCCCAGCTCGCCGGTCGCGTGGCTCATCCCGTTCGCCGTGTTGATCGCCGGCGTCGGTGCGCTGACCGCCTGGCTGGTGCGCCGGCCTTCGCCGCCGGCGCCGACTCCGCCCATCTCGGCGGATGAGCGCCGGCGCCTACGTGAAGAGGCGGAGGCGCTGGATGCCTGAGCTCGTGCTGATCGTGATCGGCCTGGCGGCCGCAGGCGCCTGGGTCCTGCCTCCACTGTGGTCCGCGCCCGCTTCGGCCACCGACGAGGAGCGCGACGTTGCGATGCTCCGCCACCGCGTCGCGCTCGAGGCATTGCGAGACGTCGAGACCGATCGGCGCGCCGGCTCGCTCGACGACGCGTCGTACGCACAGCAGCTGGCCGAGGCCGAGGCACGCGCCGCCGAGACGCGCGCGGCACTCGAGCAGCAGCCAGTGACCACCGTCGCGCCCCACTCGCGCCCGGCGAAGACCGCGGCGCTCGTCAGCGCTGGGGTCGTTGCGGCGGCATTGCTCGCCGGCGCGGTCGTCCCGGCCAGCGGCGTCGCCAACCGGACCGAGGTCAACGAGGGCCTGGCCGCGGCGCAGGCCACCGAGTCGGCGCGCCAGGAGCGCATCGGGGAGCTGCAGGCGGCGCTGGCGGCCGATCCGCGCGACGTGGACACGCTCTCGGACCTGGCCGATGCGTATCTCGCCGGCTCCAGCCAGGAGGATCTCGTCCGCGCCGCGGTCGCGCTCCAGGTGCTCATCGATCTCGAGCCGGATCGCGCCGATGCCTACGAGCGGATCATGGCCGCCTACCTGCGCGCCGGCGACTACGCCAACGCCCGCGCCGCCTACGACTCGTACCTCGAGCTCGACGCGGCCGATCCAGTCGAGGCGGCCTTCTTCGACGGGCTCATCGCCCTGCGCGGCGAGGACGACCCGGCTCGTGCCGAAGCGGCCTTCGATCGGTTCCTCGAGCTCGCGCCCGACGACCCACGCGCCGGGATGATCGAGGGACTGCGCGAGGAGGCCGCGGGCGCCCGCTGAGCGTCAGCGCCGGGGACGATTGGGATCGAAGTCCATCGAGTAGGGATCGTTCGCGGAATCGTCGCCGTACATATCTCGCCGGTCGACGATGACCCTGCCGCCCCCGCCGATCAAGCCGGCCACGAGTGCGTAAGCGCCGACCGCGACCCGCTTCACCCAGGTCCACAGGGTGTTCATGAACCAGAGCCTACGACTGAGAGGCAACCCTCTCGAGCATCGCGCCGAGCTTGGTCAGCTCATCGGCATCGAAGCGGTCGAGGAAGTGCTGCGTGATGCCGCGCAGGTGCGTGGGAGATGCCTTGCGCAGCCGGCGGTAGCCGGCATCGGTCAGGGACGCCCACTGGCCGCGGCGGTCCGAGTCGCACACGATGCGCTCGACCAACCCGTCGGCGACGAGGCGGTCGACCAGGCGGGTGGCTCCCGAGCGCGACAGCAGCAGCCGATCGGCGAGGTCGCTCATGCGCAGGCGGCGGTCATCGGCGGCGGACAGTTGGATGAGGACGTCGTAATCGGTCAACGCCAGGTCCTGCTCGGCTTGGAGCTCCGTCTCGAGCGCGCGTACCACCTTGGCGTGGGCACGCAGGAACGTGCTCCATGCGTCCAGTCGCGGATCGTGGCGGGTGATCGGCTCGGTCATGTTTGCTGCCACCATAGATAGTTGCATGTGCAACGACAGTCGGATATAGTTGCTGAATCAATCATACACCACCGCTCCCGGAGCCCTAGCGACATGACCTGGACCCTCGACCCCGCTCACTCATCCGTCACGTTCAGTGCGAAGCACATGATGGTGACGACCGTCCGCGGCAGCATGAAGATCCGCGACTTCGACCTCGATCTCGACCTCGACAACCCCGAGGCCTCGCGCGTGCGCGTCAGCCTGGATGCCGCCTCGATCGACACCGGCCAGCAGATGCGTGACGACCATCTGCGCTCTGCCGACTTCCTCAAGGCCGATGAGTTCCCGACCATCGACTTCGTCAGCACGCGCGTCGCGCGGACCGGCGACGACACCGGCGACCTGCACGGTGACCTCACCATTCGCGGCGTGACCCGACCCATCGTTCTCAAGGCCGAGTTCGGCGGCATCGTGCCGAACATGCAGGGCGGACAGCGCGGCGCCTTCAGCGCCAGCGCGAAGATCAACCGCGAGGACTTCGGCCTGACCTGGAACGTGGCCCTGGAGCAGGGCGGCGTCCTCGTCAGCAAGGACATCAAGATCGAGATCGACTTGGCGGTCGTGTCCTCGGTCGAGGCCGGCCGCGAAGAGGCCGAAGCCGAGGCTCAGCTCACCGAGCGAGAGACCCAGGCCATCAGCGCCTGACGTCCGGCGGAGCGCGCGGGACCTCGATCCAGAAGGTCGATCCCGCGCCTTCCTCCGAGCTCAGACCGACCGACCCGCCGTGCGCTTCCGCGATGTGGCGCACGATCGATAGTCCCAGGCCCGCACTGCCGGCCATCGGCTCGGTATCCGTGCTTCGTGCACGGGAGCGGTCGACCTTGTAGAAACGCTCGAAGATTCGCGCCTGGTGTGCGGCCGGGATGCCGATGCCGTCATCTGCGACGGTGAAGCGCACGCGCTCGCCGGCGTCCTCCCAGCCGATGCGGACCTCGCCGCCCGCGTGGCTGAACTTCACGGCGTTGTGCGCCAGGTTCAGGAGCGCCTGCCCCAGTCGCGACGGGTCCGCCATGACCCTGGCCGCGTCAGCAGGTCCCGCGATCCGCCGGATCCGGACCTCGCGGCGTTCCGCGACCGGGCCGATGCGCGCGATGCACTCGTCGATGACCTTGTCGGCAGCGACCGGCTCCAGCCCCAGCGTCGTCTCGCCCGACTCGATCATCGACAGCTCGAGCAGCTCGTCGACCAGTTGGGCGAGGTGATCGACCTCTCGTTCGATCTGCGTCGCGAAGTCGCGCATGGTGCCGAGGTCATCGACGGTCCCGGACGAAAGGGTTTCCGCGAGCAGCTTGATCGCGGTCAGTGGCGTGCGCAGCTCGTGGCCGATGTTCGCCACGAAGTCGCGCCGCACGCGCTCGATCCTTCGCAGCGCGGTGATGTCGTGCATCGACAGCACGAGCCCGCCCTGCGGCAGCGGGACGGCGTCGACGGCGAACTGCCGCGAGCCGAGGTGGCCCAGCGCCGCCTCGCCCGACGCCGTCGTGCCGGACAGCGCCTCTCGCGCGATCCCATCCAGGGCGGCGGAGCCGAAGGCGGCAATGAGGCTCATGCCGAGCATTGCGTCGGGCTCGCGACCGGCCAGCTCCGCCGCCTGTGGTCCGACGCGCACGATGCGCAGGCCGTCGTCGATGGCGACCAGGACGTGCCCGCTGCGCCGGCCGAGGAGCGCGTCGAAGGCAGCCGCGTCCGTCGCGACCGTCATCGGGGAGGCGCGAAGGCATAGCCCACGCCGCGGACCGTGCGGAACCAGTTGTGGCCGTTGCCCTCGCGCAGCTTGCCACGCAGCCAGCTGATATGGACGTCGACGGTGCGGTCGTCGCCGCCAAAGTCATAGCCCCAGACATTCGTCAGCAGCTGCTCCCGGGTGAAGATGCGGCCCGGGCTGGCTGCCATGTGGGTCAGCAGGTCGAACTCCTTGGTGGTCAGATGCAGCGGCGTGCCGGCGAGGGTCGCCTCGCGCCGGGCCACGTCGATGGTGAGCGAACCGAAGGAGAGCGGAGCCGACTCGGCGGGTGCGGCGGCCTCGCGCCGACGCCTGCGCAGGACGGCCTCGATCCGGGCGAGCAGCTCGGGCCGGCTGAACGGTTTGGCGACGTAGTCGTCCGCGCCCAGCTTGAGGCCCACCACGCGGTCGATCTCGTCGCCCTTGGCCGAGAGGATGATCACCGGCGTCGTGACGCCGTCACGCCGGAGCACGCGCAGGAGCTCGACGCCGCTCATGCCCGGCAGCATGACGTCGAGGATGATGAGATCGAGGCGTGGGTTGCGACCGGCCTCGAGCCCGGCAACGCCATCGGCGGCGGTGGAGACCTCGTACCCCTCGCGCGTCAGGTTGAAGGCGAGCGCTTGACGCAGCGTGGCATCGTCTTCGATGAGGAGCAGGCGGCGGCGCATCGGCGTTCCCTCAGGGATTGAGGTCCTCGACCTTTCCGGTGGCGAGGTAGACGACGTCCTCGCCGATGTTCGTCACCCGATCGCCGAGCCGCTCCAGGTGATGGGCCGCGAAGAGCATGTGCGTCGTCTGGCGGGCGCGCTCGGGCGCTTCGGACAGCAGGCGCATCGCGTCCTCGTACACGCTGTTGTAGAGGTGGTCGATCTCGTCGTCGCGCTGTGCGACCCCGCGCGCATCGGCCTCGCTGACGTCGACCAGCGCTCGCATGGCGGCATGCAGCTGCTCGCGGCAGATCCGCTCCATCTGGGGGATCTGCTTGAGGATCGGCGTCTCCGGCTCACCGGCCAGCTGCTGGGCCAGCTTGGCGATGTTGACGGCGTAGTCGCCCATGCGCTCGAGCTCGCTCGAGGCGTGGTACAGCGCCAGCAGCTCGCGCACGTCCCGGCCGACCGGAGCCTGGGTGGCGATGAGGGTCGTGATCTCGGTGTTGATCTGCTGCTGCAGCTCGTTCACGGCCGCGTCATCCCAGCGCACCCGGTCGGCCTGATCGGTATCTCGGTTCACGAGCGCGAGGCCGGCCTGCTCGAGAGCGCGCTCGACCCGTGCGCCGAGGCGCAGCACATCGTCCTTGACGGCGTCGAGCGCGCGGTCGAAGGTCGCCCGGGTGCCGGCGTGCGCTTCCATGGAGTCTGCCGCCTTGTCCATCGGTCGTCCCTCCTCAGCCGAAGCGGCCGGTGATGTAGTCCTCGGTGAGCTGGTGCTGCGGCCGCGTGAAGATCTCGTCGGTCGCGTCCATCTCCACGAGGTAGCCCGCCCGGTCGTCGCCCATGGTCAGGAAGGCGGTCAGGTCGCTTGCCCGCGCCGCCTGCTGCATGTTGTGCGTGACGATGACGATCGTGTACTTCTCCTTCAGCTCGCGCATGAGCTCCTCGATCCTCAGCGTCGCGATCGGGTCGAGCGCCGAGCACGGCTCGTCCATGAGGATCACGTCCGGCTCCACGGCGATCGCTCGTGCGATGCACAGCCGCTGCTGCTGGCCGCCCGACAGCGCGGTGCCGGGCGAGCGCAGCTTGTCCTTGACCTCGTCCCAGAGCGCCGCTCGTCGCAGCGACGACTCGACCAGCTCGTCCATGTCGCCGCGGAAGCCGGCCACGCGCGGACCGAAGGCCACGTTGTCGTAGATGGACTTCGGGAACGGGTTTGGCTTCTGGAAGACCATGCCGATGCGGCGACGGACCTCGGCGGCGGAGACGTCCGGCCCGTATATGTCGATGCCGTGA
>DASTTX010000052.1:0-10770 GCA_035759945.1 Candidatus Limnocylindria bacterium | reverse complement strand
AATGGCGACATCGAGCAGCGCGACCGATGGATGCCATCGGACGCGGAAGCCGAGGCCTAGGTCAGCCGCGCGGGACCGCGTCGCCAGTCAGGACGACCGCCGGCGACGTCTGGCGCCAGTCGTAGGCCGCCACCTCCTCGTCCGCGCCCAGCAGCCCGTTCTCGCGTAGCCACGCATCGTTGTAGAGCTTGCCGACGTAGTTGCGACCGGAGTCCGGCAGCAGGACCACGAACAGGGCATCGGGATCGTCGACCGCGCGAGCATGCTGCAGCGCGGCCCACAGCGCCGTCCCCGCCGACTCCCCCATCAGCATCCCCTCGCGCGCGGTCGCGATCCGCGCCATCAGCATCGAGTCGCGGTCGCTGACGCGGATCACCACGTCGCAGATCGAGGTGTCGTAGGTTGTCGGCCAGAAGTCCTCGCCGATGCCCTCCGTCAGATATGGGTGCGGCGCGGCACCCGAATACACCGAGCCGTCAGGATCCGCCCCAACCACGACGACCGACGAGTCGCGCTCCTTGAGGTAGCGACCGACGCCCGACACGGTCCCACCGGTGCCGAGCGCGACCACCAGGTGGGTGACATGCCCCTCGGTCGCCTCCCAGATCTCGGGGCCGGTCGTCTCGTAATGGGCCTGTGGGTTGGCCGGGTTCGAGTACTGGTCGGGCTTCCAGGCGCCCGGAATGTCGCGCGCCAGCCGATCGGAGACGCGGTAGTAGGAACGCTCGTCACCCGGGTCGACGTCGGTGGGGCAGACGACGACCTCGGCGCCATACGCCCGCAGCAGCGCCCGCTTCTCCTCCGACTGCTTGTCCGCCATCACGAAGATGCACCGATAGCCTCGCGCGGCGGCCGCCTGCGCCAGCCCGACGCCGGTATTGCCGGACGTGGGCTCGACGATCGTTCCGCCTGGCTTGAGCAGACCGGCGCGCTCGGCAGCCTCGATCATCGGCACCGCAATCCGGTCCTTCACGGACCCGCCGGGGTTCATGTGCTCCAGCTTGGCCACGATGCGCGGCCGGACGTCCGCAGCCAGCCGATCAAGGGCGACAAGCGGCGTCCTGCCAACCGCGGCGGTCACATCGGGCAGGATGCCCGGCCGTTCAGCCAGCGGAGGCCTCGACGTGCGGCTGTGAACCCAATCCGGTCGAGAGCTCGGGATCGGGCCGAAGCATCGGCGAGCCCCAGCCTCGGCGATGACGGTAGATCAGCCAGCCGCCCGCCAGGATGAAGCCGATGATCCCGACCCACATCGCGGTCGGCACACCAAGGATCGTCCAGTTGTTCACTCGATACGTCTCGAGCAGGGTTCGCACGGCGCCGTACCACATGATGTAGATGAGGGCCGCGTCCCCGGCGAAGAGGCGGGGCGCGAAGCGCCTGATGACGTACAGCAGGACCACCATGCCGATGAGGTTCAGGACCATCTCGTACGCGAACATCGGCACGAACTGGGTCGTCTCCACGGGGTAGGTCGCCGCATCCCAGGGGGTCCCGGCCCGGTGCGCCGCGTCGATCGGGATGCCGAATGGCAGGCACGGAGGAAAGCCGTTGCCGCACTCGCTGATCGGCGGTCCGTACAGCTCCTGGTTGACGAAGTTGCCCAGGCGGCCGATCACCTGGCCCAGGAGAAGGGCGGGCGCGAAGATGTCCAACCAGCGGGCGGTGTTCAGGCCCTTCGAGCGCGTGTAGAGGAAGATCCCGAGCGCCCCGCCGGCGACCGCCCCCGGAATGCCGATGCCACCGTTCCAGACCTGCGGGATCAGGATCGGATTCTCGCGGTAGAAGTCCCACATGTGGATGACGTGGTACACGCGCGCGCCGATGACGGCGAGGATGATGACGAGCAGGAGCATCGACCAGCCGTCGTCGGGATCCTCGCCGAGCCACGCCGCCACCCGGGAGCCGACGAGCGCGGCGACGAGCACCGCGGTGGCGATGATGATCCCGTACCAGTGCAGCTGGATCGGGCCGATCTCGAGAGCGATGGGGTCGATCACCGGCCGATTCTAGCGCCGATCCACGGATCGGCCGGAAGCCACCACCAGTGCGCTACGGCATGTCCCTCGGGTCCGGGAAGCGGTCGAGGCGTCGCAGAACGGGGAAGACGCGAGTCCAGGCCGCGGCGACCGCGAGTGTCGCCGCTCCGCCGACGACCACGGCCGGCACGATCCCCCACCACGACGCGGTGATGCCCGACTCGAACTCGCCGAGCTCGTTGGATGCGCCGATGAAGACCGAGTTGACCGCGCTCACACGACCCCGGATCGCATCGGGCGTCTCGAGCTGGACGAGCAGGTGGCGGATGTACACGCTGACCATGTCGCCGGCGCCCATCACGATCAGCGCCGCCACGCTCAGCGGGAAGCTGGTCGACACGCCGAAGAGCATCGTGGCGATCCCGAACACGATGACGCCGCCGAACATCCATCTGCCCACGTTGCGCCGGATCGGGCGCACGGCCACGACGGCGGCGAGGACACCGGCACCGACCGCCGGAGCCGCCCGCATGATGCCCAGGCCGACCGGTCCGACATCGAGAATCTCGCCGGCGTAGATCGGCAGCAGCGCCTCCGCCCCGCCGAACAGGACCGCGAACAGGTCGAGCGAGATCGAGCCAAGCACGATCGGACGGCTGCGCACGAAGTTGACGCCCGTGAGCAATGCCGCCCACGACACCGGTTCGGTCGAGGCTTCGGTGCGACCACCTCCGCGCAGCCCTGCGACCAGCACCACCGCGGCCACCAGCAGCACGAGCGAGAGCCCGAACGCCACCTGCTCTCCGAACAGGACCAGCGCGCCGCCGATCGCCGGCCCCGCGATGGTGGCGACCTGACCGAGCGACGAGTTGACGGCAACGGCACGAGGAAACAGCGCGATCGGGGCGAGGTTCGGCAGGAGCGCCTGGCCGACCGGGTGATTGAAGGCGCGCGCGATGCCGAACAGCACCATCACGGCGAAGGTGGGGCCCGTATCGATGTTCCCGGCCAGCGCGAGACCGAGCAGCGCAGCGGCGCAGGCAGCCAGCAGCACGTACGTCACGAGCTGGATGCGGCGCCGATCGTATCGGTCGGCGACATGTCCGGCCGGCAGGATGAGCAGCACGAACGGCAGAAACTGCGACAGCGCCACCAGCCCCAGGTCGAAGGGGTCGCCCGTGGCTCTGAAGACCTGCCAGCCGACGGCGACGGTCTGGACCTGGGTGGCGATCGACGCGATGAAGCGAGCCGTCAGGTAGCGACGCAGGTCGGGATGGCGCAGGACGATGAGCCGACCTTCCGCCGGATCGGTTGACATGAGCGCTCAGGGTACGCGGCCGATAGGCGCCGGTAAGCGGCCGGTAAGCGGCCGGTAAGGGGCGGGTGGTATCACAGTGTTCAAGAGTCTTGAACACTCGCGGCACGGCGCTGCCCGGCGCTGCCCGACGACTGCAGCAAGCCGTCCGCATTCGGGCCGCAGTGCCGGTGACCCATGGTGCTCGTCAACGCGCGGCCGTAGGCTGCGCACCACACCACGACGAGGGCGGCGGCATGCTCGAATCGGCGGCATCTGCAACCGCGGCCGACGACCGCGACGAGTTCGGCCGGCCGAAGGCCGAGCTGTCGACCCGGCGGCTCCTGGCGGTCACCGCCTACTGGCTGGCCATCACGACCCTGATGGGAGCGCTCACCTTCAGCGTCATCCCCCGCCTGGTGGAGTCGGTGCTCGGGAACTCGAACCACCCGCTGGCTGGACTCGCCGTGGGCGCCATCACCACGGCCGGGGTGCTCATCGCGATCGTCGTGCAGCCGACCATGGGGGCCATCAGCGACCGGACACAGCATCGGCTCGGGCGGCGCAAGCCCTTCATCCTGGCCGGCACTCTGATGGACCTCGTGTTCCTGGCGTTCCTCGCCTGGGCCTTCTGGAACGAGCTGTACTGGCCGTTCCTCATCGCGGTCGCGTGCCTCCAGTTCAGCAGCAACTTCGCGCAGGGCCCATACCAGGGCTACGTCCCGGACCTCGTCCCGTCGCACCAGGTTGGGCTCGCATCGGGCCTGCTGGGCGGCGCCAACATCGCCGGCAACCTGCTCGGGCCTGGCCTGGCGATCCTGTTCATCACCGTCCTGCCGGGCGTCCTCGGCTTCCCGGAGATCACGCTCGTGCTGTTCGTGACCATCGGCCTCATCGAGGTGGTGACCATGCTCATCACCGTCATCTGGGTCCCCGACCGGCCGGCACCGCCCAACGAGATGAGCCTCCTCGAGCGCGCGAAGTCGGCGTGGGGCACGGACATCCTGGCCGAGAAGGACTTTGTATGGGTGATGGTCAGTCGCCTGCTCGTGCTGACCGGGCTCGTGACGCTCCAGGCGTTCGCGGTCTTCTACCTGGAGAACGCTCATCGCATGGGGCCGGACGAGGCGCAGAGCGCCAGCTTCCCGGTGCTCGTCCTGATGCTCGTCGCGGCGCTCATCAGCTCGGTGCCGGGTGGGCGGATCTCGAACCGCATCGGCCGCAAGCCGGTCCTGTATGTCGCCATCGGCTTTGGCGCCCTGGGTGGACTGATGCTGGCCATCGCGCCCGCCTACTGGATGGTGCTCATGGCGGCGATGCCCATCGGGCTCTGCACGGGAGTCTTCCTCGGCGTCGACTGGGCGCTGATGACGGACATCATTCCCAAGGCGGCATCCGGCCGATACATGGGCATCAGCAACATCGCCGTCGCCAGCGCAGGGCCGATCGGCTCGACCATCGGCGGACTGATCACCTTCGCAGTGGCGCTCTTCATCGCCGATCGGACGGTGGCCGCCGAGCTGGGCTTCCGCGCGCTGTTCGTCGTCATGGCCCTCGAGCTCGGGCTCGGGGCGCTGGCGCTGCGCCGCGTTCGTGAGCCGGCCCGAGCGGGAGGCCGGTCCCGCGCGGACGAACAACGGGCGGTGGCGATGTGAACGCCGTCACCGACCGCGCGCGCCGCACCGGACCGCGCGAGCTGAGCGTGTCCGTCACGCCGCGCTATCGGCTCATGCGCTGGCTCGTTCGCGCGCTGGTCCGGCCGCTGTTCGACGTCCGCGTCAGCGGGCTCGAGAGCTGGCCCGCGCCACCGTTTCAGCTCGTCGCCAACCACCACAACGGCTGGGACCCCCTGCTCGTGATCTCGGTCACGCCGATGCAGCCGCGCATCACCTGGTTCGGGCCGCGGGAGGCGGACTTCAGCCGCGGCTTCAAGAACCGGATCATGGCCTTCTTCGGCGGCATGATCCCGTACGACCCCGCCGGCACCACCATGACGTCGGCGGTTCGCGCGGTCCGGCGAGTCTTCGACGCCGATGGCGTGCTCGGCATCTTCGCCGAGGGGCGCATCGGATTCGACGAGACCTCGCTGCTGCCGTTCGAGGAGGGTGCGACCGCGTTCGCGGCCGCATCCGCGGTCCCGGTCGTCCCCTGCGCCATCGTCGGCAGCACGGACCTCTGGTTCCGCAAGCGCGTCGACGTCCGGTTCGGTGCGCCGATCGAGGCGGGTGCGACCCGTGGCCGCGAGGCGAGAGCCGCACTCGAGCGCGCGGTGCGCGACGGGATCCTCGAGCTGCTTCCGCGGCAGCACCCCACCCTTCCGCGCTGGCGACCATTGGCGTTCGTGAGCGACCTGCTCAACGGCGCCGATGATGTCGCGCGCCGGCGGGGCATGCGCTGACGACGCGTCGCCGCAGGTAGCATCTGGACATGCTTCCGGTCATCTGGGCGATCTTCGCCGTGCTTGCCGTCGGCGGCTTCCTCATGATCGCCGCCTACTGGCTGGACGTGCAGGACCGACCCGACCTCAGCGTCCGCGCCCGCATCGCCTGGTCGGCTGCGGCGTTCGTCTTCCCGCTTGCCATCCCGATCTACGCGTTCGTCGGAGGCGCCGGATGGCCGCCATTCCTGCGGGCGGCGAGCATCATGCCGCTGCTGGCGGTCGCGCTCTTCGTTGGCTTCGTCTTCGGCGCCTTCAGCTGATCCGGCGCGGCGGCTCCGAGCGGAACGCGAACCACGACGCGGCGAGGACGATCGCGACCGCACCAAGCACGCCGAGCGCCGTCCATGGGATCTGCATCGGCGCATCAGGCACGGCATCCCCGGCGCCTGGCGCTGACATCGGCAACGGCGGCGCCTCGTCCGGCGCGAGCATGAGGTTGCCGGCGCACAGGCTCGTGGTGTGCACCGCGCCATCCCAGGAGGCGAACACCAGCCACCGCTCGCCGATGCCGAAGCTCATGCCGCACGACGCGCCATCGCCACCGCCGAGAAGCTCGACCTGCGTGCCGACCTCGCCCTTGGCAACGCCGTCGACCTTGAAGGTGTAGATCACCTGGCCGAGCGGGCCGGGCATCGGCGCCGTGGCCGCGACCGCGCGGAGCGGACCATCCTCGCGGCCGACCGGGCGCTCGTCGACGACCGTGCCGGCGAACACGGCCTGCGCATTCGCGGCCGCCTCCTCGACGGTCGTCTGTGCGCACGAGCAGGCAGCGACCTGATCGACGGGCAGCGCGGCGAGAGCGAAGGCGGCGGCCAGCGCCAGCAGGAGCCTCATTGGCGCCGGAGACGCTCGAGGGTGGCCATCGGTTGCATCGGCCGAACCAGCCTATCATCGGCGTATGAGCCAGACCGATACCGTCCGCATGACCGATGCGGCCCTCGACTACCTGCGCGAGCACCAGGACCAGCATCTCGCCCAGCTCGACGCCTTCCTGTCGATTCCCAGCATCAGCGCGGATCCGGATCGTGCCGCCGACGTGCGCCGCACGGCGGAGTGGATCGTCGACGAGCTCAGCCGACTCGGCGTGGAGCGCGCCACGCTGCACGAGACCTCGCACCACCCCATCGTCACCGGCGAGTGGTTGAAGGCCGGCGACGGTGCCCCGACCGTGCTCGTCTATTGCCACTACGACGTCCAGCCGGCCGATCCGCTCGAGGAGTGGATCCGTCCCCCGTTCGAGCCACGCCACGAGAACGACCGCGTCTACGCGCGCGGAGCCGGTGACGACAAGGGCCAGCTGTTCATGCATCTCAAGGCGGTCGAGGCCTGGATGAAGACCGCCGGGAGGCTGCCCCTGAACCTGCGCTTCTTCTTCGAGGGTGACGAGGAGGTCGGCTCCGAGCCGATCGAGCAGTTCATCTCCGACCACGCTGAGCTGCTCCAGGCCGATGTCTGCGTCGTCAGCGACGGCGACACTTTCGACGACGAGGGCACCCCGGCCATCGGCCACGGCCTGCGTGGCATCGCGTACTGGGAGGTGAAGGTCCATGGCCCGCGCCAGGACGTGCACTCCGGCCAGTACGGCGGCGGCGTCGACAACCCGGCCAACGTCCTGGTCCGCATGCTCGCCTCCCTCACCGATGCGGACGGCCGCTTCACCGTTCCCGGCTTCTACGACGACGTCCGCGAGCTCACCGACGATGAGCGCGCCGCCTACGCCTCCCTCCCCTTCGACGAGCGCGCCTGGGCCGACGAGACCGGCGTCGCGCAGCCGATGCAGGGCGAGGCGGGCTACACGCTCCGCGAACGCCTCTCCGCTCGACCCACGTTCGACGTCAACGGGCTCTGGGGCGGCTATTCCGGCGAGGGCTCGAAGACGATCATCCCCGCGTGGGCCGCGGCCAAGATTTCGACCCGCCTCGTTCCCGACCAGGACCACCGCAAGATCGAACGCCAGGTGGTCGATCACCTGATGGCCATCGCCCCACCGACCGTTCGCGTCGAGGTCAAGGTCATCCACGGCGGGGCGCCGGCATTGACACCGCTCGACCACCCCGGCGTCGCCGCTGCGGCCCGGGCGCTCGAGGCCGGCTTCGGGACCGCGCCCCTGTTCCAGCGGTCGGGCGGTTCCGTTCCCGTGGTCGCGGCGCTCGATGCCCACCTCGGCATCAAGACCCTGATGGTCGGCTTCGCCAACCCGACCGGCAACTTCCACGCCCCCAACGAGTGGATGAGCCTGCGCAACATCCGCGACGGCATGGCCTCGCTCGTCCATCTCTGGGCCGAGCTCGGGGCGATGCGCGCGGACGAGCTGCGCGGCTGACGGCCACCGGAGTCTTCGTGCCCGAACGCCCCGCACCAGCCGCCGATCCCGACGATCCCTGGCTGCCGCTCGGCGCGGCCTCGCGCCTGGTGGGCGTCGGTCCGGACACGCTGAGGCGGTGGGCTGACACCGGCAAGGTCCAGAGCTATCACACGCCCGGCGGCCATCGGCGCTTCCTGCGCTCCAGCCTCGAGGCGATGATCAACGCGCCGCGGCGGCAGCGATACGGCATGGACCGCCTGCCCGACTCGCGACAGACGATGGCCGGCGAGCTGCATCGGCGCATGCAGCGCACGGGCTACGCCAGCCAGCCGTGGCAGGCGCGACTGTCGGCGGAGCAGCGCGACGAGTTCCGCCGATGGGGCCAGCGCACCTTTCAGCTGGTGATCGAGTACGTCGCCGCCTCGAAGAAGGCCGAGCGCCAGCTCCTGCTGGAGGAGGCGGAGAAGATGGGCGCGCTGTACGGAGGCGAGGCCTCACGCGCCGGGCTGTCGCTGGCCGAGACGGTCGAGGCATTCCTGTTCTTCCGCTCGCCGGTCCTCGACGCGATCGTCGGCCACCTGCGACGGCGGTCCGCGGACGTGGCCGACGTCACAGCCGCCTTCCACGAGGCGAACGCGGCGATCGACCAAGTGCTGACCGCCCTGGTCAGCTCACATCGGGCCCGGGACTAGCCAGTCAGGAGACCAGGTAGAGCTGGGTCGAGGTTGTGTTGAGACGCTCGCCGCCGGACTCCGTGCAGACCACGATGTCCTCGATGCGCGCGCCCCACGTGTCACGGATATAGATGCCAGGCTCGACGCTGAAGGCGTTGCCGGCAACCAGCGGCTCGGCGTTGGACGAGACGATGTACGGCTCCTCGTGGGTCTCCATGCCGATGCCGTGCCCGGTCCGGTGCAGGAATGCGTCGCCGTAGCCGGCATCGGTGATGATGTCGCGCGCCACGCGGTCGATCTCCGCCGCAGGGACGCCCGGGCGGACGGCGTCGCACGCGGCTGATTGGGCGTGGCGCAGCACCTCGTACAGCGCGGCAAAGTCGGGCGGCGGCTCGCCGACGAACGCCGTCCGTGACGTGTCGCTGCCGTAGCCGGCGCGGAAGCCGCCAATGTCGAGCACGATCGCATCACCGGCCTCAATGGTCCGATCGCCGGCCGCGTGATGCGGGCTCGCCGCGTTCGGCCCGGATGCGACGATGGCGAAGCCGGCCTCGTCGTGGCCGGACTCGAGCAGCAGCTCACGGATGCGTGCGCTCACGTCGCGCTCGGTGCGCCCCGAGAGGCGCTCGCCGGTGATCGCCAGCATCGCCTGGTCCGCCGCGGCGGCCGCCGCGCGGAGGCGATCGACCTCATCGGCATCCTTGACCCGCCGCAGCGAGCTCAGGATGGGTCCGGCCGCCACCAGCTGGGCCGGGTCGAGCGCGGCCTGCAGGGCCAGGGCGAAGCGCGCCCACATCTGGTCCTGCACGGCCACCCGGCCGGCCGATCCAACCAGGGTCTGGACGGTGCGGATGGGGTCCTCGGTCTCCGCCCACGGCACGATCTGGAGCTCATCGGCGAGGTCGCCGAGCTCGTGGCGAGCAAGCGGCTCCTCCAGGCGCGGCAGGACCAGCGTCGCCTTGCCATCCGCGGGAACGACCAGGCAGGTCAGGCGCTCCATGGCCGGCGCCGCGTAGCCCAGCAGATAGGCGTAGTCCTTCGACGGCGTGACGAGCATCACATCCACGCCCGCATCTCGCGCCTGCCCGGCGGCGCGCCGCAGTCGCTCGCGATGGCCCATTGCAACGGAGCCACCTACGTCAAACGCCGGAGTGGTCATGGACGAAGGCTACACCGATTGCCCATTGCCGCCGACGCGCGCTGCGCCGATGCTGAGGATTGCCGCTATGCGAGACTGTCATACGGCGTCATACGAACGAGAGAGGCTGAAAGTGCGCAGTCGCAGACCGCGCGCGCTCGCCCGTGGGGGGGCGCTCGTGATTTCGCTGGTCGTGGGTGGGACGGTTTTCGTCCCAGGCGGGACGGTGCGTGCCGCGGAGCCGCAGGCCGCGGCCGCGGCACGTCATCTGGCCGAAACGCGCGGCGGATCGCCGAACGACTTCGAGCTGCTCTACGAACGCGACGCCGCGGTCGAGCACTCCGACGCGACGCTCTGGGCCGGGAAGTTCCTGGATCGGGCCACCGGCGAGATCGTCGCGGTCGACAGCGATCCCGCGGCCGGCGTCACGGCCGGCCCCGGGCTGCGCGAGGAGCGCTCGGCGGCCGCGGCCAAGGACCTCCCCGCGCTGGAGCGGAAGGCGGATGCCGCACTCCAGGCAGCCGTCGCCGGCGGCAAGCCCGACTGGCTGCGCGTGGCCGTCTGGCTGGATGCCGATCCGGCCGCGGCCGAGGCCGCGGTGCGCGAGGCACATCCGGAGATCACCTGGGTCGCCGGCCGGCCAATGGCCGAGTCTATCGAGCAGGTCCGCGCGCTGCGCGCCGAGCTGTGGGAGGCGCGGCGAGCGACGTACGAAGCGGCCGCCAACGCGTTCAGTCCGGCGGTGGAGGCCGCCGGCGGCGGCGTCGGCTACGCCAGCACCTCGGCGCCGCTCGTGTTCGTGGACGTGCCGGCCCCGGCGGTCGCGGGGCTCGCCGCGCGCGGCGACGTCCTGAGCCTGGGCCTCGAGGAGCAATGGGAGGCGCAGATGTCGTCCGCCGGCCCGGCGATCGGCGCCGATTGGACGGGCGACGGCGGCGAC
>DASTTX010000051.1:0-6257 GCA_035759945.1 Candidatus Limnocylindria bacterium | reverse complement strand
TTCGCGACGGTCGCGCCATCTGCGTCGCCGGACCCCTCTGCCGAACCACCGCCCGCAGAGCCCGACGAGAAGGTCGTCCTGGATCTGGCCGGCTGGGAGGACGAGCATCCCGCCTGGGAGGAGTCGAATCGCGCGTGGCTCGAGCAGTGGAGCGGCCGCGAGGACGAGCTCAACGCGAGCATGAGGGTGCCATTCCCCGGCCCCGTCGACGCGCCGTTCGCGCCGACCGCGGAGTGCACGCCGGGCGAGGTGCCGACCTCGACGCCGACACCGTCGCCCACGCCGACCCCGACACCGACGCCCGAGGCAACACCGACGCCGGCGATCACGCCCGAGCCGACGGTCGTGCCCGCCACGCCTGTGGTCACGCCCACACCTTCGCCGATCCCGACGCCAACACCGGTGGCCCCCTAGTCGAGCCGAACTATCCGACGCGGCAGCACGCGAGGCGTCCGTCATGTGTCAGGCGGCTCGATGTATCGAGCCCATTTCACCGGAGCGCGTTCTCGCGCTGCATTTCCTCGACATATCGAGACCGGCGCGGCGTGAGGCCCGCTCGGGCGCGCTGCTCGTGCGCATCGGAACTCGACAGATCGAGTGAACAGCGCCCGACCGATGCGTCCGGCAACGCCGACTCGATGGATCGAGTCACCCAGGGGCGTTACAGCTCGGCGACCGTGGCGCCCTCTCCGCCCTCGTCCTTCCGTCCGCCACGCATCCCCTGCACGCGTGGATGCTCACGCAGCGCCTCACGGACCGCTCGCCGCAGCGCGCCGGTTCCGACGCCGTGGACGATCACGACCGAGTCGAGCCCGGCGAGGAGGGCGTCGTCGAGGTAGGCATGCAGCCGCTCGAGCGCCGCCTCGACCCGTTCGCCGTGGAGGTCGAGGGTCGGTGACACGCGCGCGGCGGCGCGCCGGCGCATCTCCTCGGCGGCAACGTCACGCGGGGCGGGCCCGCTGATCGGCTCGGGCACGACTTCGACGTCATCGGAGGGAACGACCAGCCGCGCGCCCTCGGTCTCCAGTGTGACCCGCCCCGTCCGCCCGCTGATCTCGACGATGCGCCCGGCGCTGCCAAGGGTTCGCGACCGCCCCCACAGTCCGATCCGCGGCTGCGGCCCGCTCGCTTCGACCTCATCTTCCGGCTCGGCCCCCGGCGGCGGGGCATCCGTGCGGACGCGCCTCGCGCGCTGCGTCATCTCCTCCAGTGCGGCCGCATTCGCGCCCCGGCGCCCACCGGCGAGATTCCGCTGCCGCGTGAGCTCACGACGCACCTCGGCCACCTCGCGCTCTGCCCGGGCGAGCAGCTCATCGGCGGTCCGCCGAGCGTCGGCAAGGATCTCCCCCGCCTCGCGACGCGCCCGCGCGACGCCGCCGCGGGCCAGGTCGCGCTCGGCGCTGGCCTCGGCTCGCTCGGCTTCTGCCGCCGAAAGCGCCGCCGCCTGGGCCTCCTGCGCGCGTGCGATGGCGGCCAGCGTCTCCTCCATGCTGGCGTGCTCGGCCGAGATGCGGTCGCGCGCATCGGCCAGGATCTCGTCCGGAAGGCCGAGCCGCTCGGCAATGGCAAACGCCTGTGACTTGCCCGGGAGGCCAATGGTCAGCCGATACGTCGGCCGCAGCGTCGTGACGTCGAACTCGACCGCGGCATTGGTCACGCCCGGGTGCTCCGTCGCGAAGGTCTTGAGATCGGCGTAGTGGGTGGTGGCGGCGACCATGGCGCCCGCGTCGAGCAGTCGAGCCACGATCGCCATGGCCAGCGCCGAGCCTTCGGCGGGATCCGTCCCGGCGCCGACCTCATCGAGCAGCACGAGCGTCCCGCGCCCAGCGGCCGCCACGAAGCGCACCACGTTGCGCAGGTGGCTCGAGAAGGTCGACAGCGACTGGGCGATGCTCTGCTCGTCGCCGATATCGGCCATCACGCGCGCGAACACGGGAAGCCGGGCGCCGCCGGCGGCCGGCACACGCAGGCCGGCCTGGTGCATGAGCGACAGGAGGCCGAGCGTCTTGAGCGACACCGTCTTGCCGCCCGTGTTCGGCCCGGTCACGACCAGCGCCCGATAGCCGAAGCGGTCGCCGAGGCGGAGGTCGATCGGCACCGCGTCCGCCCCGAGCAGCGGATGGCGCGCTGACAGCAGCTCGGCTGCGTCGTCGGCCACGGTCGGGCGGACGCCGTCCATCGCCGAACCGAGGCGCGCGCGTGCCATCCAGAGGTCCGCTCGCGCCAGGGCCGTCAGGCTGTTCCGGAGCGATTCGGCGCGGCTCTCGACCTCGGCGGACAGCTCGTCGAGGATGCGCTCCTCCTCGCGTGCCTCGGCCAGGGTCGCCTCGGTCCAGGCGTTGTTCAGCTCGACCACCGTCAGCGGCTCGATGAACAGGGTCGCGCCCGACGCGCTCTGATCGTGAACGATGCCCTTCACGCGACCCTTCGCCTCGGCGCGAATCGGGATGACGTACCGCCCCGCCCGGACAGTGACGATCGGCTCGCCGATGATTCCCGCCATCTGCGACGAGCGCAGCATCGCGTTCAGCCGCTCGCGGACGCGGTCCTGTGCGGTGCGCAGGCGCTTGCGGATGGCGCCGAGCTCGGCCGAGGCGCTGTCAAGCAGCTCGCCGGATTCGTCGACGCTGCGGCCGATGCGCTGGGCGAGCTCCGGGGCCGCGTCCAGCTCCTCGCGAACGTCCGACAGGTGCTGACCTCGCCAGGCGCCGAGGCGCGCGGCGAAGCGCTCGGTCGCAATGAGCGTCTCGGCGATCTCGAGGAGCTCGGCGGGCGTCAGCCGGCCGCCGCGGCCGGCCCGCTCCAGCGCTGCGCGGATGTCACGCGCGCCGCCGATGCTGGCCTGCGCCTGCTCGGACAGGAGCCGATCGGCCTCATCGGTCTGATCCTGGAGGAGCCCGACATGCACCGGATCCGCCATGGGCAGCGCCTGCTCGGCCAGCTCGCGCGAGGGGGCGAACGAGGTCAGCGCGGCCAGCTGCTCGACGATCGCGGCGAACTCGAGCGCGCGAAGCGTGCCGCCATCGGCGGCGGCGCCAGCGGGATCAGCGGCGGGAGATGTGGGGGTCATCGGTGATCCAGAAGCGCAGCGGGCGTGCCGCCCATTCGCCGGCATAATCGACGCCGATACGCGGTCCGCGGCTGGTCGGGGGTCGAGGTCCGCTGCGCGGCTCCACCCGGACCGGCCCACGCAGCAGATCGACGCCATTCAGGCCGCGATCCACGCCCAGTGCCGAGCCGACGTTCCCCGGCCCGGCGGCCAGGCGACGCTCGGTGACGGCGTGGCCGCGTCGCTGCCGTGCCAGGTCGACGCCTTCGTCCAGGTCCAGCGCCCGGACCAGGACCGCCTCCGGCTTGTCGCCGGGCCCGGCCACCACGTTGAGGCAATGGTGCAGTCCGTAGATGAGATACACGTACAGGTGGCCCGGCGGGCCGAACATCACCGCGTTGCGCGGCGTGCGACCACGGGACGAGTGTGCCGCCAGGTCCTCCGGGCCACGGTACGCCTCGACCTCCACGATCCGGCCGCCGATGCGGCCGTCCGGCGTGTCGTGCACCAGGCGCGCCCCCAGCAGCTCGGGAGCCAGCTCGTCGGAAGGACGGTCGAACCAGGTGCGTTCGGGCGTGGCCGGCGGACCGGCCGGCGCCACGCTCACGGGAAGAGGAGCAGGGCGATCTCGTCCGGCACGAACGGGCGCGCCAGGAATCCGGCGGTGGGGATCACGGTCTCGCGCAGGAACGCGACGATGAGCGAGCTGTTGAGCGCGTCGTAGTAGCTCGCGACCCAGCCGCCGGTCTCGCCGCCGCCACGGAAGAAGCTGTCGTAGACGACCAGCTGGAAGCTGATGACCATGGCCGCGAAGATGAGCCCGAAGATCGCGCCACCCAGCTCATCGAGCTGCTTGGCAATCGGGAGGCGCGTGCGCCGATAGAGTGCGCGGATCGCGAACCAGCCGGCGATCACGAAGCCGAAGAACAGCAGCACGAAGACCAGCAGTTCCCGTCCCTCGGGGGTGAAGGCGGTCCAGAAGCGCAGCAGGTCCAGGATCGGCCCCTTCAGCTGGGCGGCCAGCACGAAGGCGACGATGACGGCGATCGCGTTCAGGACGTAGCGGATCATGCCCTGTGTGAAGCCGACGAACACGCCGCCGGCCAGGATCAGGATGATCGCCAGGTCGACCCAGTTCAGCCGCGCGAGCAGCTCCACGCCCCGACTCCTCCTTCGCCGATGAGCGCCGGGCGCGAAGGATGCCGGCCCGGGCGGGCGCAAGGGTACCAGCCCGCCGTCGAGCGCGACAAGGAACGATGCTCCTACCGGATCTCGGCCCCGAGATGGTGCTGCAGAGAGCCGCGGACCTTGTTGAGCGCCTTGTCGACCGCGCGCTCCTCCCCCGCCTCGAGCGGCTGGAAGCGGAACGCCAGCGCGTAGCTGACCCGTCCAGGTCCGATCTGCTCGCCGCGGTAGATGTCGAATGGCCGGAGCTCGTCGAGCAACGGACCGGCGCTCATGCGTGCCACGCGCAGGACCTCCCCGAGCGGGGTGCTCTCGTCGACGACCACGGCGAGGTCCCGGTCCACCGGCTGCGCGCTCGGGATCGGCCGCGACCGCGTCTCCGCGGGCACGAGCTCCAGCAGCCGGTCAATGCTGATCGACGCGTCGACGGGGCGCCCGGCGAGGCTCCACGCCTCCACGACGCGCGGGTGGACTTCGCCGAGCGAGCCGTACGGGCGGCCGGCAGCGTCGACGATCAGGCCGGTGCGACCCGGATGGCGGTGAGCATGGCGCTCATCGGGATCCTCGGCTCGGTAGGCGGGTCGCGGAGCGCCGAGCGCGTCGTGCAGCGCATCGACGACGCCCTTGATCGCGGCGACGTCCCCGGACACGGCGTCCTCGCCCGGCGCCGGTGGAGCGGCACGACCCGACAGGATGATGCCGAGCTCCCACGATTCGTAGCGGCCCGTGCCGGCCGTGTCAGACCGCGTCTCCCGCGGTGTCTGCGGACCGTCGGGTCGATACCAGTACACCTTGCCGAGCTCGAACAGCCAGGCGTCCGATCGTCGACGCCGCGCGTTCTCGGCCAGCGCGGCCAGCATCGACGGGGTCATCGACGGTCGCAAGATGGCGTGGTCGGCGCTGAGCGGGTTGTAGATGCGGACGAGGCTCGCATCGGCGGCCTCCAGCCCGCTCCGCACCAGATCGTCGGGGCCGATGAGCGCGTAGGTCAGGACCTCGTCGAGGCCCATGCCGGCCAGCACGCGCCGTGCGCGGTTGCGACCCGCACTCGGGTCCTCTCGATACGGCGGCAGTGCGGCATACGGCAACCGTCCCTCGATGCGCTCGTAGCCGTACGCGCGCGCCACTTCCTCCGCGACGTCCGCGGGGACGCTCACGTCGAGCCGATGCGACGGCACGCTGACCACCACCTTGTCGCCGGTGCCCGACACGTCGAATCCGAGCGGCGCGAGCAGCTCGCCGACGGCCGCGGCATCGAGCCCGAGCCCGAGGAGTCGGTTGAGCCGGTCGACGCGCACGTCGATGCGCCTCGCCCGCTTTGGCTCCGGATCGTTGTCGACGATGCCACGGCCGACCGACGCACCGGTGATCTCGGCGATGAGCGCCGCCGCGCGATCGGCCGCGAACCGTGGCAGGTCGTGCCCGATCCCCTTCTCGTGGCGCATGCTCGCCTCGGAACGCAGGCCCAGCCGTCGAGCCGTGTTGCGGATCGTCGGGCCGTGGAAGATCGCCGACTCGAGGATGACGCGGCGCGTGGCCTCGGTCACCTCGGTCGAGGCGCCGCCCATGATCCCGGCCAGCCCGATGGCGCGTTCACGGTCCGCGATGACCAGCATCCGCTCGTCGAGGGTCCGCTCGACGTGATCGATGGCCATGAGCCGTTCCGCGTCGGCCGCGCGGCGCACGACAATCTCGCCGTTCGGCACCGCATCGGCGTCGTAGGCGTGCATCGGCTGACCGAGCTCGTGCATGACGTAGTTGGTGACGTCCACCACCGCGCTGATCGGCCGCATCCCGGCGGCGACCAATCGTCGCTGCATCCACTCCGGCGACGGGCCGTTCACGACGCCATCGAACCAGCGCGCCGTGAAGCGCGGGTTGAGCTCGGGCTCCTCGATCCGCACGCTGACGTGGGCCGCCGTCGGCTCGCCGGACTCCACGACCGTCACGGATGGCAGCCGCAGCTCGGCGCCGGTGAACGCGGCGATCTCGCGCGCAAGACCCACCATCGAGAGCGCGTCAC
>DASTTX010000050.1:0-2827 GCA_035759945.1 Candidatus Limnocylindria bacterium | reverse complement strand
CGGCTCGCCGCGCGGTCCAGGCTGGCCGCGTACAGGGCGGCACCTTCATTGGCGCCGTCGCCGAGGATGGCGAGCCGTGGCGCGCCCGCCGCATCGGCGGCGAGTCGTTCGACGCGCTGACGGAGGTCGTCGCGCAGCTGGTTGGCAAGGGCCCGACCGTCGAGCAACCGAGCGCTCACCCCAGCCGCGCCTCGACCGCGTGGCGCACGTCGCGCTCGCGCTCATCGATCCTGTCGAGGAGTGCATAGAGCTGGGAGCCCGCGTCCTCACGAAGCGGGTCGTCGTCCGCCAGGTACGGCAGGTTGATGCGGACGTTGAACGCGGCTCCACGCATGGCGGTGACCGCCAGCAGCGCGCCGACGCCCACGTCGCTGACCGCATTGCGGTTCCCGATGGGGGCGAGCCGCTCGGCGAGACCCAGCACGTCGGCGGCGCGACGCACCGTTTCGAGCGGAGCGAGCGTCGCCTCACGCGTCGCCTGGTGGGCCTGCGTGTCGCGCGACTGACGCTCGAGCTCCGTGTCCTTCGGTAGCCGCCGCGCCCGGATCACGGCGTCATAGGCGGCGGCGTCGAGCTCGGCGAGCCGCAGCAGCTCCGATTGCGCCGCCACGGCCTCGCTGCCGATCTCGGCGAGGATCTCCTCGTTGCCGGCCGCGGCAGGGCGGTTGGCGGTCAGTGCCACCACCATGTGAACCAGTGCCGCCCCCATGGCGCCGGCCAGCGCGGAGGCGCTCCCGCCGCCGGGAATCGGGTCGCTCGTCGCGAGGCGCTCGATGAGCTCGCGCGTCGGCAGATTGGTGAGACGGGCATCCATGCGGGCGCATCCTGGCGGTGGCGACGCGGCCGGGCAGCGAATCGACCCGGCGGGTGGCCGGGCCGATTGTATGCGGGATGCCTGGTGGTTCAGGCGGCCTGCTCGACCGCCTCGAGGTACCACCGGCGTCCGTCGAAGGCGATCGAGGCGCGTCCACCGTCATCGGTCCGGAGCACCAGCGTGACGCGCGGTCCCCGCTCCGCCGGGAACGCGGCACGCTCGTCGCGCACCGCATCGAGCCCGACGACGCGCAGATGGCGGTTGTTCCAGCTGATGTGCGATGGGCGATCGGTCGCTCGGTCCCAGCGGACCCGCGTCTCGATCGGCGGAATTTGGACGAGTGCCATTGTCACGCTCCTGCGGCTGCGCTCCTGCCCGGGCACTCGAACAGGCGTTCGGTTGGAGCGGCATCATATCGAACAGATGTTCGATCCGTCAAGCGTCTTCTTCCGCCTCCGGCAGCTCTGGGCGCTCACCGAAGTCGAACCGTCGCGACGGCCGATCGGTGAGGAGTCGCGCGCGCGTGATGGCCCGGTCGCCGAAGCGCTCGCGCACCGCGTCGATGGAATGGGTCAGGCGATCTGTCCGCGCCGACGCGTCGAACAGCGTGAGCTGCTGACTGTCGGTCAGGTTGATCGCGGTCAGGCCGATGAGCCGCACGCCGCGGCCCGCCACCAGCGTTCGCCGCAGCAGCGCCACGCCGGCCTCGTACAGCGGCTCGGACTCGCGCGTCTGACGCGGCAGTGGTGCCTGGCGTGTGAGCGTCTCGAACCCTTCGTACCGCAGCTTGAGCTGGACCGATCCGGCCGCCAGCTCGTGTCGGCGCAGGCGGCTGGCCACGGATTCGGCGACGTCGAGCAGCGTCGCCTCCAGCTTGCGCAGGTCGATGGTGTCGTGATTGAAGGTGTGCTCGTGGCCGATGCTCTTCGGCGTCTGCCCAGACGCCACCCCCGATGGATCGATGCCTCGCGCCCGCGCGGCGAGGTCGTCGCCATGGCGTCCGAAGCGACGGTGCAGCGTGCCGCGCGGCATCGCGGCGAGCTGGCCGATCGTCGTGACGCCGTACTCGGCCAGTGCCGCCTGCGCCTGGGGGCCGACGCCCCATAGCCGTCGGATCGGGAGCGGCGCCAGGAAGGCCGCCTCCTCGCCGGGCGGCACGACGACCAGGGCGTCGGGCTTGCGCAGGTCGGAAGCGACCTTGGCGCACAGCTTGTTCGTGGCGACCCCGACTGACACGACGAGCCCGATCTCGTCGAGGACCCGCTCCTTGATGCGGCGCGCGATCGTCTCGCCATCGCCGAACGCGGCGGTACTGGCGCTGACGTCGAGGAACGCCTCGTCCAGGCTGATCGGCTCGATCAGCGGGGTGTAATCGGCGAAGATCGCCATGACCTGCTGGGACAGCTCGCGATACCGATCCGGCCGCCCGGGAAGGAACACGCCGTGTGGACAGCGCCGGCCGGCGATCCGGAGCGGCATGGCCGATTGGACCCCGTACTCGCGGGCCTCATACGAGGCGGCCATGACGACGCCGCGCATGTCGGGACCGCCGCCCACGATCACCGGCTTGCCGCGCAGCGTCGGATCGTCGAGGACCTCGACACTGGCGTAGAACGCGTCGAGGTCGGCGTGGACGATGGTTCGGAGCGCCATGGCTACGGCGCGAACCGCACCGTCCGGCTCGCCTCGCCCATGAGCGTCAGCAGCCGATCCGCCTCGGCCTCGAGCACGGCCGCGTCATCGCGTCGGAGCTTCGCGAACGGCCGCAACGTGATCGCGGCAGCACCATCAGTGCGATCGAGCTGCCAGGTGCCGGCAACGAAGCCGTCGATCAGGAAGGTCGGCAGCACATCGGCGTTCTTGCTGAAGACTCGTGGCCGATGCGCTTCGGCGATGACCCGTTCGCGCTCCCTCGTAGCGTGCGAGAGCAGCAGGCTGTCCCACCGCGCGAGAAGCCTGGGCGGCGCCGGCGTATGTTCGGACGGCCGGGGCGCATCGGCCAGATCAAGCAAC
>DASTTX010000049.1:0-18334 GCA_035759945.1 Candidatus Limnocylindria bacterium | reverse complement strand
CTTGGCGCACAGCTTGTTCGTGGCGACCCCGACTGACACGACGAGCCCGATCTCGTCGAGGACCCGCTCCTTGATGCGGCGCGCGATCGTCTCGCCATCGCCGAACGCGGCGGTACTGGCGCTGACGTCAAGGAACGCCTCGTCCAGGCTGATCGGCTCGATCAGCGGGGTGTAGTCGGCGAAGATCGCCATGACCTGCTGGGACAGCTCGCGATACCGATCCGGCCGCCCGGGAAGGAAGACGCCGTGTGGACAGCGCCGGCCGGCGATGCGGAGCGGCATGGCCGATTGGACGCCGTACTCGCGGGCCTCGTACGAGGCGGCCATGACGACGCCGCGCATGTCGGGACCGCCGCCCACGATCACCGGCTTGCCGCGCAGCGACGGATCGTCGAGGACCTCGACACTGGCGTAGAACGCGTCGAGGTCGGCGTGGACGATGGTTCGGAGCGCCATGGCTACGGCGCGAACCGTACCGTCCGGCTCGCCTCACCCATGAGCGTCAGCAGCCGATCCGCCTCCGCCTCGAGCGCGGCCGCGTCATCGCGCCGGAGCTTCGCGAACGGCCGCAACGTGATCGCAACAGCACCATCGGTGCGATCGAGCTGCCAGGTGCCGGCAACGAAGCCGTCGATCAGGAAGGTCGGCAGCACGTCGGCGTTCTTGCTGAAGACTCGTGGCCGATGCGCTTCGGCGATGACCCGTTCGCGCTCCCTCGTAGCGTGCGAGAGCAGCAGGCTGTCCCACCGCGCCAGAAGCCGGGGCGGCGCCGGCGTACGCTCGGACGGCCGGGGCGCATCGGTCAGATCGAGCAACGCCCGGCCGTCCTCCCCTCGCAGCTCGACGACCTCGTCGGCCAGGCGGTCGATCGCCTCCCGCCATACGCCGATGCCGCCCTTGCCTCGTCCGACGTACGCGGCGAGGTCCTGGATCGTGGCCGGCCCGAACGCTCCGAGGTAGCGGCGAGCGACGTGGATGCGCGCGTCCACCTCATCGATCTGCGGGGGCTCGACGCCCAGCCAGTCGGCGGCCAGGGCGTACTTCGAGCGGCCGTAACCCTCCCCATCGTGCGGGACGTGGACGAGCGGCACGAATGCCGCGAAGTGTCGCCAGGCTGCGCGCACGACGAGCTGCGATTCCGGTCTCCGCCATGCCGGCCGCGTCGCCGCCGGCTTGTCCAGCCCGACCGCGGCGGACAGCAACCGGTCGAGCTCGAGTGACGAGCGCGGCCGCTCGCGGAGGGCATCGATGGCAACCTGGTGCGCGTTCGTGAGGCGCCGGCCGAGCTCGGAGTCGGTCGGGTCGCGCTTGAGGATCCGGCGCCACTGGTCGGCCCGCATCGGCTGCATGACCGTGAACATCGGCCACAGGTCGTCCGCCGACACCACGTGGATGGTGATGCGCATCAGCGAGCTGCGCACCGCAGTCCGTCCCGTCAGCGCGCCGGCCAGGTCTGCGGTCCTGGGATCCGCCGCGCGCGAGGCCAGTGCCACTGGCGGCCATTCCGGATGCTGCGCCTGCAGCGAGCCGACCTGTCTGACGGCTTCGCCGGGTGGGCCGGTCAACGCCTCGAGCAGCCCCTGCCGCGCGAGAGTGGCGCGGTTCAGCGCACGCAGCGAAAGCCGCGCCGAAGGCGCCATCGGCGCCATTGATCCGAGGAAGCTACGCGAGCCGGCGGATGACGCCGACGACCTTGCCCTGGATCTGGACCTCGGTCGCGTAGATCGGCTCCATCTCGGCGTTCGCCGGCTGGAGACGGATGCGGTCCTTCTCGCGGAAGTAGCGCTTGAGCGTGACGCCGTTGTCCTCCAGCAGAGCAACCACGATGTCACCGTCGCGCGCGGTTGCCTGCGGCTGGACGATGACGAAGTCCCCGTCATCGATGAGCGCGTCGATCATGCTCTTGCCACGAACGCGAAGCACGTACGAGTCCTCGCGCGCCTCCATCGAGGCGGGCACGGCGAGGGTCTCGGAGGCATCGGCATAGGCTTCGATCGGCTGACCGGCGGCGATCTCGCCCATGATCGGCAGCGACAGGGTCTCGCGCTCGACCGGCATCCGGAACGGCGTGACCTTGGAGCTGTCCATCGAAACCGGTTGCGGGCGAGTCGTCAGCCGCAGGGCCCTGGAGTGCTTTCCGCCGCGTTCGATGAGGCCCTCGCGCTCCAACGCGATGAGGTGATGGTGAACGGCACTGGTGGAGGCAAGGCCGACGGCATCCGCGATCTCGCGCACGGACGGGGGATATCCGCGCTCCTCGAGCGCGAGCGCGATGCAGTCGAGGATGCGCTGCCGCCGCTCGACGTCGTGCCTGGTCACGTGGACTCTCCGCTGCTCATCGGTTCGAGCACGGTAGCAGAACGGATGTTCTATTGTCAAACCACCTCGAGCCGCGCTGGTATCATGCCGAGCCCGTGAACCTGTCGTCCTCCACGCGCTATCTGCGGATGGCGCGCCTCGTCGTCAAGCTGCCGACCTACGCCCGCGTGGTGTGGGGCATCCTTCGCGATCCGCGCACGCCGATCGGTCTGAAGGGCATGCTCGCGGCAGCGCTCGCCTACGTCGTCTTCCCGATCGACCTCGTGCCGGACGCGATCCCGATCCTGGGCCAGGCCGACGACCTGACCGTGCTGCTGCTCGTGCTCGATCTGTTCATCCAGAACGCCCCACCCGAGGTCCGTGCCGAGCACACAACCCGAGCGAAGAACGGCACAGCCGATCTGGATCGCGACCTCGAACGCCTGCGCGGGCTGATGGGCGATCGCTTCGATCGTATCCGAGACAACCTCCCCGAGCTCCTTGACCGATACGGTCGCGTCCGCGATCCGGACGAGGTGAAGCGCGCCCTGGCCTCGTGGCGTCGCAGCCGATCGGAGCCGACCACTGTGAAGGAGCTGGAATGAAGGTCATCCTCAAGCGTGACGTCAAGGGCCTTGGTCGCGAGGGCGACCTCAAGGAGGTCAAGTCCGGCTACGCTCGCAACTTCCTGCTCCCGACATCGGCAGCCGTCGTCGCCGACAAGGGAGCCGTGGCCAACTGGGAGCGCCATCGCGACCAGCGCGAGGAGCGCGATCGCGCCGAGCGCGCGGGCGCCGAGGCGACGGCCGAGAAGCTGCGCGAGCTGAAGCTGACGATCCCGGTCAAGGCCGGGGAACGCGGGAGGCTGTTCGGCGCGGTCACCTCGCACCAGATCACCGACGCGATCAATCGCGAGGGGATCGAGCTCGACCGCCACGCCCTGCACCTGCGCGAGCCGATCAAGGCGCTGGGCGACTACCGCATCGACGTGCGCCTCATGGCGGGCGTCGAGGCCACCGTCAGTGTGAGCGTGGTCCCGGCCGAGTCCTGAGGCCGGTTCGTCCCGTCACGATCTATCGAGTCGCGTTGACATGAGGCGCCGCCGGGGCGCCGTTTCCGCGGTGTGTCGCGACCTGGCGAGCATGAGCGGCGCGCCCGGGTGCCGCTCGTGCGGGTGGACACTCGATTCATCGCGGGAACTGAGCGTGACCGGTCACTAGCGTGCAGCTGACTCGCTGCATCGAGCCTGATGGACACCGTTGACGCTGCGCGCCGATGGGCCGCTGCCTGGAAAAGCGGCTGGGAGGCACTCGACCCGGAACCGATCCTCGAGCTGTATGCGCAGGATGCGGTCCTCTCGACCGAGCCGTTCCGCGAGCCGTATCGCGGCCGCGATGGAATCCGCACCTACGTCGAGCGGGTGCTCTCCGAGGAAAACGACCCGCATGTCTGGATGGCCGAGCCGATCGTGGACGGCCGTCGCGCCGCGATCTCGTGGTGGGCATCGCTGATCGAGGAGGGCGCCCCAACGACGCTGGCCGGGACATCGGTCCTTGTCTTCGACGACGATGGGCTCGTGGCCGAGCAGTGGGACTCCTGGAACCAGGCCGGCCAGCGGGTCGAGCCGCGCGACGACATCGGTCCATTCGCCTCTCGCTCGTCCCGCGACAGGCGAGCTGTCGCGTAAGCCGGCGGTAATCGCCTGGTAAGCCACAGCCAGTAGGGTGGGATGTCCACAGTCGCCGGCCCGATCTGTGGAAAGAATCGGTTGATAAGGGTGTTGAGGCTGCCGACGTCGTCGGCAACCATTGGAGTGCGCCCGGTGTACGACGGTCCTCATCAACCCGGACCGGCCGGGCGCTCCGCTCGCCCCCGACCAGGAGACTGCTTCGCCGTGCCCATGATCCGCCGATGAGTATCGACAAGCTCGCTCCGCAGGCGGTCGAGGCAGAGCAGAGCGTCCTCGGCTCCATCCTCATCGACGCCGATGCCATCCTGCGCGTGGGCGACTTCCTCAAGCCGGCCGACTTCTACCGCCAGCAGCACGCCGATGTGTACGAGGCGATGCTCGCCCTGCATGGCCAGCGGGAGCCGATCGACCTCGTCACCCTCGGTGACGAGCTGCGGCGGCGCGACAAGCTCGACGCCATCGGCGGCCCGGCGTACCTGACCTCGCTCATGAACTCGGTGCCCACCGCGGTGCACGCCGAGCACTACGGCCGGATCGTCGAGCGCAAGGCGGTGCTGCGCAACCTCATCGGCGCGGCGGGCCGGATCGCGGCGGTCGGCTACGAGGAGGCCAACGACGCCGAGGTCGCCATCGACCGGGCCGAATCCATCCTGTTCGAGATCAGCCAGCGTCGCACGGATGGCGGCTTCGAGTCGCTGTCCATCCTCCTCGGCCAGGCGTATGACCGGCTCGAGTACCTCCACGAGCACCGCGGCCAGATCCTCGGCGTGCCCACCGGCCTCTCCCAGCTTGATGCGCTGCTCGGCGGCTTCCAGCCATCGGACCTCGTGATCCTGGCAGCCCGTCCATCGGTCGGAAAGACCTCCCTTGCGCTGAACGTCGCCCAGCACGCCGCGGTGCGCGAGGCAAGGAAGGTGGCGGTCTTCAGCCTCGAGATGAGCAAGGAGCAGCTCGCCCTGCGGCTGCTATCGGCTGAGACGGGCATCAACCCCCGACCCCTCCAGACCGGATTCGTGGACGAGACGGACTGGAGCAAGATCGCATCGGTCATGAACGACATGGCCACGGCGCCGATGTGGATCGACGACTCGCCAGCGCTCTCGGTCATGGAGCTGCGGACCAAGGCGCGACGCCTCGAGGCCGAGCAGCACGGGCTCGACCTCGTCATCGTCGACTACCTCCAGCTGATGCAGGCGTCGACGCCGAACAAGGACGCCAATCGCGTCCAGGAGGTGAGCGAGATCAGCCGTGGCCTCAAGC
Source organism: Candidatus Limnocylindria bacterium (assembly GCA_035759945.1). Lineage (GTDB taxonomy): Bacteria > Chloroflexota > Limnocylindria > QHBO01 > QHBO01 > JACDBZ01. The sequence goes on along the minus strand of DASTTX010000049.1, from coordinate 13,086 downwards.
AGCTGGCGCGCGAGCTGAAGGTGCCGGTGGTGGCCCTCTCCCAGCTCTCGCGCGGCGTCGAGCAGCGCGGCAGCGCCGAGCCGCGGCTGTCGGACCTTCGCGAGTCGGGCAGCATCGAGCAGGATGCTGACGTCGTGATCTTCCTGTACCGCGAGGCCGAGCAGAACCCGGAGGCCGAGGTCGAGCTCATCAAGGCCAAGGTGGCCAAGCACCGCAACGGACCGATCGGCGAGGTGCCGCTGCAGTTCCGCAAGGAGAACACGCGCTTCTACACCGTGGCCGCGCGCGAGGAGATCGCCGCGTACTGAGGCCGCGCAATGACCCTCAGCGAGCAAGCCCTCGGCCGTCGAAAAGGCTTGTAGCCGGGTGTACACTCCCGCACTAGCAACGACCGGTCCACAGCGTCTGACCCGAGTTCGCTCGATCCGCGCCCCTTTCGCACGCTGATCACGGCCTTCTCGCAGACCGCGACCGTCCAACACGGACCGGGCGTGCGAGACAGGAGGCACGGGAAGAGGGTGTACGCCGACAAGACCATCCGCTGTCGCGACTGTGGGATGGACTTCGTGTTTTCGGCCGGCGAGCAGGAGTTCTATGCCAGCAAGGGGCTCATGAACGAGCCTCAGCGCTGCCAGAGCTGTCGCGCCGTCGCCAAGCAGAACCGGGCGCTGGGCATCAGCTCGGGCGGCACGAATGGCGGGCAGCGCGAGATGCACGCGGCGGTGTGCGCCGAGTGCGGTGGCCAGGCGCTGGTCCCGTTCCTCCCGCGCAACGACCGACCGGTCTACTGCTCGAATTGCTTCGACAAGGTGCGCGCGCGAGCCTAGGCACCGCTCACCACACCGATGCAGGCGCCGCCGCGAGGCGGCGCCTTTCGTGTCCGCCCGGCCAGGATGCCCGGCTAGGATGAAGGGGATCCCACCGCTCCTGAGGTCCCTCGCAGCGCCATGTCCGTGATCGCCGTCGTCGGAGCCCAATGGGGTGACGAAGGCAAGGGCCGCGTCGTCGACTACCTCGCCGAGTCCGCCGACCTCGTGGTCCGGTACGGCGGCGGCAACAACGCCGGACACACCGTCGTGAACCCGCACGGCCACTTCAAGCTGCATCTCATTCCGTCGGGGATCTTCCACGCGCGGACGCGCAACCTGCTCGGCAACGGCGTCGTGATCAACCCGCCGGCGCTCGTGACGGAGCTCGATGCCCTGGCCGCCGCCGGCTTCGAATGCGACAACCTGCTGATCAGCGACCGCGCGCACCTCGTCATGCCGTACCACGTGCTGCTCGACCAGCTCGACGAGCGCGAGCGCGGCTCGGGGAGGATCGGCACCACGTCGCGTGGCATCGGTCCGGCCTACGTCGACAAGGTCGCGCGCCGGGGCATTCGCGTGGTCGACCTCATGGACGCCGACGACTTCCGGAGCCGTCTGGCGGCGACGCTGCCGCGCGTCCGTCGCATGGTCAGCGGATACGCCGATGCGGACATGGCGGACGCGATCGCCGAGGCGACCGACGAGGCGAGCATCGCCGATGCCTACCTGGCGGCCGGGGAGCGGCTGCGCCGGCACGTCGCGGATGGCCACCAGGTCGTGGACGAGGCGCTCGAGCGCGGCGAACGCATCCTGCTCGAGGGCCAGCTGGGCACGATGCGGGACATCGACTGGGGCATCTACCCGTACGTCACCAGCTCCAGCCCGATCCCCGGCGGCGCGAGCCTCGGCGCCGGCCTGCCGGCAGTCCGCATCGACCGGGTCATGGGCGTCGCGAAGGCCTACACCACCGCCGTCGGCGCCGGCCCACTGCCGACGGAGCTCGACGACGCGGAGGGCGAGCAGCTGCGGGAGCGTGGCGCCGAGTACGGCACGTCGACCGGGCGGCCGCGGCGCTGCGGCTGGTACGACGCGGTCGCCGTGCGCTTCAGCGTCCGCCTGGCCGGCTACTCGAGCATCGCGCTCACCAAGCTCGACGTGCTCGACAGCTTCGAGCGGCTCCGCGTCGCTCGCGCCTACCGCGATCCGGCCGATGGTCGCGAATGGACCACGGTGCCCGCGTCGACATCGGCGTATGAGCGGCTCGAGCCGGTGTACGAGGAGCTTGCGGGCTGGCAGACCGATACGACCGGCTGCCGGACCTGGCAGTCGCTGCCGGCAAACGCACGTGCCTACGTCGAACGGCTGGAGCAGCTGGCCGGGACACCGATCAGCCACGTGAGCGTCGGTCCGGAACGTGCTCAGATGATCGAGCGATGAAGCTCGGAATCATCACCCCACAGGGCTGGACCGGCGAGTTCGACGGCTGGGATCCTGAGCGCGCCTGGGCGCGCACCGTCGCCGTCGCGCAGCAGGCGGAGCGCATCGGCGCTGAATCGGTCTGGCTGTTCGATCACTTTCACACGGTCCCGCGGCCGACGGACGAGATCACGTTCGAGTCGTTCACGTCGCTCGCCGCGCTGGCGGCGCTCACCCGGCGCGTCCGGCTCGGCCATGTCGTCATCTGCAACGGCTTCCGCAATCCGGCGCTCACCGCCAAGATGGCCGCCACGCTCGACACGATCAGCGGCGGGCGCTTCGAGCTGGGCATCGGCGCCGGCTGGAAGCGCGACGAGTGGCTCGCCTACGGCTACGGCTTTCCCGAGACGAAGCAGCGTCTGGCGATGCTCCACGACGCGCTCGAGGTCGTGAGCCGAATGCTCGAGCCGGGCGCGTCGACGCACGCGACGTACGAGGGTGAGCATGCCAGCGTCCGGGACGCGCGCAACGTGCCGAAACCGATTCAGGCTACCGGGATGCCGATCATGGTCGGCGGCAACGGCCCGAACGTGACCTGGCGGCTCGCTGCCCGGTACGCCGACGAGCTGAACCTCGACGGCCTGTCGCCGGACGAGGTCCGCGAGGCCTTGCCGATCATCCGCGCGCGCTGCGAGGAGATCGACCGCGATCCGGACTCGCTGGCGGTGTCGGTGCACCTGTGGTGGGGGATGCCGGACATGCGGGAGCCAGGATCGGTGCGTCAGGCCTTCCTGGCTGACTATGCCGACATCGGCGTCTCGCGGGTCATCGGCCTGGTGCGCGAGTCGGCGACCTCGGACGAGGCGCTCGATGCGCTGGCCGAGGACGCCCGGGCGGCAGGGCTCGAGCTCGAGTAGGGACCATCGGCCCATTCGGGCACGTTGACGGTCACCGCTAGACTGCACCCTCCGTTGACAGCACGCACACGAGACGGCATGGCCGGCCCCTTCAGCCAGACGGTGATCGCCGTCGTCTGGGACTTCGACAAGACGCTCATCCCGGGCAACATGCAGACGCCCCTGTTCGCCAGGTACGGCGTCGACGAGCGCGCCTTCTGGGACGAGGTCGACGGGCTCCACGACTTCTACCTTGCCCATGGCGCGCACCGGGTCGCCGATGACTCGCTCTACCTCAACCACATCCTGGAGTACGTGCGCGCCGGCGCGTTCAAGGGGCTCTCGAATGCGGTGCTGCACGAGCTCGGCAGCGAGCTGACCTTCCATCCGGGCATGCCGGACTTCCTGGCGACGCTGCGTGACTCGATCGAGACGGACCCGACGTTCGAGCGCGCCGACATCACCGTCGAGCACTACGTCGTCAGCACCGGCCTGCGACCGATGATCGAGGGCAGCGCCATCCGCCCCTTCCTGACCGACCTATGGGCGTGCGAATTCATCGAGGCGCACCATCCGCCCGGGTACGCCAAGCCTGAGCAGCGCCAGCTGTTCCCGACCGCCGAGATCACGGCACTCGGCTACCAGATCGACAACACGTCGAAGACGCGGGCGCTGTTCGAGATCAACAAGGGCACGAACAAGCACCCGGAGATCCACGTCAACTCCGCGCTCCCGCACGACCTCCGGCGCGTGCCGTTCGAGAACATGATCTACATCGCCGATGGACCCTCCGACGTGCCGGCCTGGTCGGTGGTGCGCGGCAACGGCGGGCTCGCCTTCGGGGTCTATCAGCGCGGGTCACACGCGCAGTTCGAGCAGATCAGCAGCCTGCTGCGTGACGGGCGCATCCACGCATTCGCCGAGGCCGACTACCGCCCGGATTCCACCGCCCAGCTGTGGCTGACGACGGAAGTACGTCGCATCGCCGAGCGCATCGTCGAGGAGCGCGCGCTGGCGCTTCGGCGCGCGGTGCGTGCGGCACCGACGCACGTGACTGATGAGCCGTCCGCGACACCGACGGACGCACCGATGGAGCCTCCGAGGCAGCAGCCTGAGCCGATGCCGGCGCGCTCGCGCGCCGACGAGATTCGCGAGTCGGTGCGCCGCTCCCTGGACGACGAATCCGCATCGGCCGATGCGGTCTCGCCGCCGCCGGTCCGCGCCGACCGAAGCTAGGGCGTACGCGCGCGAGGTGCTGCATGGCTGCCCTGCGGCGGTCCTGCGGATGACCGTATACTCCGCCAAAGCCGCAGGTAACCCGCGTCGTGCACCCGATCCGCGCCGTCACCGCACCCGCATTCGCCCCTCGCCCGCGCCGCGATGCCGCGCGGGTTTTTCGTACCCCGTGGGGCTGCCGATGATTGACCAGGCTTCGGTCCGCGACGCGGCCGACACGCGCCTCCGCCGTGCCTACGGCTTCGAGGAAGTGGCGCTGGTGCCCGGCGCGGTCACGGCCGATCCGGCGGAGGTCGACGTTTCGGTTGACCTGGGCGGCTTCCGCCTGGAGATCCCGTTCCTGGCCGCCGCGATGGATGCCGTCGCCGATGCCGACTTCGCCGTCCGCATGTCGCGCCACGGTGGCATCGCCTTCGTCAACCTCGAGGGCCTCTACACGCGCTACGAGGATGCGTCCGACGTGATCGAGCGCGTTGCCGCCGCCGAGACGGGACAGGCCGCGGCGCACGTTCTGGCGGAGGCGTACGAGCAGCCGATCCGCGACGACCTCATCCGCGCGCTGATCATGCGCATCAAGGCCCAGGGGGCGGTCGCCGCGGTCGCGACGACGCCGGCCGCCGCGTGGCATCACGCCGAGATCGCGGCGGAGGCGGGAGCCGACCTCTTCCTCGTCCAGTCGCAGGTCAGCAGCGCACGGCACATCTCGACGTCGACGCGCGTGCTCTCGCTCGCGGATCTCACCGGGGCGCTGAAGCTTCCCGTGCTGGTGGGCAACACGGTCAGCGGCGAGGCCGCCTACCAGCTGATGCACCAGGGGGCGGCCGCGGTCTTCGTCGGCGTGGGACCGGGAGCGGCGTGCACGACCCGCGAGGTGCTCGGCATCGGCGTGCCGCAGGTCAGCGCAACGCTCGAGGTCGCCGCGGCCCGTGACCGCTACGAGCGCGAGACCGGCCGCTACGTGCCCATCGTCACCGACGGCGGCATGAAGACCGGCGGCGACATCGCCAAGGCCATCGCCTCGGGAGCAGATGCGGTCATGCTCGGCTCGCCGTTCGCATCGGCCCTCGAGGCTCCCGGCCGCGGCTTCAACTGGGGCATGGCGGCGCCGTCGCCGACGCTGCCGCGCGGGACCCGGATCCGGATCGGCGAGCGCCTCCCGCTCGAGCAGATCCTGTTCGGCCCGGCGGAGACGACGCATGGGACGCAGAACCTCGTCGGCGCGCTGCGCGCCTCCATGGCCGCGCTGGGCGCCCGAACCATCCGCGAGATGCACCAGGTCGAGATGGTGATCGCACCGGCCATCGCCACGGAAGGGAAGTCCTGGCAGCTCGCCGGCCGCGAGTGAGCCACGTCATCCAGGGCGAGCGGATCTTCCTGCGTCCGCTCGAGGCGGCCGACGCGGAGCTCTATCGGCGCTGGCGCGCCGACGCGCTGCCGATGGCCCTCGCGGGCTGGCGGGATCCGGCGCCGATGAGCCTTGCCGCGGTCCAGGCGCGGATCGAACGCCTCGCGAAGGACCAGGGTGACTACCTCTACAACTTCGTCATCTGCCTTCTCGCGGACGAGCGGCCGATCGGCGAGGTGATGCTGGCCGATGTCGATCGCCGCAACGGGAGCGCCGAGGTCGGCATCTTCATCGGCGAGCCGGAGGAGTGGGGCAAGGGCTACGGCACCGAGGCGCTCAGGGCGCTCGTCGACTTCGGCTTCGGCGAGCTGCGGCTCGAGCGGATCTGGCTCGAGGTCTGGACCGAGAATGCGCGGGCACGGCGCGCCTACGAGAAGGCGGGCTTCGCCCTCGAGGGCACCATCCGCAACGACCGCTACGAGTTCGGAGTGCTGACCAGCGGCGACATCATGTCGGTCCTGCGCGACGAGTGGCTCGCACCTCACCATCCCGGTGGCTGACGCCGTCCTCAGCACCCGGCAGCTCAATCGGGCCCTGCTCGCGCGTCAGCTCCTGCTGGAGCGCGCCAGCAGCGGCATCGAGGCAGCGGTGGAGCAGGTGGGCGGGCTCCAGACCCAGAACGCGAAGTCCGGGTACATCGGCCTCGGGTCTCGGCTCGAAGGCCTGCGCAGGTCCGACTACACCGATGCGCTCAACGAGCGGCGCCTGATCCAGGGCTGGCTCATGCGCGTCACGATCCACACCGTCAGCGCTGCCGACTATTGGCCGATGGCGATCGCCGTGCGCGAGGCTCGACGGGCATGGTGGATGCGCGCCTGGAGCCGCACCGTCGGCGAGGTCGACCCGCAGCGGGCTGCCGATGCGATCGCCGAGGAGCTGGCCGACGGCCCGCTCCGCCAGCGGGAGCTCCACGCGCGCATGGCGGCGCGCGGCTTCTCGAAGGACGTCGTGAACGGCGCCGCCCTGTGGATCGACCTCGTTCGCGTGCCGCCGCAGGGCACGTGGGATCGGCCGCGGGCGGACAACTATGGGCTGGCCGAGCAGTGGATCGCGCCGCAGGAGATCACCGAGGAGGCGGCGCGCGAGCGCCTGCTGCGCCAGTACCTCGCCGCCTATGGGCCGGCAGCGCTCGCGGACGCGGCGGGCTGGACCGGGATCCCGGTCGCGGGCCTGCGCCCGATCGTCGAGCGCATGGAGCTCCGTCGCTTTCGAGACGAAGCGGGACGCACGCTCCTCGATCTGCCCGACGCGCCGCTGCCCGACGCGGACGCCCCGGCGCCGCCGCGCTTCCTCGGCTCGTTCGATCCATGCCTCATGGTGCATGCCCGTCGGACCGGCATCCTGCCGGAGGGATTTCGGCCGATCGTCTTCAGCATCAAGGCGCCGCAGTCGTTCCACACGTTCCTGGTCGACGGCAGGGTGGCGGGCACATGGCGGTACGAGGATGGCGAGATTCGTCTTCAGCCACTGCGCGAGCTCACGTCGGCGGAGCGCCGCGACGTCGAGGAAGAGGCGCATCGGCTCGGCGCCTTTCACGCGGAGTGACCCGGCGTAGGATTCGCGCATGAATCGAATGGACGTTCAGCGTTGGCTTGACCGATACGTCGAGGCCTGGCGCGCCAACCAGCCCGGACCGATCGAGGAGCTGTTCACCGACGACGCCACGTACGGCTACCGGCCGTGGGACAGCGACGAGCACACCGTGCGCGGGCGCGACGCCATCGTCGCGAGCTGGCTCGAGGAACCCGACGACCCGGGATCGTGGGAGGCGCACTACGAGCCGTATGCGGTCGAGGGAGATCGGGCGGTCGCCGTCGGTTGGAGCCGATATGCCGCGGCCGGCGATCGGCCGCAGCAGACGTATCACAACGGCTACCTGCTCCAGTTCGCACCCGACGGTCGCTGCTCGAAGTTCAACGAGTTCTACATGGAGGAGGGCAAGTGATCCAGACGACGACACCCGGCGTCGATGGCCGCACGATCACCGAGTACCTCGGCGTCGTGACCGGTGAGGCGATCCTCGGCGCGAACATCGTTCGTGACCTCTTCGCCGGCATCCGTGACATCGTCGGCGGCCGTTCGGGAGCATACGAGGAGGAGCTTCGCAAGGCGCGCGAGATCGCCATGGAAGAGCTCGAGGCGGAAGCCGCCGCGCGCGGCGCCGATGCGGTCGTGGGGATCGATCTCGACTACGAGACGGTGGGCCAGGGCGGCAGCATGCTGATGGTCACTGCATCCGGTACCGCGGTCCGCCTCGGGGCATGAGCTCCGTCTGGCGCGAGGTCGGCGATCGCATCTGGATTCGCCGATATGACGCGCTGCAACGGGCGCTCCTCGAGATCGCTACTGAGTAAACTTCCTCACGCCACTGAGTAAAAGTACTCACCGGAGTGACTGAAGTTGCCCAGCCGCGCGCCCAAGGTCTACCGCCGCCCCATCTACGAGGAGGTTCTCGAGCGCGCCCACGAGCCGCGCCGGTTCATCCAGGTCCTCGCAGGCCCGCGACAGGTGGGCAAGACCACGGTGGCGCGGCAGGTCATGGACGCCATCGGCATACCCGGGCACTTCGCCTCCGCCGATGCGCCCGACCCCGAGGACGTCGGCTGGATTTACACGCAGTGGGCGATCGGCCGCCAGCAGGCGCGCATGGGCGGACGCGCGGGAGCGCTCTTGGTGCTCGACGAGGTTCAGAAGATCCGCGACTGGTCCGACGTCGTGAAGCAGCTGTGGGACGAGGACACCGCCGCCGGCACGCCGCTGCGCGTGATGCTGCTGGGCAGCGCACCGCTGCTGGTTCGCAAGGGCCTGTCGGACTCTTTGGCCGGCCGGTTCGAGATCATCAGGGTCACGCACTGGACCTTTGCCGAGATGCGCGAAGCCTTCGGCTGGGACCTCGACACCTACCTCTTCTATGGTGGCTATCCGGGGGCAGCCGGACTGATCAAGCGCCACGACCGATGGGAGGAGTACATCCTCGACTCCATCGTCGAGACGAACCTGTCGCGCGACATCCTGATGCTCAACCGGGTCGAGAAGCCGGCCCTGCTGCGGCAGCTGTTTCGGCTGGCATGCAGCTACTCGGGACAGGTTCTCAGCTACACCAAGATGCTCGGCACCCTGACCGACGCGGGCAACACCGTCACGCTGGCGCACTACCTGGAGCTGCTCGGCGGCGCGGGCATGGTCACCGGCATCGGCAAGTACTCGGGATCCGCCGTGCGCCGTCGTGCCTCGTCGCCGAAGCTGCTCGCCCTCAACACCGCGCTGATGACCGCGACCGCCCGAACGACGTTCGACCGGGCACGCGCCGATCACGCCGTCTGGTCGCGGCTGGTCGAGACGGCGGTCGGCGCGCACCTGTGGGCGCATGCCGATCCCGACGAGCTGAGCTACTGGCGCGACGGCAACAACGAGGTCGACTGGGTCATCCGGCCCGGCAAGCTCATGCGTGCACGCGAGCACCCGCTGGCGATCGAGGTCCGGGTCGGGAATCCACGCGGCAACCCGGGAACGGTGGCCTTCACGCACGCGCACCGCGGGGCGCGCTCGCTGGTAGTGGGGGCCGGCGGCATCGGCGTGGAGGAATTCCTTGTCGTGCATCCGCGCGAGTGGCTGCACGCCTGACGGATTGGGCCGTCAACTGTCGTTGACAAACAGCGTTGCCAGCGCTATGGTGCCGCCATGGCCACCTCGCCCGAGGATCCTGCAGCCGCGATCGCCGCAGTCATCGGCCTTCGCAGGCTCGCCGACCGCATGGAGCGCGAGGCGGTGGAACGCGCGGTTGACGAAGGGTGGACGTGGCAGCAGATCGCGCAGGCGCTGGGAGTGACGCGCCAGGCAGCCCACAAGCGGCACGCGGCTCGGCTCCGGGCACGGGGCTGGCGCACGGAGGAGAGTGCATGAACCCGATGAAGATGCTCGACGACATGCGAACCATCAAGCAGCTCCTGACCGACGCCGAGCGCATCGCTCGCGACATGGGACAGGAGGAGCCGGGAGCGGAGCACCTGCTCCTGTCAGCCATCGCGTTGCCGGAGGGCAGCGCCGGTCGCGCGCTGAGCAGCCTGGGAGTCGACGCGGATCGCATTCGCGCAGCCCTGCGTGACGAGCAGGCTGATGCGCTGGTCGCCGCCGGCATGCCGCGAGAACGCGCCGAGGGGCTGGCCGAGCCGGAACCGCTGTCGCCCGGCGGCGCGCCGGTTGTCTATGCCGCGGGTCCCTCGGCACAGGAGGTCTTCCAGGAGGCCGGCAGCCTGGCCCGCGCGTCGAAGCAGCGACTGGCCGGGGCGCACGTCGTTGCGGCAGTCGCTCGGCTCGAGCGCGGGACGATGCCGCGGGTGCTCGACCGCCTGGGTGTGGACCGGGAGCAGCTGGCGGACGCGGCTGGCGTCGAACTCGGGGCCCGATGACTCCATTCGCTGCGGTACGCTGAACGCGATGGCTACCCCGGACTGGACGCACCGCCGCGATCGGTTCCGACAGCTCCACGAGAACGGGCTGTTCATCATGCCGAACCCGTGGGACCTCGGCTCGGCTCGGATCCTCGCCTCGATGGGCTTCCAGGCGCTGGCGACGACGAGCCTGGGACACGCCGCTTCGCTCGGCAAGGTCGACCAGACCGTCACGCGCGACGAGCTGCTGGCCCATGTCGCGACGATCGCGTCGGCGGTCGACCTTCCCCTCAACGTCGATGCGGAGCGCTGTTTTGCCGATGACCCGGCCGGGGTCGCCGAGACCGTGTCCGCGCTGGGGGACGCTGGCGCGTCCGGCTGCTCGATCGAGGACTACGACCCGGCCAAGGGCGCGATCGACGAGGTCGCCGTCGCTGCCGAGCGCGTCGCGGCCGCAGCCGATGCCGCTCACCGGCACGGCATGCTCCTCACTGCCCGCGCCGAGAACGCGCTCTACGGAGTCGACGATATCGACGACACGGTTGCTCGGCTGCGCGCCTACCGCGAGGCCGGCGCCGACGTGCTGTACGCGCCGCGCCTGACCGATGCCGACCAGATTCGGCGCGTGGTCGAGGCGACCGATGCGCCGGTGAATGTGCTTGCCATGCGGCACGGACCATCCGTCCCCGAGCTCGCCGCGCTTGGCGTGCGGCGCGTTTCGACCGGCGGACCACTGGCGCGCGCCGCGTACGGCGCACTGCGTCGTGCGGCGGAGGAGCTGCTCGGGCCGGGTACCTCGACCTACCAGGACGACGCGCTGACCAGCGACGACCTGGAGCGCGCGTTCGGCGACCGACGCTAGGGCGGCCACCGTAAACTCGGTCCAGACCACCACGGCCCGTACTGGAGAGGCATTGAGCGAGGGACCCGAGACGCAACCGGCCGAACGCGGTCGGACCGTGCACGGGGAGGCCGCAAACGCCGGCCACCGGGTCCTGGCCCCGGACGACGCCGAGGTCGAGGCGTACCTCGAGCAGGCGCTCCATGCCCCGCCGGCCGAGCGCGCGGCGACCGACGCGGCGGAGCAGCCGGAGACGGTCGCCATCCTGGACTTCGGCAGCCAGTTCGCGCAGCTCATCGCGCGTCGCGTGCGCGAGCTGAACGTCTACTCCGAGCTCCTGCCGCACGACACGCCGATGGGCGAGCTGGAGCGCCGGGGCGTCAGCGCGATCATCCTGTCGGGCGGCCCTTCGTCGGTCTATGACACCGATGCGCCGCGCGCGGACCCGGCGATCTGGAGCGGCCGCATCCCGGTGCTCGGCATCTGCTACGGCCTCCAGCTGATGGCGCACGAGCTCGGCGGCGAGGTCGTGCCCGGCACGAAACGCGAATACGGCCCTGCGACGGTGACCGTGACCGATGGCGATGGGCTCTTCGCGGGCATCGACCGCGAGCAGCCGGTGTGGATGAGCCACGGCGACTCGATCCTCCGGCCGCCCGAGGGCTTTCGCGCCACGGCGCAGACCGATTCGACGCCCTACGCCGGCCTGGCCGATCCGTCGCGCAACCTGTACGGCATCCAGTTCCACCCCGAGGTGGTGCACACGCCCGTCGGGCGCGAGGTGCTTCGCAACTTCGTGGTCGACATCGCCGGGGTGAGCCCGGTCTGGACCGCCGCGAACCTGGTCGAGACGACGGTGGCCGAGATCCGCGAACGGGTCGGCAGCGGGCACGTCATCTGCGCGCTGTCGGGCGGTGTCGACAGCGCCGTGGCGGCGACGCTGGTGCATCGGGCCATCGGCGACCAGCTGACGTGCATCTATGTCGACCACGGGCTGATGCGCAAGCGCGAGTCCGAGCTGCTGCGGGTGACGTTCGAGCGCGACCTCGGCATGAAGCTGGTCATGGTCGACGCCCGGGATCGGTTCCTTGCGCGCCTTGCCGGCGTGGAGGACCCCGAGCAGAAGCGCCGCATCATCGGCGACGAGTTCATCAGGGTCTTCGAGGAGGAGGCGGCGAAGCTCGGCCAGATCGACTTCCTGACGCAGGGGACGCTGTACCCCGACGTGATCGAGTCGAAGACCTCCGAGACGAAGACGAGCCAGAAGATCAAGACCCACCACAACGTCGGCGGCCTGCCGGCCGACCTGCGCTTCAATCTGATCGAGCCGCTGCGCTACCTGTTCAAGGACGAGGTGCGCGCCGTCGGCACGGAGCTCGGTCTGCCCGACGCGATGGTCCAGCGTCAGCCGTTCCCGGGACCGGGGCTCGCCATCCGGATCATCGGCGAGGTAACCGCCGAGCGGCTCGAGACGTTGCGCGAGGCTGACTGGATCGTCATCGACGAGATCAAGGCGGCAGGGCTGTATCGGTCGCTTTGGCAGAGCTTTGCGATCCTGACGCCGGTCCGATCCGTCGGCGTCATGGGCGACGGGCGCACCTACGCCAACGTGGTCGCCATCCGCGCCGTGACGAGCGACGACGGGATGACCGCTGATTGGGCGCGCCTGCCGTACGAGGTGCTGGCCAAGATCAGCTCACGCATCGTGAACGAGGTCGCCGGCGTCAACCGCGTCGTCTACGACATCAGCTCGAAGCCGCCGGCCACGATCGAGTGGGAGTGAGCGCCCTCGAGTCGTGTGCGGCCATTCCTCCCGGCGGCTAGGCGCGTCGGGGCCGCTGAGCCCTCGACCCGGTAGCATGCCCCGCACATGTCCAGCTGGTTCGACAAGCTCCTCGAGGAGCTGCAACGCCGCCAGGAAGAGGCCGACGCCCGCAACGAAGGGCGGCCATTCGAGCGCCGTGAGCGATCGGAGCGCAACGTCACTCCTACCAACGGCGGAAGCCAGGGGCGTCGTGGCGGCGGCGGTCCGCCCGTGGCACGCCCGATGATGGGCGGCGACGTGCCGTGGCGACGGTACCTGCTCATCGGC
>DASTTX010000048.1:0-5213 GCA_035759945.1 Candidatus Limnocylindria bacterium | reverse complement strand
AAGGTTGAACCCCGCGTGCTGATCCCGGCCGCACTCGCGATGCTGAACAGCGACGGCGGATCGGCGTCGTCGAGCGCATCGGCGGCTCGGGCAGTCGCCGCGGCCGCCCGGTTCAGTTCGTCGACCTCGTCCTCCTCCACGACGTGGCGTGGCCCGCCATCGCCCAGCCGCAGCTGGAGCGTCACACCGTAGGTCGGGTGGATGCGCCGCCAGCTACCGCTCGGATCGATGAGCGCCGGCGACCAGGGTCCGGCTGCCACCAGGACCGCATCGGCGGCGATCGATCCGCCACGCTCGAGCGCAACGCCCGTCGCCCGGCCGGCCTGAGTCGTGACCGAGGCGCGCGAGCCGATGACGAGTCGCGCCCCCCGCTCCTCGGCGACCGATGCCCACGCGGCCGTCGCCGACGCCGGCGGGATGGGGAAGCCGGTCGCCAGGCGCACCGCCGACGGCCCCGGCGCCAGGCCGGGCTCCAGCCGTTGGAGCTCCTCCGCGTCGACCAGCTCCGGCGCCAGCTCCGGGAAGGCTGCCGCCATGCGCCGAGCCTGTGCGGCGGCTGCATCGGCATCCCTGTTCAGCAGGAGCAGGCCGGCCGGGCGGGCGGACACCGCGAAGTCGGTATCGGTCACGTCGGCCAGGGCGCGATAGCGCGACAGGCTCTCTTGATAGAGGTCTGCGAGGACCGGATCGAACGGATGCTGGATGGCGCCGAGATTGCGACCCGAGGCTCCGGCGCCGATGGCGGTCGCCTCGACGACGACGACACGGGCGCCACGGTCGGCCATGATCGCGGCGGCCGCACAGCCGATGATCCCGCCACCGATGACGACGACGTCGGCGCTGCGCGGCGCGTCCAGGGCTGCGCTCGGCGCTCGTTCCACGGATCGAGCATACCGGGGCGCTAGCATCGGCGGCGCATGAAGGTCATCTGCGGGCTCGGCAACCCGGGCGAGCGCTATCGGCTCACGCGCCACAACGTCGGCTTCCGGGTGGTCGACCTGCTCGCCGATCGCTGGGGGCTCACCGGCGAGGGTCGCCTGCGGGACGGGGCCGCGGTGCTCGAGGTGCGGCATGCCGAGCACGGTCGGGTCATGCTCGTCAAGCCGATGCGCTACATGAACCGCTCCGGCGGCCCGCTGCGCTCCGTGCTGCGCCACACCGACGTCGACATCACCAGCGACGTGCTGCTCGTGACCGATGACATCGACCTCCCGCTGGGTCGGGTCCGGTTGCGCCGCTCCGGCTCCGCCGGAGGGCACAACGGGCTGCGCGACGTCATCGCCTCGTTCGGGACCGATGAGTTCAGCCGGCTGCGCATCGGTGTCGGCCGCACCGGCGAGGCGGCGAGCCATGTGCTGGCCACGTTCCGGCCCGACGAGCGCGACCTGGCCACCGAGATGGTCGCCGTCGGGGCTGATGCCGGCGAGCGATGGTTGCGCAGCGGCATCGAGGACGCGATGAACGCCTTCAACGGCATCGACCTCGGCGGATGAGGGACATTCCCTCCGGACCGGTACCATTGCGGGTCCATGCCCCCGTCGCGCGGCGGTGATCGCCGCGTCGCAGCGCTCGTCGACGCCCTCCGGCCCCATCTGCCGGAATCGGGCGTCCTTCGTGTGCCCGCGGCCGCTCGAGCGGCCCACCTCGCCGCCCGCCGTGCGTCGCTCCCGGCCGCCACCCCGCTGGTCGTCGTTGTGCGCACCGACGAGGAGACGCACCGCCTGGCCGATGACCTCGCGGCGTGGATCGGCAGCGGGCGCCTCCGCATCCTCCCCGAACGCGCGGCGCTGCCGCTCGAGCGCGCGCACCCCGAGCACGACGAGTCGGCGGAGCGTCTGTCGGTCCTGGCCGAGCTCGGCGCGCGCACCGGCGGCCTGGTCCTCATCGGTTCGGTGCTGGCCATGGTTCAGCGGACCCTGTCCCCGGAGCAGCTGCGGGCCGCACGTACCAGCGTCCGGGTGGGTGAGCGGATCGAGCAGCGCTTCCTCCTCGAGCGGCTCGTCGCGGGCGGCTACGACCCCAGCGTCGAGGTGACGGGCGTCGGCGAGTTCGCCCATCGTGGTGGCCTCGTGGACGCCTGGCCGCCCGGTGCGGCCGAGCCGGTGAGGATCGAGCTGTTCGGTGACGAGGTCGAGTCGATCCGAGCCTTCGACCCGATGACCCAGGGCTCGCGCCGCCGCATGACCGAGATCGAGCTTGTGCCCGCCTCCGAGTTCATCCCCGCCGAGGGCTGGGCTGCGGCGCTGGCCGCGGCGGGTGAGCCGGCATCGGATCAGCTGGCGGAGGATGCGGCGCGCCTGGCGCAGGGTGAGCTGGGCGAGGCCGCCGAGACATGGGCCGCATTCCTTGCGGCTGGCCCGGCGGCTGCCCACGTCCCGGCCGACGCGCACCTCGTCCTGACGGACCTCGGAGAGCTGCACGCACTTGCGCTCCAGCTCGATCAGCAGGCGATCGACCGTCGTGACGGGCTCGCCCGAGATGGCGAGCTGCCAGCGACGTGGACGCTGCCGTACGACGCGGCCGGGACGCTCGACGAGCTGGCCGCACGTGCCGCCGAACGGGTGGACGAGCAGGCCGAGGACGATGCGGGATACACCATCGCGCCGACGCTGGCCGGCAGGGCCGACCGGGCCGGCGAGTGGCTGATCGAGCGCGCCGACGGCGGGCGCCGCGTCGTGGTCACGACCGACCAGGCCAGCCGCGTCAGCGAGCTGCTCGACGAGGCAGGCCGTCCGACGGCGGCACTCGCCGAGCTGCGGACGGCGCCGGGACCGGGTGAGATCGGCCTGGTGCATGGATCGCTCTCGGCGGGTTTCGCGCATGCGCCGAGCGACCTGGTTGTGCTGACCGATCGGGAGCTCTTCGGCGGGACGCGCGTTCGGCGGCTGACCGGTGCCAAGCGGGTCGTGACGCGCGACCTCATCGGCAAGTTGCAGCCCGGCGACCACGTCGTGCACGTGGATCACGGCATCGCCCGGTATGCGGGCATGACGCAGCGGACCTTCGGAGACGACGTCAAGGAGTACCTGCAGCTCGACTTTGCCGGCACCGACAAGATCTTCCTGCCCGCCGACCAGATCGGGCGGATCACGCGCTATTCCGGAGGTCCGGCGCCGGCGCTCAGCAAGCTCGGCGGCACCGAGTGGGAGCGAACGAAGCGGCGGGTCCGGCGCGCGGTCGGCGACCTGGCGCGTGAGCTGATCGAGATCTACGCCGCGCGCGAGTCGGCGCCGGGCTTCGCCTTCTCCGCCGACACTACGTGGCAGCGCGAGCTCGACGAGAGCTTCCCGTACACGGAGACGCCGGACCAGGCGCGCAGCATCGAGGAGGTCAAGGCCGACATGCTGCGCCAGCGCCCGATGGACCGGCTCGTGGTCGGCGACGTGGGCTACGGCAAGACGGAGGTGGCGCTGCGCGCCGCCTTCAAGGCGGTGCAGGACGGCAAGCAGGTCGCGGTCCTGGTGCCGACCACCGTGCTTGCCCAGCAGCACCTCCTCACCTTCCAGCGCCGCCTCGCCGCCTTCCCGGTCGAGGTCGCCATGCTGAGCCGCTTCGTCGGAAAGAGGGAGCAGGAGCGCATCGTCGAGGCGGTCGCCGACGGCGGTGTCGACATCCTGATCGGAACGCATCGCATCCTCTCCAAGGACATCGCCTTCGCCGACCTGGGGCTGCTGATCGTGGACGAGGAGCAGCGCTTCGGCGTGTCGCACAAGGAGCGCATCAAGGCCATGCGCCGCGAGGTCGACGTGCTGACCCTGTCCGCCACGCCAATCCCCCGCACGCTGCACCTCTCTCTGGTTGGTATCCGCGACCTGTCGGTCATCGAGACGCCGCCCGAGGATCGGCTGCCGATCCAGACACGCGTCGCCGAAGCGTCGGCTGGGCTCGTTCGAGATGCGATCCTGCGCGAGCTCGACCGCGGCGGGCAGGTCTTCTACGTCCACAACCGTGTCGAGACGATCGAGGCCCAGGCCGAGCAGCTCCGGCGCCTCCTGCCCGACGTCCGCCTCGTCGTCGGCCACGGCCAGATGGGCGAGGGCCAGCTCGAGAGCGTGATGCTCAAGTTCGCCGCCGGCGAGGCGGACGTGCTCGTGTGCACCACGATCATCGAGTCCGGCCTCGACATCCCGAACGCCAACACGATCGTGATCGATCGGGCGGACACGCTCGGGCTGGCCCAGCTGTACCAGCTCAGGGGACGTGTCGGTCGATCCTCGCGACGGGCGTATGCGTATCTCCTGTACCGGCGTCGTGAGCGGATGAGCGAAGAGGCCCGGAAGCGCCTCCAGGCCATCTTCAACGCATCCGAGCTCGGCGCCGGCTTCCAGATCGCCCTCTCCGACCTCGAGATCCGCGGCGCCGGCAACATCCTCGGCGGTGAGCAGTCGGGCCACATGGCGGCCGTCGGGTTCGACCTGTACTCACGGCTCCTCGCGGAGGCCGTCGAGGACGAGAAGGCCGGGTTCGAGGGCCGAATGCCCGTCCACGAGCCGGCCCAGGCGGTCGTCGACCTGCCGCTCGAGGCGCACCTGCCGGATTCGTACGTCGCCGACGAGGCCCAGAAGCTGGAGCTCTATCGACGGCTCGCGCGGGCGCGGACCCCCGGCGATCTCGCCGCGTTCCGCCAGGAGGTGACCGACCGGTTCGGCCCGATGCCGCCGCCGGTCCTCCGGCTCGTCGAGGTCGCCGAGCTCCGGTTGCGCGCGGAATCGGCCGGCGTGTCGTCGATCGCCCGCGAGGGCGGCCTCCTGGTCGTCCGGTTCGGTGGCGGTCTGTCGCGCGCGACGGCGATGCGTCTCCTCGCGGGCGCGCCACTGCCGGGTGTTCGCGCCGGGGACGTCGCGTTCGCCTCGAACCAAGTGCGGATCCGCCTCCCGAAGGACGCGCTCAAGGCCTGGCAGCTGACCCAGGCGGTCGTGGAGCGGCTCGTCGCCGGTGCCGCGAGCGAGGGGGTCGAGGCGACGGCGCCAGAGCCCGTCGGCGGCCGTGCCTGAGGACGAGATCGTCCTGCGGTTTCCTGGCACGGTCGACGAGCGGCGCGCCCTGCGCTCGGCGCTCCTCGCGGCCCGCGCGTCGGAGCTCGCCACCCTCCGACGCTGGAGCGGTCGGCTGTCGTTCGGCTACGGGAGCGACTCCGCCCGCGAGGGGATGTCGGCCGACGTCGAGCGACTCGAGCTGCGCCACGAGATGATCGGCCGCCTCATCGCGGCGCT
>DASTTX010000047.1:0-5807 GCA_035759945.1 Candidatus Limnocylindria bacterium | reverse complement strand
AGCGCCACCGAGATGCCGTTGACGGTCGCGTGCATGGCGATCGGCGCGAGCAGCGTTCCGGTCCTGTCGTAGATCCACGCCAGCATGAGGCCGAGGGCGAAGATCGGGATCAGCGAAAGGAGCGAGACGTGGATGACCGCGAAGAGCAACGCCGAGCCGATGAAGGCGAAGCGGCGGCCACCCTCCCGCAGCCAGGCATTGAAGACCACGCCGCGGAAGAAGACCTCCTCGGCGATCGGCGCGAAGACGACGATGGCCAGCACCACGAGGACCGGGTTCAGCATCTCGATCGCCCGCTCCGCGGCCTGCGGCTCCGGTTCCATGCCGAGCTGCTGGAGGACCACCGCGACGATGCCGATCAGCACCGTCGACACGATCCACGCCGCCACGCCCCATGCCACGCCGAGCGCGGCCGCCTTGAGCGGCTCGCGCCCGGGGAAGCTCGGCAGACCGGCCAGGGCGCGCGGCCGGTACACGAACAGCCAGCTGATGAGCAGCAACGCGGTCTGCGTCGAGACCAGGATGATCGTCGCGCCGATGAGCGTCAGCTCGCCGTCGCCCAGGACCAGCGCCGTCGCGTCCTCGCCGAACGGCACATTCGCGACCGATGCGACGACCAGCACCAGTGCGAGCAGCACGAGGACGTTCGGGCCGCGATAGCGCTCGGGCGGCAGGAAGCGCTTGATGCGAATCTGGCGAACGGCCGTGTACACCAGCCCGATCACGAAGATGAGCGCCCCGACCAGCGCGATCGGCCCGAGGATGCTGCCGTCCATGGCGAGCTGGCCGGACGCCACCAGCGTTGCCGCGCCCAGCGCGCCGAGCGCCAGCAGCGCTCCGCCGACGATCAGCAGCGGTCCCGGCCAGCGGGGCATCGAGACCGAGCCGGGGCCGATGGTCGGATGCGGGCCGGTCGGGAGCGAGCCGCTCTGCCCGGTCCCGGGTGGGTCCCCCGCAGGGTGCACGGGCGGGCGGCTCGCGGTCAGGTGTTGGTTGCGCCGCGCAGGCGGGCGTGCTCAGCCGTCGCGTCGGTCGGCGAGACGTCGGCCGCCGGCTCGGGCTCCGGCACCGAACGGGCCCGCGCCGCGGCACGCGCGCCGCCACGCTCGAATTCGCGTCCGCAGTAGGCGCACAGCGGCCAGGTCGGATCGGCCAGGCGGTTGCACGATGGGCAGACCCGATGCAGCCGCGTGCGGCAGTTCGGGCAGACCAGCCATTCGGGATCGACCCGATCGCGACAGACCGGGCACAGCTCGTTCTTCTCGACCTCGGCGAGCAGGCTCTCCTCGGCCAGCGAGCGCTCGTACACCTCGGCCAGGGTCTCGCGCGGACGCACGATCAGGTACAGCACGACCGCGAACAGGAAGAGGAGCGGCGTGAAGAAGATGATCAGGGCCGCGGCGAAGTACGGCAGGATCGGGTTCTCGGTACGCGCCTGCATGTCGCGGAACGCCCAGTACGCGGTCCCGAGCCACAGCAGGACGACGTAGATCACGATCAGCTGGCTCGCCAGCTGGACGATCGGGTTGCTCAGGAAGCCTTCCCAGAATTGCCCGATCGGTTCGAGAATCGCGTCCATCGAGTGGTGTGGGCCTCTTTTGCGTGCGGGAATGCGCCGGATGAGGCGCCGCGGAGCATGCTAGCACGCCTCGTGCCGGGTGGCCGCTTCGCGGCCTGGCCGCGGCGCTAGGCCGTGGCGGCCTCGGCCGGAGCGGGCCTCGCCAGCGCTCGCAGCGTCTCGGTCAGCAGTCGATGCTCCTCCGCCAGGACGCGCGCCGCCAGCGCCTCGGCGTCGTCGCCCGACAGCACGCGAACGCGCGCCTGGGCGAGGATCGGCCCGGCGTCGAGCTCCGGCGTCACCTCGTGGATCGTGACGCCGGTCTCGGCGTCGCCGCAGGCGAGGACCGATCGATGCACGGCCAGCCCCAGCATGCCCGGGCCGCCGTGTGCAGGCAGCAGGCTGGGATGGACGTTGACCGTTCGTCCCCCGAACGCGGCGAAGTACGCCGGGCGGAGCAGCTGGTCGTAGCCGGCCAGCACGGCGAGCTCGACGCCGGCATCGGTCAGGAGGCGCGCGATGGCGCCGTCGCGGGCGTCGGCATCGGTGAAGGCGCCGCGTCGCAGGACGTGCGCCGGCACGCCGCGCGCGGCTGCGACGGCCAGGGCGCGGACGTCCGGACGGTTGCTGATCACGACCCGGACGTCGAGCCCTGCATCGAGACATGCCTCGAGGTTGGAGCCACGCCCGGACACGAGCACGCCGAGCTTCACGCGAATCGCACCCTCGCGGCGCCGTCATCGGTGGCGACGACCCGGCCGATCTCTCGCGCCTCGGGCAGGGCGCCCAGCGCGACCTCCACGGCGGCTGCCGGAATCACGATGGTCATGCCGATCCCGACGTTGAACGTCCGCACCATCTCCTCGTCGTCGATGTCGCCGCGCTGCTGGATGAGGCTGAAGATCGGCGGGACCGGCCAGGATCCGCTGTCGACCTCGACGCCGATGCCCGCCGGCAGCGTGCGCGGCACGTTCCCCTCCCAGCCGCCACCGGTGAGGTGCGCCATCGCCCCGATGTCGAAGTCGCGCGCGCGAAGCGCCCGCCGCAGGATCGCGATCTCGTCGCGGTACGACCGATGTGGCTCGAGCAGTGCATCGCCGATGGGTTCGCCATTCCCCGGCAGCGGTTCGGCCCAGGTCGACTCCGGCAGGACGCGGCGCGCCAGGCTGTAGCCGTTCGTATGGAGGCCGGACGACGGGAGGCCGATCAGCGCGTCCCCCGCTCGCACCCTGGTCCCGTCGATGAGATCGGCGGCCGCCACGACGCCGACGATGAACCCGGCGAGATCGTAGTCTGCGTCGCGATAGACGTCGGGCATCTGCGCGGTCTCACCGCCGATGAGCGGGATCCCGAGCGCGGCACAGCCGGCCGCCACGCCGCCGACGATCTCCTCGACCACGTCCGCCTGCAGGTCGCCGATGGCCAGGTAATCGAGGAAGTACAGCGGGTCGGCGCCGCACACCAGGATGTCGTTGACGCAGGCGTTGACGAGGTCGACCCCGATGGTGTCGTGCCGGCCGAGCGCCAGCGCAACCTTGAGCTTCGTGCCCACGCCGTCGGTGCTGCTCACCAGGATCGGGTCCGGATGCGTCGAGGGATCGAATCGGAAGAGCGCGCCGAACCCGCCGACGCCTCCGAGCACCGCCGGGGTGAGGGTCGACTCGGCGGCGCGGGCGATGCGCTCGACCGCGCGCTGCGCCTCCTCCACGTCGACGCCCGCCTCTCGGTACGTCCGGACCATCGGCTCAGCGACGCTCGAGCGCCAGCTTGTCGAGCTCGAGCGGGACGTCGGTCGGATAGATCCCGTCGAAGCAGGCGGTGCAGCGCGCGCCCTGCCGGCCACCGACGGCCGCCAGCATCCCTTCTTTCGAGAGGTAGCCGAGGGAATCGGCGCCGATGGCGCGGCGGATCTCATCGGTCGAGTGGGTCGCCGCAATGAGCTGGTCGCGCTGGCCGGTGTCGACGCCCATGTAGCAGGGGTGGCGCATCTCGGGCGAGTGGATCCGGACATGGACCTCCGCGGCCCCGGCGCGGCGCAGCATGGCGACGATCGGCGCCGTGGTCGTGCCGCGCACGATCGAGTCGTCGACCACCACCACGCGCTTGTCGCGCAGCAGCTCGGGCAGCGGGTTGAACTTCAGCCGCACCGACTCCTCGCGTCCCGCCTGCGCCGGCTGGATGAAGGTGCGTCCGACGTATCGGCTCTTGATGAGCCCCTCGCGATACGGCAGCCCCGACTCCTCGGCGTAGCCGATGGCCGCCGGCACGGCCGAATCGGGCACGGCGATGACGAGGTCCGCATCGGCCGGCTGCTCCCTCGCCAGGGCACGGCCCATCTCCAGGCGCGCCTCGTACAGCAGGCGTCCATCGATCACGCTGTCCGGCCGGGCCAGGTAGACGTACTCGAACACGCAGAGGCGCTCACGATCCGCCGATGCCTGGCTGGATCGGTACGAGTCGACTCCGTCGTCGGTGATGGTCAGGACCTCGCCGGCATCCACGTCGCGCAGGAAGTGCGCGCCCATGGCGTCGAGGGCCGCACTCTCGCTGGCGACCGCCCAGCCACCGCCCGGCAGGCGCCCGAGGGCCAGCGGCCGGAAGCCGACCGGGTCGCGCGCCGCCACCAGCGCATCGGCGGTGAGCATGGTGAACGTGTAGGCGCCGGTGGCGCGATGGAAGGCATGGTCCACCCGCTGCGCCCAGCTGCGACCCGGGGCGTGGGCGATGAGCTTGGCGAGTACCTCGGTGTCCGAGGCCGATGCGAACTCGACGCCCTGCTCGCTGAGCTCGTCGCGCAGCCATCGCGCGTTGGTGAGGTTCCCGTTATGGCCCAGCATCAGCTCACCGCGCTCGGTGCGCGCGAACACCGGCTGGACGTTGGGCAGCGTGTTCGAGCCCGTGGTGCTGTAGCGCGTGTGGCCGATCGACGCGCGCGGGGCGCGGTCCGCCTCGTCGCCACCCTCGAGGCGCAGCAATGTCTCCTCGTCGAAGACGCCGCTCACCAGGCCGAGGCGCTTGTGGAGCGAGAGGCGAGCGCCGTCGGTGACGGCGATACCGGCGGACTCCTGCCCGCGGTGCTGGAGCGCGTGAAGCCCGACGTAGGCGAGGCGGGCGACCGGAGCGCCCGGCGCCCAGATGCCGACGACGCCACATTCCTCATGCGGACCGCCGTGGACGTAGTGGGCGTCGACGATGGGTAGCGCGTCCCCACCGAGCCGGTGCGGCAGGCCGATCGGCGTGCGCATCGGGTGGATCAGGCAGGTCCCGGCTGATCGGCCACGGGGGCATCATACCGATGGGCGGCAGAGAAGAGTGGGGCATCCCGCGCGCCGCCGCAGGCGCCGAACCGAGGTACGGGCGGAGTACTGCACCATTCCGCACATCGGCGATTTCGCCGTCGCGGCGCGCGGCGCCGACGCGGGGCGCGGGACCATCGGCCCATGGTTCGGCGGGACCCGGCCGGTCATGCTCGCAGGCGATGCTCAGCTTCGTTCGAGCCCTCGGGTTCCTCGCGCCGCTGGTGGTTGCCGCCCTCGTGACCGTCGGCCTGGGCATCGCGGCGAACCTCGCGCCCGAGCAAAGGCCGACCCTCGTCGTCGTGCTCGGCGTGGCCGCCGCGGCCGGCATGACGACCATGGCGCTGCTGGCGTGGAGCTACGTCGGCTGGCGGCTGAGCCGGATCGCCCAGGCACTCGAGCGCACGCTGGAGTCGGACGAGCCAATCAACCTGCGCGAGGTCGGGATCCCCGCTGAGCGCCGGCTGGCGCGGGCCTTCAACGCCGCCAGCGGCGCGTTCGTGCAGACCGAGGCCCGCGCGACGCACGACCGCCTGACCGGCATCCCGAACCGCGAGACGCTCCTGGCCACGCTGTCGGCCGAGCTCGAGCGCGCCGTGCGTCACTACAAGCCACTGTCGGTGGCCTTCATCGACATCGATCGCTTCAAGCCGATCAACGACACCTACGGCCACAACTCGGGCGACGCCGTGCTGCGCCAGGTGGCCTCGCTGATCGCCGACAACATCCGCGCCTCGGATCTCTTCGGCCGCTACGGCGGCGAGGAGTTCATGCTGATCCTGCCGGAGACGCAGCACGATGAGGCCGTGGTGCTGGCCGAGAAGCTGCGGACGATGGTGGCCCAGAAGCCGCTGGTCATCGCCGGCAACCAGCACGTGCAGGCCACTATCAGCATCGGCGTGGCCGGCGACATCGGCTCACAGCTGCAGGTCGACACGCTGGTCGACCAGGCC
>DASTTX010000046.1:0-2645 GCA_035759945.1 Candidatus Limnocylindria bacterium | reverse complement strand
CATCATCTCGGGGCACATCCGCGATGGCATCGATCTGGGCTACGAGCACGGGCTGCCGGTCCAGATCATCGGCTTCATCCCGCAGCACCACGGGACGAGCGTGATGACCTTCTTCCATGGCAAGGCGCTGCGCGAGGCGGGAGGACGCCCGGACCTGGTCAACGAGCGGACGTACCGCTATCCGGGTCCGAAGCCGCAGAGCCGGGAGGCGGCGATCATCATGCTGGCCGACGGCGTCGAGGCCTCGGTGCGCTCGCTGGACGAGAAGGACGAGGAGAGCATCCGGGCCATGGTCGATCGCATCGTCGAGGGCCGAATGGAGGACGGACAGCTTGACGACGCGGAGCTGACGCTCAAGAACATCGCCCAGATCAAGGACGCCTTCGTCGGCCAGCTGCTGGGCATGTACCACTCGCGCATCAAGTACCCCGACAACGTCGTGTCGGTTGAGGAGCACAGGAGCACGCCCGAGCTTCGTGCTTGAGCCCGGGCAGCCTGCCCGACTACGATGGGCGCCTGATGGGCTGCTCGGTCACCTTCCACGACCGGATCGGGCGCGATCGCCTGGAGCAGGCGGTCGAGCCGCTCGAGGCCGACGCCGCCCTCCAGCTCCTCGAGTCAGCCGTGTGCGAGACGGTGCACACGGCGTTCGGCAAGGGTGCCGCAGAGGTGGAGCTGACGCTCGCCGGCGACGCCGAGATGGAGCGGCTCAACTTCGACCACATGGGCGAACGGGGCCCGACCGACGTCCTCTCCTTCCCGCTGCACGAGTGGTCGCTCGACGGGCACCAGTCCTACCTGTCCGATGACGACGGCGCCTCACCGCCGGGCGGCATCCTCCTTGGCGACGTCGTCATCGACCTCGACCAGGCGCTCCGCCAGGCGGCCGAGGGCGACTGGGGCGTGACCGAGGAGCTCGTCCTGCTCGCGATCCACGGCACGCTCCACCTGCTCGGCCACGACCACGCCGAGATGGACGAGGAGGAGCGGATGCGCGCGCTGGAGCACCAGGTGCTGGGCGTGCTGCATCGGCGGCATCACGAGATCGCGTGGCAGCCCGGGTCGCTGTTCGACCGCGCCGGCCACGCGGTGACGACGGGGAGCTGACGCCCGCATCGTGGCTGATCCTGCGACTTGAAGATCCTCCACATGGCGCGCAGGTTTGCAGTCAACGAACCCCGACTTGAAGCGTGATCGCTGCGGAGATCATTAGCCGGCCGATGCGCCGAAACCGCCCTCGATCAGAGCGTGGATGACGCGACGAATAATTCAGGTCGCGGCCTGCTCGGGCGCGACGAGCCACGCGACGAGCAACGCAGCGAAGCAGATCAGTGCGGCGACGACCATGGGAATCCTCCTGACTTAGGGTTGGTACGCAATCTCGCCGTGCTGGGCGAGGTCAAGGCCGGCCTCCTCGGCCGTGCCGGGGACGCGGATCGGGACGATGAGGTTGACCGCGAACAGGATCAGCGCCGTCGCGGCAGCGGAGTAGACGCCGACGACCGCCACGCCCACGCCCTGCGCGGCGAGCTGTCCGACGTTTCCGGCGAGCAGGCCGTCCGCCCCGGCCGGGTTGACCGCGAGGGTCGCGAAGACCCCGGTCGCGAGCGCGCCGAACGCCCCGCCCACACCGTGGACGCTGAACACGTCGAGGGCGTCATCCACCCGCGAGCGGAGGCGCAGCTGGCTGGCGGCGTAGCAGACCACGCCGACGCCCAGGCCCATGAGGATGGCGGCGGCAGGCGTCACGTAGCCGGCTGCCGGTGTGATCGCCACCAGCCCGGCGACGGCGCCGATGGCCGCGCCCAGCACCGACGGTGACCCCCGGTGCATCCACGAGATGGTGACCCACGTGATTGCGGCCATCGCGGCAGCGGTGTTGGTGGTGACGAAGGCGGTGGCGGCGAGCCCGTTTGCCCCGAGCGCCGATCCGGCGTTGAAGCCGAACCAGCCGAACCACAGGAGCCCGGCGCCGAGGACCGTCATCGGCACGTCGTGCGGCTCGGTCGCCGCCTCGACCAGCCCGGTTCGACGGCCGATGAACAGCGCCGCGACGAGTGCGGCGACGCCGCTGCTGAGGTGGACGACGGTGCCGCCGGCGAAGTCGAGCACGCCGAGCCCGAAGAGCCAGCCGTCCGGCGACCAGACCCAGTGGGCGATCGGCGCGTACACCAGGGTCGACCAGGCGACGGCGAAAAGGACGAAGGCCTTGAACCGCTTGCGCTCGGCAAAGGCGCCGGTGATCAGCGCCGGCGTGATGATGGCGAACATCATCTGGAAGGCGACGAAGGCCAGGTGGGGGACGCTGGTCGCATAGACCGATGACGGCTCGCCGCCGACGCCCTCCAGCGCCAGCCAGTCGAGTCCGCCGATGAGCCCCAGCCCGGTGTCCGGGCCGAACGCCAGGGTGTATCCCCAGAGCACCCAGGTGACGCTCACGAGGCCGAGGATGAAGAAGCTGTGCATGATCGTGGAGAGCACGTTCTTCCGTCGTACGAGGCCGCCGTAGAACAGCGCCAGCCCGGGCGTCATGAGCATCACCAGCGCGGCGCTCATGAGGACCCAGGCGGTGTCTCCGGCGTTGATCTCAGGCATCGGCGGCTCCTGCGCGAACGGATCGGTTGTGCAGGAAGCCTATGGACCGA
>DASTTX010000045.1:0-4545 GCA_035759945.1 Candidatus Limnocylindria bacterium | reverse complement strand
CGCCGGGCTCGACGGCCTCACCGCGGACGAGGTCCTGGCCGTCCCCGGCGATGTGACCTCGCGCATGGCGCTTGCCGAGGTGGTCAGCCCGCTTCGCCTGCGGGGAGCGGCTGCGCTGCTCGGCCGGGTGCAGCGGCAGGTCAGGGAGCAGTTGGCCGGCTAGCGCGCGCCGCCGCTGACCCTGACGCGGAATAGCCAGCTACCAACCAGGATCGGCTTAGGCGGGGAGCTTGCCGCCGGGCAGCCATAACGTCGCTCCCCGTTCGTCACCCACCAATCACGCGGGGTCGATGACGGAAATCCGACCACGAGGGGGCGGGTTCGTCCGCCTAAGCCAACCCTGATTGGTACCTGATGAAACGCACGCCTCGTTCGTTGACGCGCGCCGGGGAGAGGCGGATAGTGCCGTCTGAGATGAACTCGGTCGTCATCGTGCGCACCGCATCGGGCTCGAGTTACGTGCTCTCCATCAGCGAGCCGGGCGTCCACTGGTGCCGGCTGCCCGCCGACAAGCCGGGGATGAGCTGGACCGCGAGCGGCTGGGAAGAGGTCGTGCCGCGCATCGTTCCCGGCGAGCGGCTGCTCATCGGGAATCTGCGGACCTCGCCCATCACGGGAGTCGAAGTCCTGCCGGCCTGACGAGGGCCGTCGCCTCGAGCACTGGGGGCACGACCTCCTGCGCGAACCGCTCGACGTCGCGCGTTCCGGGTGAGCCGTGGGTGGTCGGCGGCCGTTGGCGTGACCGAGATGCCGACGAGCGGCCGAGCATGCGGCAGCGGCTCCATCGGTCATCGAAGCTCGATCGAGCGCTTCGCGAGTCCATACCAGTAGCCGTCGATCTTGGTGTCGGGCGGCGCATCGGCTCGCTTGGCGGCGCCCAGCGCGACGAACAGGGGCGCGAAGTGCTCGGTCGTCGGGTGCGCGTACGGCATGCCGGGGGCCTTCTCGCGAAAGGCGAACAGCTCATCCAGGTCACCGCGCGCCAGCGCATCGGCCACCCACTGGTCGAACTCGACCGACCACTCCGGTGCGCCGGGCTTGCCGCGCATGTACTCGTGGATGAACGGGAGCCCGTGCGTCATGAATCCGGAGCCGATGATGAGCACGCCCTCGTCGCGCAGCGGTGCCAGGCGCTGGCCGAGGCCGAAGAGGTGCTGCGGGTCGAGGTCGGGCATCGACATCTGGAGGACCGGGATGTCGGCCTCGGGATACATCGCCTTCAACGGCACCCATGCGCCGTGGTCGAGGCCTCGGTTCGGCATCTGCATCACCGGCTCGTCGAAGGGCATGAGCGCCGCGACCTTCTGCGCAAGGTCCGGAGCGCCGGGCGAGTCGTATCGCATCCGGTAGTAGTGGGCCGGGAAGCCGTAGAAGTCGTACACCAGCGGCACCTGCGCCGTGGCGCCGACCGTGACCGGCGCCGACTCCCAGTGCGCGCTTACGATGAGGATGGCCTTCGGCCGCACCAGGCCGGCTGCCCAGCCCGACAGCTCCGCCATCCAGGTGGGCTCCTCGAGCAGTGGCGGCGCGCCGTGGCCGAGGTACAGCGCCGGTAGTGGTTCGGTCACGCTGGCATCATCTCCGTCAGGACTGACCGGCCACGAGCTCCGATGCGTCCTCGATCGTGAGGTCGGCGTCGACGTCGGTAATGCCATCCACGACAGCGACAGGGCCCACCGGCCGGCGCAGCGGCCGCAGCAGCAGCGCGACCGCGACGATGCCGGGCACCGCCCGAAGTCCGACGCTGACCAGCAGCCAGAGCAGCTGATCCTCCGGCATGCCCTGTGCCGTCATCCCGAGCAGCGACACGACACCGACCGCGCTCATCGCGACCTGCACGAGCCCGACGCCAACTCCGAGCGCAACGCCCCAGATCTGCCGGCGCAGGATCGCAATGACCGCCACGAACATCGCAATCGTCGAGAGGCTCGCGGCGAAAACGTAGACGTGCAGCGGCGTGACGATGAAGGTGCCCAGCCCTGCCCCGATGCTCAAGAAGCTGATGAAGTTGCCGGGCAGCTGGATGGCCGCCTCCCATCCGACCACGCCGATGATCGCCGCGGCGGCGACGTGCTCGATCGGCAGCCGCTCCAGCGCACCGGGCAGCAGCACCCGCGCCACGATGGCCGCCGCAATGGCGACACCCACCGCTGCGGCAAACCCCCATGCCTGCCAGTCCTCGATCACCCCGACGGCCCTCCCTTCGACGCCTATCCGATCTTCAGCTGTGCCAGCGTGAATAGCGCGGCGGCCACTCGTTCGGACTGTCGCGTCGCCCGACCTGCGCCGTCTCGATGTCGAACGCGAAGAGCCGATACTCGTCGTCGGGCTCGAACGGCCACGCGGCGATGGCGGCCGCCCGCACATCCGAATGAGTCAGCTCGCGAGCGCGGCCGCGCAGCAGCAGCTCGTTTGGCGCCTGCGGGTCGAGGTGGGCATGCAGCGCGTATCGGCCGTCCGACGTCAGGTCGGTCAGCTTGCCGGACGGGAAGATGAAGGCGCACAGCTCGTCGCCGACGATCCCGACCGAGATGGGATTGATGTGCGGTGGCGCGTCGCCGCGCACGGTGGCCAGCATCGCCTTGCCACTGCCGTCGCGGTACAGGAGTGCCCGGGCGGTCTCGGCGAGCTCCGGCTCAGCCGATTGGAATTCGGACCACGTTGCCATGGCTCAGATCCTAGCGGCGGCGAGCGATCCGAGGCGCCTGCCGGCCTCGGCCAGCGTCTCGTGCCGCTTCGGGAACGCGAACCTGATCTTCGTACGACCCAGCTCGGGTCGGGAGTAGAACGACGAGCCCGGAACCGTCGCCAGGCCGGGGTCCACGGTCAGCCGGCGGGCGAACGTGACGTCGTCCTCATCGGTCACCGCAGTGATGTCGGCCATGAGGTAGTAGGCGCCGTCCGGCACGTACGGCGTCAAGCCCGCCGCTTCCAGTGCTGGAATGAGGATGTCGCGGCGCGCTCGATACGAATCGGCCAGGTTGGCGTAGTACGCGTCGACCAGGCCCAGCGCGACCGTGCCGGCCGCCTGGAGCGGTGCCGCAGCGCCGACGGTCAGGAAGTCGTGCACCTTGCGGATGCCGTTGGTCAGGTGCGATGGCGCGATGACCCACCCGACCCGCCAGCCGGTGACCGAGTAGGTCTTGCTCAGCGAGTTGATGGCGACCGTTCGCTCCGCCATGCCGGGAAGCGTCGCCATGGGGATGTGCTCGCCGCCGTAGACGATGTGCTCGTAGATGTCATCGGTGAAGACGACGACGTCGTGCTCACGGCACAGATCGGCGACGAGCTCCAGCTCGGCGCGCGAGAGCACCTTGCCGGTCGGGTTGTGCGGCGTGTTGAGCACCAGGCCGCGCGTGCGCGGCCCGAACGCGGCGCGAAGCTCATCGGGATCGATCGACCAGTCCGGCTCGTGGAGCGTGACGTAGCGCGGGACGGCGCCCGACAGGATGGCGTCCGGCCCGTAGTTCTCGTAGAACGGCTCGAAGACGACGACCTCGTCGCCGGGGTCGAGGATCGCCATCATGGCCGCGATCATTCCCTCGGTGGCGCCGCAGGTCACGGTGACATCGGTCTCCGGATCAACTGCCCAGGACGGGTAGAAGCGCTGCGTCTTCGCCGCGATCGCCTCGCGGAAGTCGCGTGCGCCCCAGGTGATGGCGTACTGGTTGATATCGGCGTCGATGGCCGCCTTGGCCGCCTCCTTGAGCTCGGGTGGGCAGGCGAAGTCAGGAAAGCCCTGGGCCAGGTTGACAGCGTCGTGCGCCATCGCCAGCCGCGTCATCTCGCGAATGACCGATTCGGTGAACGACGCGGCCTTGCCGGAGATCCTCGTCACGCGAGCAATCTTGTCACCGATGCGTCGACGTCGCACCCGCCAGTGACGCCACCAGCCGACCGACGGCGGGAGCGCCCTCCTGGCCCATGGCCGCCACGATCGCCGAGCCGACGATGACGCCGTCGGCATGCGGCGCCAGCTCGCGAACCTGGTCGGGCCGGGACACGCCGAAGCCGACGCCAAGCGGGATGCGACCGGCGACGGTGGCCCGGATCCGGTCCAGCAGCGGGCCGGTGGTGTCTGCGACGCCATCGCGTGCGCCGGTCACGCCGAACAGCGGCACGACGTACAGGAAGGCGGTCGAGGCGCGGATGGCCGCCTCGAGGCGCTGGTCGCTGGTGTTGGGCGTGACGAGGAAGGTGAGGCCCAGGCCGGCATCGGCGACGAGGCGCTCCAGCTGACGGTCCTCGCCGGCGGGGAGATCCGGCACGATGAGGCCGTCGGCGCCCGCATCGGCAAGCTCGGCCAGCGACGTGCGAACGCCGCCCGCCACGAGCGGGTTCAGGTAGCCCATGCACAGCATCGGCTGAGCGCGGCCGGCCTCGCGCAGAGCGCGCACGAGGCGCACTGCCGACCCGAACCCACCACCGGCCGCCACGGTGGCGTGCCCGGCGGCAGCGATGACCGGTCCGTCCGCAACCGGGTCGCTGAACGGAACGCCGATCTCGAGCAGGTCCGCGCCGGCCTCCAGTGCAGCCTCGGCGGCC
>DASTTX010000044.1:0-3177 GCA_035759945.1 Candidatus Limnocylindria bacterium | reverse complement strand
GCCAACGCATTCGGATGCGCTGGATCCAGCGAGAAGTAGGCGCCGCGGTTCTGGAGCATGATCCCGGTCGAGCCGCCCATGATCCCCGAGCCGAAGCCCATGTAGTTCGACTCGATCAGGCTGACCATCATCCCGTCCGCGTCGGCGGCGCACAGGTAGACCGTGCCGCCGCCGGGCCGGTTGGTCGGCTCGTACCGATGGGACGCGGAGGGCGACAGGCGCGACGCGAGCCACTCGGCGTGGTCGGGCGCGAGGAGCTCGGCCGGGTCGCACAGCCCGCGGTCGGGGTCTGCGACGCATCGGTCGCGCTCGCTCCAGGCGACCTTGACCGCCTCGATCTGGGCGTAAAGCCGCTCGGCCGATAGCGGTGCGCCCATCGGCCAGTCGAGGGCGGAGAGGACGTTGAGCGCAATGAGCGCGGTGATGCCCTGCGAGTTGGGCGGCATGGTCGCCACCTCGACATCGGCGTAGCGAGTGGAGACCGGATCGACCCACTCGCCGCGATGCGCCGCGATGTCGTCGGCAGTCATGACGCCGCCGGCCGCCTGGATGGCCCGCGCGATCTCGGCGCCGATCGGCCCGCCGTAGTAGGCCTCGCGCCCACCGTCCGCCAGCGCTCGCAGCGTCGCGGCCAGCAGCGGCTGCCGGAAGCCGTCACCCGCACCACCCGCGACGCCGAACACGGCTCGGGCGTCCGCATCGAACCACTCGAGCGACGCGCCGATGGACCGAGCGTTGATGGCGGTCAGGGCATAGCCGTCATCGGCGACCTGCGCGGCGGGGAGAACGGCATCGGCCAGGGAGCGACGGCCGAACCGTCCGAGCAGCTGCGCCCAGGCGTCCACGGCGCCGGGCACGGCGATGGGCAGCGGCCCGCGTGCGGGCATCGCGTCGTGACCCGCAGAACGCACGCGCTCGATGGTCAGCGCCGCGGGTGAGCGACCGCTGCCGTTGAAGCCGTGGAGGCGCATCTCACCTGGATCCCAGACGAGCGCGAACGCGTCGCCGCCGAGCCCGCAGGCGTTGCAGTAGACGACGGCGAGCATCGCGTTGGCGGCAACGGCGGCATCGACGGCCGAGCCACCGGCGCGCAGCGCGTCGACGCCGGCCTGCGTGGCGAGCGGGTGCGGCGTGACGACCATGCCGTTCGGCGCGGTGGTGGAGGGCATCGGCCAGACGGTACCAGAGTGAAACGTGCGCCTTGACAGTAGCACGTTACCGGTCCATGCTGGAGGCATGAAGACTGCCGTGGTTGGCGCGACCGGATTCGTCGGAAGCCACCTCGTTCCGCACCTGGTGGCGAGCGGTCACGAGGTCATCGCCATATCCCGCAGTGGCCGGCGCCGTCCCGAGTGGGCGGATGACGTCGAGGCACGATCGGCCAACGTCGTCGACGGCGATCTGGACAGTGCCCTGGCGGGCGCCGAGGCGGTCGTCCACCTGGCTGCCATCCCGCGCGAGAGTGGCGGCCGCAGGTTCGACGAGGTCAACGTCCTGGGCACGCAGCGGGTGGTCGACGCCGCGCAGCGCATCGGCGTGCGGCGGCTGGTGCACCTGTCGGTGCTCGGCGTCGCGGACGACCCGAAGCTCGCGTATCTGTACTCGAAGTGGCGAGGCGAGGAGTCCGTCCGCGCGAGCCGGCTCGACTGGGTCGTGCTGCGGCCGTCGCTGATGTTCGGCACGGGCGACGGCTTCTTCAACCTCGTCAAGACGACCCTCCGATGGTGGTCTCCGGGCGTGGTCGCCATCCCCGGCGACGGTGGCGCCCGCTTCCAGCCGCTCTCGGTCGACGACCTCGCCATCGCGGTCGAGAAGTCGCTGACCGACGCCGACCGGTCCCGAACCGTCTACGAGCTCGGCGGGCCGGCGTATCTGAGCTACCGCCAGATCGTCGACGAGGTCATGCGGGTCACCCGCATGCGGCGTTTCGCGGTCGGCGTGCCGATCCCGCTCATCGGTGCGCTCACAGCCGTCACCGACCGGCTGCTCCCGATCTTCCCGGTCAGCCACGACCAGATCGCATCGCTCCAGCGGCCGAACTACACCGAGCTCGACGCATTCGAACGCAGCTTTGGCGTCGAGCCGCGACCGCTGGACCTGTCCTACCTCGGCGCCTAGCCCGGCAGGCTGCGCCGATAGCGCACCTCCACCGGGTGTGCGGTCCCGAAGTCGTCGACCTGCCGCGCTCCATCGAGCTGCCAGCCCATCCGCTCGTAGAAGGCGCGACCGTCGGCGTTCGCCTCGAAGGCCCAGAGCACGAGCTCGCGCACGTCCGTCCCGGCCCAGTGCTCGTCGATGGCTTCCAGCAGCACCGAGCCGATCCCGCGCCGCCAGCTGCCAGGATCGACGTAGATCGTGTAGATCTCGGCGCGGCCGGTCGGGTCGAGGTCGTCGTCGCGCACCGGACCGGTGTGGGCGAAGCCGCGCACGGCGTCCGTGTCGTCGAGGGCGACGAAGGTCGGGGACTCGAGGCGCATGGCCGGACCGATCCGGCCGCGCCATTGCGTCGCGCGCTGCTCCACATCCAGGCTCTCAAGGAACGCCCCGGGGAGGAAGTCGGCGTAGGCGGCGCGCCACGCGCCGATCTGGATGGCGGCGATCGCCTCGGCGTCGTCCGTCTCGGCGAGGCGAATGCGCGCTACGGCTCCGCCTCCCACGTCTCACCCGGCTCGAGCTCGATCACCTCGGCCGATGTCGCGTCGCGCAGCTCGGCCGGCGTGCCGGCCAGGATGGGGAAGGTGCCGTAGTGGACCGGGATCACGACCGATGCGCCGATGAGGTCCAGCGCCATGCCTGCGTCGCGCGGGCCCATGGTGTAGTGCCCGCCGATCGGCAGGACCGCGATCTCGGGGTTGTACCGCTCGCGCACCAGGCGCATGTCGCCGAAGAGGTCAGTGTCGCCGGAGTGGTACACCGTCGTACCGTCCTCGAACTCGATGACCCAGCCCCAGCAGCCGAGGTCACGCGTCACCTGGTCGGCGCCCGTGCCCAGCGTGGCGCCGCCGGTGTGGTCGGCGTGGACCATGGTGAAGCCGATGCCGGCCGCCTCGAAGCTGCCGCCCTTGTTCATGCCGACGGCCTCGATGCCACGCGCACCCAGCCAGACGCTCATCTCGTGCGAGCCGATGGTGGCGGCACCCTCGACACTCGCCAGCTCGACGAGGTCGGCGCAGTCGT
>DASTTX010000043.1:0-6013 GCA_035759945.1 Candidatus Limnocylindria bacterium | reverse complement strand
GTTCCGCGCCGCGGTCGCCGCGCTCGACCCGGCGCTGCTGGAGCTTCAGCTGGGCAACGGCGACAGCGTCGAGGCGGTGATCCGTTACGACGGCGCCGACCACTACGCGGAGCACACGGAGCACATTCGTGCCTGGTTCGCCGTGGACGACGCCGATACGGACGACGAGGCCTAGCCCTTGTCGAGCGTGATCGACTGGCTCCTGGACGCCGACCCCGCCATCCGGTGGCAGGTCCTTCGCGACCTGACCGATGCGCGTCCCGACGAGATCGCGGCCGAGCGCGCGCGTGTCGCCTCCGACGGATGGGGGGCCGCACTTCTGGAGCTCCAGGCGGACGACGGTCGCTGGGACGGGGGCACGTATCGGCCCGGATGGGTCGACGATGACAAGCCGTTCTTCGACGCGTGGACGGCGACGCACTTCGTCCTCCAGGAGCTGCGCGAGCTCGGCCTGGATCCGGAAAGCTCGGAGGCGCGCCGCGCCATCGGGCTCGTGCGCGACAACGTGCGGTGGTGGATGGACGGCGGGCGGTACTTCGACGGCGAGGTGGAGCCCTGCGTCAATGGGCTGGCGCTGGCCAACGGGGCCTATTTCGGTCAGCAGGTCGACGGCATCGTCGAGCGCCTGCTTGCCGGTCGTCTTCCGGATGGCGGGTGGAACTGCTGGGTCGAATTCGGGGCCACCGTCTCGTCATTCCACTCGACCATCTGCGTGCTCGAGGGCCTCCTGGCGTGGGAGCGGGCTGGCGGATCGTTGACCGAGGTGACCGAAGCCCGCCGCCGTGGCGAGGAGTACCTGCTCGAGCGACGGCTGTTCCGCCGGCGGTCGAACGGCGAGGTGGCCGACCCGCGCTTCACGATGTTCTCGTACCCGACGCGCTGGTACTACGACGTTCTGCGCGGCCTCGACTACTTCCGCGCGACCGGCGAGCCACCGGACGACCGATGTGCCGAGGCGATCGACCTTGTCGCCGCCAGGCGCGACGCAAGCGGCCGCTGGCCGCTCGAGAACGTCCACCAGGGACCGATCCACTTCAGCATGGAATCCCCCGAGGGCGCGCCGAGCCGCTGGAACACGCTCCGCGCGCTGCGGGTCCTGCGCTGGGCCGGCCGGGGCGCCGACGCCGCCTAGAATCCAGCCGATGACGGTCACCGATCCAGCCGCCCGGGCCGCGGAGCTGCGGACGCTGCTGAACGACGCGAACCATCGGTATCACGTGCTCGACGCGCCCACCATGCCGGACCGCGAGTACGACCTGCTCTTCCGAGAGCTGGTCGACCTCGAGGCCACGAATCCCGAGCTCATCACCCCGGACTCGCCGACGCAGCGGGTCGGTGCGCCAGTGGAGGGCGGCTTCCCGTCGGTGCGCCACGACGTGCCGATGCTCAGCCTCGGCAACGTGTTCAGCGCGGACGAGCTGCGCGAGTTCGACGCGCGCGTCCGACGCGGGCTCGGGCGCGGGCCGGACGATCCGCCGGTGACGTACGTCTGCGAGCTGAAGATCGACGGGCTGGCGATCAGCCTCCAGTACGAGGGTCGTCGCTTCGTCCGCGGCGCGACGCGCGGCGACGGAACGACGGGCGAGGACGTGACCGCCAACCTGCGGACCGTGCGCGCCATCCCGCTCACCCTGCACGAGGACCCGCCGGGGAAACGGCTCG
Organism: Candidatus Limnocylindria bacterium; assembly: GCA_035759945.1. Lineage (GTDB taxonomy): Bacteria > Chloroflexota > Limnocylindria > QHBO01 > QHBO01 > JACDBZ01. The sequence goes on along the minus strand of DASTTX010000043.1, from coordinate 4,351 downwards.
AAGTCCGTGGCGAGGTGTACATGCCGCGCGGCGCGTTCGCGGCCCTCAACGAGCAGCTCGAGCGTGAGGGCAAGCCGCTCTACGCCAACGCCCGCAACACGACCGCCGGGACCGTGCGGCAGAAGGACCCGCGCGTCACCGCCAGCCGGCGGCTGAGCGTGTGGACCTACCAGCTCGTCGGGGCGCAGGGTCTCGACTCGCACTCGGAAAGCCTGGAGCTCCTCGGGCGCCTGGGCTTCCCGGTCAACCCGCACGTCCAGCGCGTCAACGGCATCGACGAGGTCATCGCCTACACCGAGCAGTGGGCAGACGCGCGCAAGGACCTCGACTACGAGACCGACGGGATCGTGGTGAAGGTCGACTCTCTGGACGAGCAGCGCGAGCTCGGCTTCGTGTCGCGCGCGCCACGTTGGGCGACCGCGTACAAGTTTCCGGCCGAGCAGGTCACCACCAAGCTCGAGGAGATCGAGGTGTACGTGGGCAGGACCGGCGCGATGACCCCCGTCGCCCATGTCACGCCGGTGTTCGTGGGCGGCACGACGGTGCGTAACGCGACGCTCCACAACATCGACGAGATCCGGCGAAAGGACCTGCGCGTCGGCGACACCGTCGTGCTCCAGCGCGCCGGCGACGTCATCCCCGAAGTGGTGAGCGCCGTGACCGACGCCCGCGATGGCAGCGAGACGGTGTGGGACATGCCGAACGCCTGCCCGGTGTGCGGAACCGAGGCTGTGCGCGAGGACGGCGAAGTGGTCGTGCGCTGCCCGAACCCGTACTGCGCGGCACAGCGCATCGGCGGCCTGCTGCACTTCGCCGGTCGCGGCGGCATGGACGTCGACGGCCTCGGCTACAAGATCATGCTGCAGCTGGTGGAACGCGACCTGGTCACGGAGCCGGCGGACATCTTCCGCCTCGACACCGATACGCTGGAGGGACTCGAGCGCCTGGGGCGCAAGTCGGCGGAGAACCTGAGCGCGTCGATCGAGGCGGCGCGTCGCCGGCCGCTGGCCCGGATCCTGAACGGCCTCGGCATCCGCCACGTCGGCGGGCAGACCGCCATCGACCTGGCCGCCTGGTTGGCCCGGGATCTCCCACGCGGGGAGGACGAGACCGATGCCGCCTGGACGCGGCGTGCCGCCGATCGCCTGCGCGACGCATCGGTGGAGGAGCTGACGGAGGTCTACGGCGTCGGTCAGGTGGTGGCCGAGGGCATCGTCCGGTTCTTCAGCGACGAGCACACGCGCGACACGCTGCATCGGCTGGTTGAAGCCGGGGTGAGCGCGGAGGCTCCGGCGCCGGGGGCGACCGTCCAGCCAACGGAAGGACCGTTGAGCGGCAAGACGCTGGTTGTCACTGGCACGCTTCCCGGATTCAGCCGGACGGAGGCGGAGGAGGCGATTCGCGCGGCAGGCGGGCACGCGGCGTCATCGGTGTCTGCCAAGACGGATTACCTGGTGGCCGGTGACAAGGCCGGCAGCAAGCTGGCCAGGGCCGAGGCGCTCGGCGTGCCGGTGCTCGACGAGGAGGGATTCCGCAGGATCCTGGAGGAGGGTTCATGACCGATGCGATCCGGACCGCCATGGAGGCGGCGAGCGCCTGGGTGGGCGACCACCCCGACGAGGCGCGCTACACCGACTCCCTCGCCACGGCGCGCGTCGTCGAACGGTTGCGCATCCGGGTCGAGGGCCCGAATGGCGAGGCGCTCGAAACCGATATGCCCACCGGCGTCGGGGGTTCGGGCGCGCACCCCAGTCCGGGGTGGTTCATGCGGGCCGCCGTCGCGTCGTGCGTCGCCTCGCTTGCGACCATGCGCGCGGCGCAGCTGGGCTGGACCGGGTTCAGCGTCGAGGTCGACGTCGACTCGGAGTCCGATGACCGCGGCATCCTTGGGCTGGACGCCTCGGTGCCCGCCGGCCCGCTGTCGATGCGGATCGGCCTGCGGTTGGCGGCGGATGGCATCGGTCTCGACGGGCTCGAGGAGCTCGCCGTGTGGGCCGTGGACCACTGCCCGGTGTCCGATGCGGTCAGGCGCGGCGTGCCGGTTCATGTCGAGGTCAGCGGGCGCTGACGAGGGCGCGGCGGTGAGTGAACGCGCGCCCGTGCCGGTGGAGACGCTACGGCTCCGACTGCGGGAGCTCACCGAAGGCGATGTCGAGCGCCTGCACGCGATCTACGGCGACGCCGAGACGATGCGCTACATCGGCTCCGCCGGTCGACCCACGCCGGACGCCGATGCGACACGGCAGACGCTCGAGGTCCTCCTCGACCATGGGCGTCAGCATGGATTCACGCTGTGGGCGATCGACGAGCGCGACGGCGATCCGATCGTTGGGGTTGCCGGCCTGCTCCTGGTCGAGGGCAGGGGACCGGAGGTCGAGGCGGCGTACCTCGTGCGGCGGGATCGTTGGGGGCGCGGCTACGCTTCCGAGGCGCTGTGCGCCGTGCTCGCCATCGCCGAATCGCTCGGGCTGGAGCGCGTCATCGCGCTCGCCTATCCCGGCAACGACGCATCCCGACGGGTCATGGAGAAGGCCGGCATGATGCCCGACGGCACCGTCACCGCCTACGGGCACGAGATGACGCGCCACGCCTGGAGCCCGCCCGGCGGTTAGCGACGTCCCCCGGCCATGCGCAGCGCGTCGGGTCGCCGGCGCAGCGCCAACATGGCGGCCACCCCCACCGCCGGCCCGATGGCGAGCAGCGCGAAGGCGACGCTCCAGCCGCCGCGGTCTCCCGGATCCAGCAGGCCGACGCCGACGATGGTGACGCCGGTGAGCAGGAATCCGGCCGCCGTCTGGAGGGCCAGCGCCGATCCCGCCGTGCCGCGCGGCGCCAGCTCACTGACGGCCGTCGAGAACTGCGCCGAATCGGCGACCACCGTGATGCCCCACACGACGACCACCGTCAGCAGCACGGCGGCCGGCGCCCCGAACAGGAGGCCGGCCACCACCGCACTCGTGCCGGACAGGGTCATGGCCGCGATGGTGAGCGTCGTCCGTCCCAGCCGGTCCGCCAGCGAGCCGGCGCCGACGCAGCCGATCGCACCGGCGGCCACGACCAGGAAGGCGATCGCGCTGGCCACGTCGCCGGCGACCCCGGAGCTCGCCGCCAGGCTCGTAGCCAGGAAGGCCGGCACCCAGGTCCACATGGCGTACAGCTCCCACATGTGGCCGAGGTAGCCGATGTTCGCCAGTCGCACCGATGGCTCGGAGAGCGCCGCACGCGCCATCGACAGGCTCAGGCGCTCGGCCCGGCTGGCCATCGGCCCCTCGCGCACGCCGCGCCAGGCGAGCCAGGCGGCGAAGACGCCGGGAACGCTGCCGGCGACCACCACGAGCCGCCAATCCACGTCCACCAGCGCGCCGACGGCGCGGAGCGCGTATGGCAGCGCCGAGCCGAAGGTGATGGCGCCGGTGAGGATGCCGATAGCGAGGCCGCGCTCGCGCGTGAACCAGCCGGCCAGGACCTTCATCGCGACCGGGTACACGGCCGCGATGCCGGCGCCGCTGAGCGCCCGCAGCGGCAGGGCCGTGACGAGGTCGGTGGCGAGCAACCCGAACGCGGCGTTGGCCAGCGCGGCCACGATCGCGCCGCCCGCGATCAGCCGGCGCGGCGAGACGACGTCGGCCGCGCCGGAGAAGGCGAGGACCAGGGCGCCAACGGCGAAGCCGAGCTGAACGGCGACGGTGAGGAGCGCGACCTGGAGGGTGGTGATGCCCCAGTCGTCGGCGATCTGCGGCGCCACGGCCGCGGCGCTGAACCACGGCGTGAGTGCGAGGACCACGCAGGCGGCCAGGAAGCCGAGCACGGCCCACCGGCCCGGCGGCTCATCCATCGGCAGGGATCATCGTGTAGACCAGGCACTCGCCGCGCAGCACCTCGGTGCCGTCGTCGCGGCGGGCGACGCAGCGCAGCCGGGTGATCGGCTTGTCGGCGCGGGCCTCGAGCACCTCGGCCTCCGCGGTCACGGTGTCGCCGATGTAGACCGGTGCCGGGTAGTCCCACTCCTGGTGCAGGAAGACACTGCCCGGGCCGGGCAGCCGCTCGGCGACGAGGGCGTTGAACAGCCCGGTGGTGAGCCCGCCCTGCACCACCAGGCGCTCGACGCGGGTGCGCGCGGCGAAGTCCGCGTCGAAGTGGAGCGGGTTGCGATCTCCGCTGATCCTCGCAAATGCCTCCACGTCATCGGCGGTGAAGGTGCGCGTCCAGATCGCGCGCGATCCGACGTCCGGCGGCGTCCAGCTCATGCCAGCAGCCCCGCCCACGCCGGCGTGCCGAAGGCGTCGTAGGGAGCGACCCGGTCGATCAGGCCGTCGGCGCGTCGCTCGAGCGCCGCCCGCAGCTCCGACGG
>DASTTX010000042.1:0-14464 GCA_035759945.1 Candidatus Limnocylindria bacterium | reverse complement strand
CGCTGACGCTCGAGTGTGGTCACGGCACATCCGAACGTGGCTGGACGCCGGTCAATCCCTGGCAGCCCAGCGTTCGATCACGGATCCAGTCGGAGAGTCCTCCCTCCGACGTTCGTAGAAGGCCAGCTACATTCCCCAGGTCTGCGGCGGCGGGCTGCCATCCCAAATCGTGTTGAAGGTCGAGCAGCTGGGGCACCTCCCACCGTATCCGGGCAACTCACGACTCCGCGAGAGACTGGTGTCACCACCGAGCCACACGCGAGCCTCGAAGGTCGCTCCGCACTCAGCGCACGTCAGTCGCCACACGCCTCGTCGAAGGACCCAGTCGAGCGGGTTCATTGGGAAGATGCGCTCTGCGTGGCGGGCGGGTATGCGGCGGTCGGTCATGCGGCCAGCGTCATCGGCCACACGGACGAAGTCAAGGTCGGAGAGTGTCCATCCCATCTGCGTATCAACGAGATGCGACAGCGAAACACACGTTTCTACGAGGCCAACTCGTTGACACCCGACCGGCGCGACCCGACCATCTGATGACACCGATGCACGCGCACTCGAGAACCGCCTTCGCCCGCCTGCTGCTGCTCGCCGCCATCGTGACCAGCGTGACCATGGCTCCGCAGGCCGCCCTGGCCGACCACGGCGGTCGCGACATCACGGCGCAGTTCAACTGCAATCGACCGGTCACGCCGCCCCGCTGCACCAGCGTCGGCGACAACCCGTGGCACCTCGTCTACTTCGACCCCAGCCTCACTGAGGAGCTCGCCGCCTCGATGCGTCGCACCCTTGCGGATGACTACGGACCGACGAAGCTCGTCGTCATCGAGCAGGCCAGGCTGACGCGCATGACGGACGTCATCGCCTTCAGCGGCGACTACGGCGAGAACGGCGCCGCCGGCTGGGTGTACTGCCCGTCCGACGCGCCGCAGGGGACGAACCCCAGCGGCGACCGGTGGTGCCGGCACCAGGAGCTGCACCTGAACGTCAACCCGCGGTACGGCGCCTTCTTCGACGACGACGCCAGCCGCGACTACGTGACCTGCCACGAGATGGGTCACACCATCGGCCTGCGGCACTGGGGTAACCCGCCGGAGACGTCGGGCACGGACGTCGGCGCGACGTGCATGAACGCCGACACGCCCAATGGCCCGACCGGGCTGCACCAGTACGACATCGACCACATCAACGCCTATCACTACCGCCGCGACCCGTGGCCCGGACGTCGGATGCTCGGCGCACCGAGCGAGCCACGACCTCGGCAGCAGCTTCTCCCGTGGGCCGGTCGCCTGGACGCTCTCGAGGTCGACTCGCCCAACTCGCTCGGTGAGCTCGTAACGACCTCTGACGCTGTGGTCCGAGGGCGCGTGGTGGCGGTCTCGCCCGGCCGAACCTTCGACGGCCTGCACTACGCGACGGCCACGCTCGCGGTGGAGGAAGTCCTTGCCGGGCATGCTGGATCGAGCCTCGCGCTCGAGATCCCGCTCTTCGACGGACCGGAGTCGATCGATCACCTGCCGGCCTGGGGTGAGAGCGTCTTCTTCCTGCGCAACAAGGGCGAATCGGCGCGGATCGCCGGGCTGAGCGCCCAGCGTCAGCGTGACGAGGGCCGCTTCTATCGGCTCATGTCGTTCGACGCGCTCGTCGTGAACGCGGACGGGCGTGCGCTGGCGGATGGCGAGTCGTCGGCGCTGACGGACCTCAATGGCCTCGACTTCGAGGCAGCCGTCGACCGCATCGAGACCGCCACCGACTGATCGTGCCAGCTCTCCCTCTTGCCAGGCGGGCGTATGCTGACGCGGCTCTGTCGTGGCCCTTCGGCAGGCTCAGGGGGTCTTTCCTGCGCGGAGGTGAGACGTGGAGCTGACGATGGGGCGCGACCTTGTCGTGGTCGCCGTGCTGGTCGCATCGGTCATGGCGCTCATGTGGGTCCTGCGGGCGACGCGACCCACGCGCTGAGGATCCCGCAGCACCGCAGTTCGTCCGCAGACCGGTGGCCTAGGGTGGCGGTCAAACCCGCAGCGGGAGACCCCGTGTGCATATCGCGCTGATCGCCATGAGCGGTGTCCGGGCCGCAAACCCGGAGCTCAACGCCGTCGGGCTGACCATGCCCGGCTTCGTCGAGCGCAGCAAGGTCATCGCCTCGCTGCCGAGCCTGTCGTTGCTGACGCTGGCCGGGATGACGCCCGACCGGATCGAGGTCAGCTACCACGAGGTCGCCGACCTGCGGCAGCTCGACCAGCTGCCGCAATGCGACGTCGCCGCCATCGCCTCGTTCTCGGCCCAGATCAAGGACGCCTACGAGCTCTCGGACCGATATCGCACGCTCGGCGTGCGGACGGTGCTCGGCGGGCTGCACGTGACCGCCAGGCCCGACGAGGCGGCACAGCATGCCGATGCGGTCATCATCGGCGAGGGCGAGATCGGGTGGCCGATGCTGCTGGCAGATATGGAGGCGGGTCACCTGAAGAAGCGCTACGCCACCGACGGCCGCAGCTTCAGCCTGGCCGACGCGCCGATGCCGCGCTTCGACCTGCTCGACATGGACCGATACAACCGCATCACGGTCCAGACCCAGCGTGGCTGCCCCTGGCGCTGCGAGTTCTGCGCCGCGTCGATCCGGCTCACGCCGCTGTACAAGATGAAGCCGGTCGACAGGGTCATCGCCGAGATTCGAGAGATCAAGCGGCTGTGGCCCAAGCCGTTCATCGAGTTCGCGGACGACAACTCCTTCGTGCATCGGCGCCAGTCGAAGCAGCTCCTGCGCGAGGTGGCGGCGGAGGGCATCCGGTGGTTCACCGAGAGCGACGTGTCGATCGCCGACGATCCGGAGCTGCTGGCGCTCATGCGCGAGGCGGGCTGTGCCGAGGTGCTCATCGGCCTCGAGAGCCCGAGCGCGGGCGGCCTGAATGGCGTCGAGCTGCGGCGCAACTGGAAGCACGGTCGGGTCGGGCGCTACCTGGAGGCGATCGAGCGCATCCAGTCACACGGCATCGCCGTGAACGGCTGCTTCGTGCTCGGGCTCGATGGCGACGGCCCCGAGATCTTCGACGCGGTCTACGACTTCGTCCAGGCCAGCGGCCAGTTCGACGTCCAGATCACCGTGCTCACGCCGTTCCCCGGCACGCCGATGTACGACCGGCTCCTGGCCGATGGCCGGCTGCTCGAGCCGGAGGCCTGGGAGCGCTGCACGATGTTCGACGTCAACTTCCGGCCGGCGCAGATGTCGCCTGGCGAGCTCCAGCGCAACCTGGTCGAGCTGGGCCGGCGCCTGTACACCGATGACGAGCGGGTGAGGCGTCGCAGCGCCTTCCACGACCATCGGCGGCGCTTCCTGCGAGAGGCGCGTCAGCGGAGGATGAGCGCATGACGAACTGGCGGACCTTCTTCCTGGTGGCGGCGATCTACGACATCGTGCTGGGGGTGGCCTTCTTCATCCTGTACGGGCCGCTGTTCGATGCCCTGGGCATCGCGCTGCCCAACAACACGTCGTATATCCATCTCACCGCGGCGTTCGTCTTCACCCAGGGCCTCGGCTACTGGTTCGTGTACCAGGATCCTCCGACCAACCTGGGCATCGTCAAGCTCGGGATCGTGTACAAGGCGATCTTCAGCGGCCTGGCCTTCTACTACCTCGCCATCGGCCAGCTGCTGCACCCGGTCTTTCTCGTCTTCGGCGTCGCGGACCTGCTGTTCCTCATCGGCTTCTGGCTGTTCCTGCGCCGTCCGAGCGAGCTCGCTGCTGCCGCATGACCGATACGCTGCGCGGGCGTGCTCTCCCCGTCGAGCTCTCGGCCGAGGTGCAGTTCGCCGGCCGCGTTCGACGGCTGGCGTTCACCGCCATGGTCGCGCTGGGCGTGCTGTGGGCGCTCGCCACGGTCACGCTCGAGGCGCCGGTTGCGGTCAGCCTTGCCCTGTTGCTGGGCTGGCTGTTGATGCCGGCCCTGCTGTTTGCCAGCCTGCGCCACCCTCGATGGCGCTACGCGCTGGTGCTGCCATCGACGCTCGTCGGCGTGCCGCTGCTGGCGATCTGCGCCTTCTGGCTGCCGGAAGGTCCGGTCGCTGCGGCCGGGTGGCTGCTGGCCACCGCGGGCATCCTGCTCGGCTCCGTGCTTGGGCTGTGGTTCTGGTACCGAGTCCTGCCGGTGCCAGCGGCCCTGGATGACCCGTTCTCGCCGGGCCGGTGGACGCTCATTGGCATCCACATCGCTTTGATCGTGCTCGGGCTGATGCTGGCCTCGGCGCCGTTGCTGGCCGGCTGATCGAAGCTCGGTCGCCCACCCCGAGGGCCCGGCGATCAGCCGAAGTGCCAGCGGGTGGTCGTCTCGGGGAATCGGCTCCAGCCGAAGGCGACCGAGGGCCGGAGCTCCCACAGTCCACCGGCGGGGTCTCGCCAGTTCGCCGGATCCGCCTCGTAGTCATCGGAGTCGCGGTACTTCGCGAAGCCCTCCACCAGCGCGGCGATGAGCGTCGCGTCCTCGAGCGGCGCGATGTTCACCGCTTCGCCCTCGACGATCACCGCCTGGTTGCGGTCGCTGATGCCAACCGAGATCCAGCCGTTGGCGGCGATGTTCCGCGCGCGGCGCGTCTCCAGGCCACCCTCGAAGTAGAAGCGGTCGTTCACCCAGGCGCCCCAAGTCGGCATGAGGTGGGCGTGGCTGTCCGGCTTGACCGATGCGACCCAGTAGATGAGCGCCTGCTCCAACTGCTGGCGCGCCCAGCTCCACGGCAAGGTGCCGCCATCGTCGTCGGGAATGCCGTAGCCGGGAATGTGCGGCCGGGTCGCTCGCGGCTCAGGCATGGAAAGGTCCGCTAGACCTGCTCCATGTGGATGATCGGTCCTTCCAACGTCACGCCGGTGGCGTGATTCGGGCAGTAGCCGTTCGGGACCTTCGAGAGATATTGCTGGTGGTAGTCCTCGGCGAAGTAGAACGTCTCGGCCGGACGGATCTCGGTCGCGATCTGCCCGTAGCCGGCCTTCGTGAGCTCGGCCTGGTACATCCCCCGAGACGCCTCGGCCATGGCCTGCTGCGCGTCTGAGTGCGTGAAGATGATTGAGCGATACTGCGTCCCGACGTCGTTGCCCTGCCGCATGCCCTGCGTCGGATCGTGCGCCTCCCAGAACAGCTTGAGGAGCTGCTCGTAGGTGATGCGCGACGGGTCGAACACGACGCGAACCGTCTCCGCGTGCCCGGTCTTGCCGGTGCACACCTCCTCGTAGGTCGGGTTCGGCGTGAGGCCGCCCTCGTAGCCGACGGCCGTGACGATCACGCCGGGCTGCTCCCAGTACAGCTTCTCCTCGCCCCAGAAGCACCCGAGCGCGAACTCCGCGATCTCGCTGCCCTCCGGGTACGGCGGCTTGAGCTGCACGCCGTTGATGTCGTGGGTCTCCGCGGTCGGGATGGGCTGCTCGCGTCCGGGAAGCGCTTTCCCGGGCTCGGGCAGTGTGGTGGGCTTGCCGAATCCGAACATGCTCCAAGTGTACGCCGGTTGGGCCGCGGTACCATCCGCCGATGAAGGACACGGCACGCTCACGGACCGATGAGGTCCGCCTGGCAGAGCTCATCATGCCGAACCACACCAACCATCACGGCAACATGTTCGGCGGGCACGCGCTGGGCCTGATGGATCACGCCGGCTGGGTGGCGGCAACGCGTTGCGCGCGGCTGAACATGGTGACGGTCGCCTCGGATCGCGTCGAGTTCAAGGTCCCGGTTCGGGCCGGGCAGCTGGTGGAGCTGGTCGCCAAGGTCTCGAAGGTCGGGCGGACGTCGGTGACCGTGGGCGTCGACATGTATGCCGAGGACGTGGCGACGGGCGACCGCACGCTGGCGACTTCGGGGAGCTTCGTGTTCGTGGCGATCGATCACCAGGGCCGGCCGATCCCCATCGAGGCCCCGTGATCGGTCCCACCTGACGCCGCCAGCTGGGCGACATGCAGTGCGAATGAACGTTTCGCCGCAGGGCGCCGTATGCATGTCACGAGGCGGGTGGGTGCGACGCGGATCCCGACGCACTGCCGGCACGGATCGCGACACGAAAGCGTCGGAGTGGCCTGAGCGATCCGCGTCTTCGGCACCGACGGGTCCGATGACGCCGTCGCAACCCTCCTCGTCCGTCGACAACCATTCGCGGCGCGGCCCAGGGGCGTGGGTCGCGCCGCACCTCATCTCTGCGACTGCCGTGATCGGTCTGGAAATGCCGGCCCCGTGGCCGGTAGCTCAGCGAGCGGGCCGGTGTCCCTCGTCGTCCCCGATGACGCACACGATGGCACGCGCCTCGTTCGGCGCATCGTTCCGGACGTGGTGAGGCTGGAAGTCGCCGAAGCTGATCGAGTCACCGGGCGCGAGCCGATGCTGTGCGAAGCCGACGCTGAAGGTCAGCTCGCCTTCGAGCACGACGAACAGGTCGCGTCCGGGATGGCGGAGATAGTGCTCGCCGCTGTGCGCACCCGGCGGGTAGCGGATCTCCATGAAGCGCAGCCCTGAGTCGTCGCCGGGGAGGAGGTTCTCCCAGATGACGCCGGTCTCGAGAACGATCCGTTGGCGATCCACGGCGCGGACGACGGCCGCCGGAGCCGCCACTGCCTCCGCATCGGCCTGATCGCCGAAGAAGGACGCGACGGGCGTTCCGAGCGCGCGCGCCAGCTGGTAGAGCGTGTCGACCGATGGCGTGACCTTGCCGTTCTCGACCTGGCTCAACAGGCTCGGGCTGGCGCCGATGAGCTTCGCCAGCTGCCGCAACGACAGCTCGCGCGCCGAACGCAGCTCGCGCAGCCGATGCCCGATCTGCACGCCGCCTGCCCCGCGGTCAGCCACCTCGACCACCAGTGTTGATTCGGAATGAACTTCCTGCACGCAGCGAGTGTAGTGTGTTTAGCCTGACTGAATCCACTGGCAGGCAGGGGAACGGTGCCGCTCGGGCGGCGCATCGGCTCTGGGGAGTCCTGGTCCGTCTCATCCTCGCCGATCCGCCGCCCGGCCCCGCACCCGAGGAAGCGTTGGAGGACGACACCCACATGCAACGACGCTCACTGCGCGCCGCCGCGTTGGTCGCGACACTCAGCCTGGTTCTCGCCGCCTGCGGCGGCTCGGGAGTCAACCCGTCGGGAGGCGCCACGGGTTCCGATTCACCCTCCACTGGTCCGGGCTCATCCGGCGAGCCTGGAGGTACGGCCGGCTATCGCGACTCTATCACCTGGGTCCTCGACGGCCAGCCGGGCAAGATCAGCAACGGCGCCGATGACGACCCCACCGCCGACCTCGCCGCGTTCATCTACGACGCGCTGTACGAGTACAACGACAAGATCGAGCCGGTCCCGAACCTCGGCGACTGCGAGCCCGATGCGGACGAGCTGGTCTGGACCTGCACCCTGGTCGAGGCGACGTTCCACAACGGTGATCCGATGACCGCCGAGGACGTCAAGTACAGCTACGACCTCGGCATCAGCGAGAACTGCACCTACAACCCGGGCATCTGCCTCGCCGGATTCGTCGACTCGGCGGAGGTGCTGGATGACCGAACCGTCGAGTTCACGCTTCCACAGCCGTACGCGCCATTCCTCACCACCATCCTGCCGTCGCTCGGGATCGAATCGAAGGCGGTCATCGAGGCGGCCTACGAGGACTTCACCGGCGCCGCGACGTCGCTCGACCCGGCCGACGTTCGGGCGGCAGCCGCCGCAATCGACGATCCCGCCGGCGCCGATGAGCCGGACCTGGCCGGCTGCGAGGCCGCGCTTGGTGCGGCGGAGGAGATCCTCACGCAGGCGGGCGTGGAGCTGCCCCGCCGCGAGGACCACACCTTCGACGGGGTCTTCGACCCGTGCAGCTACGGCGTCGTGCTGTCCACGTCGCTGAACGGGGTCGCCACCTCGCTCGAGGCGGAGGGCCTGGACGCGGTCGCGGCCGTTTACAGCCTGCTGTCCTTCAACAAGAACCCGGTCGGCACCGGTCCGTACAAGCTGGAGGAGTTCAACGTCGGGCAGAGCCTGGTGCTCACCGCCCACGAGGACTACCACAAGGGCCCGCCGGCCACGCCGACGATGAACTTCGCGATCATCACGGACCTGGTGGCGGCGGCCAGCGCCCTCGCCGCGGGGCAGGTCGACTACGTCGAGGAGATGACGCCGGACGCGTACGAGGCCGTCCGCAACGCCGAAAACGTGAAGGTGGCCGAGTACCCCGGCTTCCTCCACCTCGAGCTCCAGTTCAACGTGCGCCAAGGTCGCATCTTCAGCGACGTCAACCTGCGCAAGGCGCTGCAGCTGTGCATCGACAAGGCGGGCACGGTGGCCGCCGCGACGAACGGCAGCGCGCTGCCGACCGAGTCGGAGACGCCACCGGCGTCGTGGGCCTTCAACCCCGACATCCAGGGCGTCGAGCGCGACGTCGAGGCCGGCAAGGCGCTCATCGAGGAATCCGGATGGACGCTGGGCGACGACGGCATCTACGAGAAGGACGGGCAGCGGCTGGCGGCCGAGGTCCTGGTCAGAGCCGGCCAGTCCGACCGCATCAACTTCATGCAGCTGTTCGCGGAGCAGGTGCGTGAGTGCGGCGTGGAGATCACGGTCAACCCGGCCGACTTCCAGACGGTGCTGCTGCCCGCGCTGGATCGCGCCTGGGCCGATGACGGATTCGACGCCTACTTCGGCGGATGGACCGCCAGCGTCGATCCGGACCCGTACAGCCTCTGGCACTGCAGCCAGGTGAGCACCGAGGAGCGGCCTGAGCTCTTCAACTACATCGGCTACTGCAACTCGGAGGTCGACCAGATCATCGAGGACGGCCTGGCGACGTCCGACCAGGAGACCAGGAAGGAGCTCTACTTCCGGTTCCAGGAGATCCTGGCAGAGGAGCAGCCGTACCTCTTCGCCTACGCACCGCTCGTCCGCGACGGGATGAACGTGGGCATGAAGTGGACCGATGGCGAGTTCAACCTCGAGTCGCCGACGTGGCTCTGGCAGCGCGAGAAGATCGTGATCCCGGAGTCGTAGGAGCAGGCCAGCCTGAAGCCGATGGCGCCCGGTCCACTCCGGGCGCCATCGGTCCATCCCACGTCGAACCGGAGGCACCGTCCATGGCCGGCTATGTCGCGCGACGCCTGTTCCAGGCCGTGCCGATCCTGTTCGGCGTCGCCGTCATCAGCTTCTCGCTCATCTACCTGGCACCCGGCGACCCGATCGACCGCTTCCGGACGCCGACCATCCGGCCCGAGCAGCTCCAGGGCCTCATCCGGCTGTACGGCCTCGACAAGCCGCTGCCGGAGCAGTTCTGGAGCTGGCTGACGACCTACGTCCAGGTCTGGCGGCCCGAGGCCTGGGGCTACTCCTTCCTGGATGGGCAGCCGGTGCTGTTCAAGATCGCCGATCGCCTGCCGGCCACGCTGCTGCTCGGCGCATCGGCCCTGGCGCTGACGGTCGTCGTCGCCATTCCGCTCGGCATCCTTGCGGCGGTCAGGCAGTACAGCGTCGCGGACCGCCTCATCAGCAGCCTGGCGACCATCGGCTACGCGATCCCGTCCTTCCTGCTTGGACTGTATCTCCTCTTCTTCGGCGGGGTGGTGCTCGGCTGGTTCCCGCTGTTCGGCATGGAGAGCTTCGGGCGGGAGGGCGACCCGCTCGACATCGGCTGGCACCTGGTCCTTCCGGTCACGAGCCTGGCGGTGCAGCAGATCGCCGGCTGGTCGCGCTATGTGCGCGCCGCGATGCTCGAGGTGCTGCACCAGGACTTCGTGCGCACCGCGCGCGCGAAGGGGCTGCCGGGCCGGCGCGTGACCTTCAAGCACGCGCTGCGCAACGCGCTCATTCCGGTTATCACGCTCATCGGGCTGACCATCCCGAGCCTGCTGGCCGGGGCCGCGATCACCGAGGCGATCTTCACCTGGCCGGGCGTCGGCCTGATGGGCGTCGACGCGGTGGCCCAGCGCGATTACCCGGTCGTGCTGGCATTCGTGATGATCGGCGGCATCGGCGTGGTGCTCGGCAACCTGCTGGCCGATGTCGCCTACGCCGTCGCCGACCCGCGCATCAAGCTCGGCTGAAGGAGCACCACCGATGGCACAGCTGGGCGCCGTCGCGCCACGAACGTTCGACGAGGCCGATGCCGATGCCCTCGATCTCACCCCCGTCCGAACCTACTGGCAGCTGGCGCGCCGGCGCTTCCTGCGCAACCGGCTGGCCGTGGTCGGGCTGGTGGTGCTGGCGATGCTGATCGTCGCCTCGCTCGTCATCCCGGCCATGACCGGCGAGGCATGGCGCACGGCGCTGCTCGCCAAGGTCAACGCGCCGCCGGAGGTCGGCGTCAACCCCGATGGCAGTCTCGCCTTCGCGCCACTCGGCTACAGCGACATCGGTCAGAACGTCCTGGCGCGACTCGCGAAGGCCACCGGCACCAGCCTGTCGATCGGCTTCGCCGCGGTCGTGATCATCGTTGGGCTCGGGGTCAGCATCGGCTCGGTGGCGGGCTACTTCGGTGGGTGGGTCGACAACGTGCTCATGCGATTCGTCGACATCGTGCTCAGCCTGCCGGGGCTGTTCATCATCCTGGCGCTGGTCAGCTTCTGGGGCGGCGGGAGCATCTGGGTCATCATCGTGGCGATCGGCATCACGTCATGGACGCTCGCCGCGCGGCTGGTCCGGGCCGAGTTCCTGCGCCTGCGCGAGGTCGACTACGTGCACGCCGCGCGTGCCCTGGGCGCGTCGCCGTTCCGCATCATGCTGCGGCACATGCTGCCGCCGGCGATGGCGCCGATCATCGTGGCCGCGACGCTTGGCGTTGCCGACTCCGTGGTCATCGAGGCGGCGCTGTCGTTCCTGGGGTTCGGCATCAGCCAGCCTGAGGCGAGCCTGGGCAACATGCTGACCGAGGCGCGGACCTACTTCTTCCGCAATCCCATGCTCGTGGTCTGGCCCGGGCTTGTGCTCGTGGCGATCGTGATGAGCGCCTCGTTCCTGGGCGATGGGCTGCGCGACGCGCTGGATCCGCGCCAGCGTTGACGCGCGACAAGACGAAACCCCGTCACGGCTCGGGTGGTGACGGGGTCTCGCCTGGAGGGAGGTTAGGTTGCGCAGAGTGTCCGCCCGCCGCCGCTCGCCCGAAAGGGACGTTGGACACAGGGCCATCTACGTCATCCGACGTAGTCGGGATCACGCCAGCCGCGCGTGCTCGCGCATGATCGCCACCAGCCGATCCGGGTCGAGCGCGTGCGCCGTGATCCCGTCCCGGCCGGTCATCGTCTCGGCGGCCAGCAGGGCGTTGACGATCGCCTCCTCGGTCGCCTCGGCGACCGCCTCGAGCAGCGGGTTGATCTGCTCGTCGACGACCATCCGCAGGTCGACCATCGGGCGCGGATCGTCCTCGCCGCTGTGGCGCGACAGGCCACGGTTGCCGGTCGCGAACGCCAGGAACAGGTCGCCCGAGCCGTGCGACGCGTAGGAGCCCATGCGGGCGACGCCCATCCCGACGCGCTGTGCGAGCCGCGCGCACTGGTGGGGCAGGAGCGGTGCATCGGTGGCGACGATGCCGATGATCGAGCCGCCCTCCGGCGTGGATCTCGCGTTGAGCGCCTCGACCTGGTTCCACGGCGACGCAACCTCGCCCGTGGGAATCGCCCGACCGACCGGCACGCCGTCGACGCGAAGGAGCTCGCGGGCGCCGTAGTTGGCCTGGACCAGGACACCGACGGTCCAACGGGTCGCCCGGCGTGAGGCGGTGCCGATGCCGCCCTTGAACTCGTGGCAGATCATCCCCGTGCCGCCGCCCACGTTGCCCTCCGGCACCGGTCCTCCGCTTGCCGCCGCCAGCGC
The DNA here is from genome assembly GCA_035759945.1 of Candidatus Limnocylindria bacterium. GTDB lineage: Bacteria > Chloroflexota > Limnocylindria > QHBO01 > QHBO01 > JACDBZ01. Next base: position 2,664 of record DASTTX010000042.1, on the reverse strand, counting down.
GCTGTGCACGTGGTCGGGACGGACGTGGAAGCCGTTGATGTCATTCAGCGCGCCGTCGTACGTCTCGCCGACGGTCGGCAGCGCCCACACGCCGTCGCTCATGGCATGCGCACGGGCGGCTGCCTCGATCAGTGCGTCACGGACCACGCCCACGCTGTGGGTGTTGGTGATGCCGATTGCGCCGCCGAGCATGCCGGCCTCGCGGATCCACTCCAGCCCGGTGAGCTCGCCATTGCCGTTGAGCCGATGCGCGCCCGCAAAGATCGGCTCGGTCCAGACGTCGCCGTCGTGCGGGATTACGACGGTGACCCCGGTCCGGATCGGTCCCGTGCCGGGCCGCAGGGGGCCATCTCCCTCGATGAGCGTCGTGTGGCCGACGCGGACGCCGGCGACATCGGTGATGGCGTTTAGGTCGCCCGGCTCCATCCGGCCGATCCGGACGCCGAGATCGCGCGCTCGCATCGGCCGAGTGTAGACAATGGACCGATGCGTACCGGGCTGGCTCTTCTCGCCCTCGTCGTCCTCGCCGGCTGCGCGAGCATCGGGTCCGACACGGCGTGGCACGATCGCTCGGCCGGCGAAGGATGGCGCCTCCTGGCCAAGGAAACGGTTCGCGGTCCGGACCGCGCGTACGTCGTGAATGCGGCGACGGACCTGGACGGCTACCGCGACCTGTGGCGCGACATCGGCTTCATCGGTACCCGGCCCGATGCCGACATGGACACCGACGTCGTCGTCAGCTTTGCGCACGGCATCGGCTCCTCGTGTCCGGAGCTGCGCCTGGACGACGTCGTGATCGACGGGTCGGAGGTCTACAGCGTCGCGTCCGACCCGATCGTTGATGCCTTCGGGTCACCGAGGGCGTGCACGGCCGATCTCGTCGGAGCGGTGACGTTCGTCGTCGCCATCGATCGCGCGGCGCTGCCGGAAGCCTTCACGCTGTGGCTCAGCGACGCCGCGCGCACCGGGCAGTTCAGCGCGCCGCTCGAGGTGCGACTGCCCTAGGGCGTGGGTCCGTAGCGCGAGGGGTCGTCGATGACGCCGCACTCGGGACACGCAGTGGCGAGGAAGCGGAACCACTCCTCGAGCGCATCCGGGTCCGGCAGCTCCTCGGTGGTCGCCGCCTCGTGGACGGCGTAGACCTGCCCATAGCGGTCGAGGATCAGCAGCCGATGCGCCTCGGCCCCGTCGGGCGGACGCTCGGCCACGCGGCCGTCCCAGGCCGCGAAGTCGTCCGCTCGCGCCGCGAGCGCATCGGTGTAGGCGGTGGTGTCCGCCGTGCCGGGGAGGAGCAGCGCGGTCGCGTCGATGCGTCGAGCTCGGACGCGGTCGAGCGGCAGGAGGTCGCCGACGCGCGCGTCGCGCGGTCCGGCAGCGGTGGTCGGCATCGGTCCAGCCTAGCCGGTCCTGACGGCGGGCTCCCGATGCGTACGCTCCTGCGCCGGTTGCTGGCCGCGGTGCTCGATGAGCCACAGCCCGACGAGGACGACGACACCGCCGACGAGGGTGAGCGGGCCCAGCGTCTCGTTGAGGAGCGCGACGGAGGAGAGGACGCCGATGATCGGCACCAGCAGCGCGAAGGCGCTTGCCCGCGCCGCCCCGATGCGGGCAACCCCCATGTTCAGGAACACGAACGCCAGGACGGTGCCGAAGACGGTGAGGTACGCGATGCTCAGGAGAGCACCCGCCGGCGCTGCCGCGATGGAGGCCTCTCCGCCCTCGAGGATGGCCGCCGGGATGAGGACGAGCGTGCCGAAGGCCGTTCCGTACAGCGTGGCGCTCACCGCGCTGAACCGCCGGCTGGCGACCCGCGCGATGACCGAGTAGACGCCCCACAGCGCTGCCCCGGCGATGAACAGGAGGTCGCCCAGGAGCCGGTGATCGGTCGTGCCGCCAACCGGGTTCACGACCAGGAAGAGGCCGAAGGCGGCGACGGCCAGACCGATGAAGCCGCGGACGCCGAGTCGCTCATGCAGCACCGCACCCGCGATGACCGCGGTGAAGACGGGCGCGAGGCCCGGCACGATGATCGCTCCGTCGGACGCCGGCGCCAGCGTCAGCCCGGTCAGGAAGAGCCAGTTGTACCCGGCGATGGCGGTCAGGCCGAGCCCGGCGATGATCGGCCAATCGGCGCGCTCGACGCGGGACAGCGGTCGGTTCGTGAGCTTCGCCCACGCGTACAGCAGGACCGATGCGACGCCGAAGCGGATGGCGGCGATGGTGAAGGGCGGGGCGGCGTCGACCGCCACGGCCCCGGCCACCCAGGTGCCTCCGAAGCAGACGGCCATGCCCGTCAGCATGAGGTAGGCGGTTCGTTCGTCTCGCGTCATCGTCATCCGTTCTGGTGCGGCGTCAGGGTGCTCCGATCGCCGCGGGCCTGCATCTGTCAAACGTCGCGCGCGGGTACGCCGTGAGGTCGACGCCGGCCGTGGATGAGCTGTGGATAGGTGCGCCGGCAAGCCGCAAAGTCGGGGATAAGTGGGCTTGTGCGCCCCGTGGCTGGCCGGACATACTGTGGTCGTCCCGAAGGGGCAAGCGACACCGGATCACACGATTTCGATCATGAGTTCCGGGACCGGAAACCGAGGGCTTCGGCCAGCGGGGACCGGACGGCAGCGGTGGCTTCGGTTATCGCGGTCGGACGCCTGTTCCTTCGGGACATTT
>DASTTX010000041.1:0-2302 GCA_035759945.1 Candidatus Limnocylindria bacterium | reverse complement strand
CCGAAGGGGCAAGCGACACCGGATCACACGATTTCGATCATGAGTTCCGGGACCGGAAACCGAGGGCTTCGGCCAGCGGGGACCGGACGGCAGCGGTGGCTTCGGTTATCGCGGTCGGACGCCTGTTCCTTCGGGACATTTCGTTGTGCGCCGTTGCTCGTGGCGGCCCGCGCGGGCCGCCAGTGCATCGGTGCTACTCCACACGAAGCCGACTCCAGGTGGCGCTGCGCCAGTCCATTGGGCCTGACGTCGCACGAGGCCCGCATCGGCGAGGGCTTCATCCGTGGACGACCCCAGTGCACTGGCGCAGTTCCACGCGGCCGCGCGCTTAGGTGGAATAGCACCGATGCATTGGAGAGGCGCTCATAGAGCGTCCGCAGGCCTCGGTACCCCAGCCGGGCCGTGGCGAGGAGCCCGATGGTGGCGATCTCGAGCGCAGACTCATTGCAGGCAAAGCGGCCGGATCCGCGCTCGGCGCCGGCCGCTCGCAGGCGTGGCCACTGGACGATCGTGTTGGTCGACGCCAGAGCAACGTGCGCGCCGTCACCACCGAACCTGGCAGGGTCCAGCGGCGTACTTTCGGCAAGAAGCGAAGGATTGACCGATGACGACGCAGCCAGCGACCGAGCGCGACGGCGCGCGGATCCATGACATTCACCTGGCCGCTGCGGAGGCGTACCTGGTCGAGCCGGTCGGCGGCGGACGTGGACCGGCGCTGCTGTTCCTCCACTGGTTCGATACCGAGGCGCCGGATGGCAACCGCACCCAGTTCCTCGACGAGGCGGTCGAGCTGGCGCGCGACGAGGGCTTCGTCTCGATCCTGCCGCAGGGGCAGTTCCCGTGGGCCGGCGACCCGACCGACGCGGGGTCCGACGTCACGCGCATCCGCGCGGAAGTCGAGCGCCATCGAATGGCGCTGGACCACCTGGCCCAACGCGCCGACGTCGACGCGAGCCGCATCGGTCTCGTCGGCCACGACTTCGGAGGCATGCACGGCGTCCTTCTCGCTGCGGATGACGCGAGGATCGCGGCAGCGATCGTCATCGCCGCCACGCCGCGCTGGGGTGACTGGTTCCTTCCCTTCTGGCGGATCGACGGCGACCGATTCGACTACCTCAGAGCATTGAGCGAGCTCGATCCGATCAGCCGCATCGGCGACCTCGCGCCCCGGCCGCTCCTGCTGCAATTCGCTCGCAACGACTTCTTCATCGCGGCCATGGCCGGGATGGAGCTGCATCGGGCAGCCGGTGAGCCGAAGGAGATGCGCGCCTACGATGCCGACCACGGCGTCCGCGATGCGCTGGCGCGTGCCGACCGCCGCGAGTTCGTGGTACGGACGCTAGCGGCTACAGGGCCAGCGGGAGCTGCTCGGGCTGCGGCGGCGGAGTGAGGAGGATGCGACGGCGATCCGCGATGCCCGAGCCCCGCTTCACCGCAGCGACCCGGGCCTCGATCGGCGCAGCGTCGGCGCGTCGCAGATAGCCCGAGCCATCGGCTGGGTAGAGGCGCTGATACCGGGCCAGCTCATCGGGCCACTCGCGCTCGAGGACTCCGAGGAAGTGCTCCCGCGTCCCCGACCGAAGGTTGAGCACGTTCGACCAGCTGTGCGTCGCACCGGCGTCGCGCGCGGCCCGCATCACGGCCGCCAGCGAGCGTGCCGAGTCGGTCAGCCCGGGGAGGACAGGCGCAACCGCCACGCCGGCGGCAATGCCGGCATCGGTCAGCAGGCGAATGGCTCGCAGGCGCTGGCGCGGTGGCGCGACTCCCGGCTCCAGGCGTGCGCTCAGCTCCTCATCGAGCGTCGCGATGCTGACGCTGACGCGCACCGCAGCGCGTCGCGATGCCTCGGCCAGGACGTCGATGTCCCGCACGATCAGCGGTCCGCGGGTGATGAGGTCGAGCGGCGTCCTTGCCTCGCCGAGTGCCACGAGGCACTGGCGGGTGAGCCTGTATCGTCCCTCGGCCGGCTGGTACGGATCCGTCGCCGCCCCAATCGCCACCGTCTCGCGCCGCCAGCTGCGGCGCGAGAGCTCGGCGCGCAATACCTCGACGACGTTCACCTTCACGCGGATGTTCGTGCCGTAGCGCTCGTCCGACGGCCGGTCGGCGCGGCGTTCGAAACCACGCACGTAACAGAAGGCGCAGCGGTGCGCGCAGCCCATGTACGGATTCAGGCTCCATCGGAACCCCATCCCGGTGACCCGGTTGAGCGCCGTCCTGCACGGCTCCTCGCGGTAGACGGTCCGCATCCGTTCAATATAGAACACACGTTCTACGAGGCCAACTCGTTGACACCCGACCG
>DASTTX010000040.1:0-2581 GCA_035759945.1 Candidatus Limnocylindria bacterium | reverse complement strand
CCTGGCCTTCGGCATCATGGCGGTCGTCGTACTCCTCCTGCTCATCGGCTTTCTCCTCCAATCGATCCGGCTCGGGCGTGCGGTGCGCGGTTATCGCGAGCTCGTGCGCGATGGGTCGGGCGGATCACTCCACGATCGGCTCGCCGGCAGTGCCGAGCTGGCGATGCGAGCCTCGGAGCGGATGGGCGAGATGGAGGCGATGCACTCGGTCATCGACGAACGCACGCAGCGCAGCATCCAGCACATCGGGCTGGTCCGGTTCAATCCGTTCGAGGACACCGGCTCCGACCAGAGCTTCGCCATCGCGCTGCTCGACGACCGTGGCGACGGCCTCGTCATCAGCTCGCTTCACGGCCGCTCGAACACGCGCGTCTTCGCCAAGCCGGTCGCCAACGGCGGCTCGCCGCACCACCTCTCCGATGAGGAGTCCGAAGCCATCCGGATCGCGACCGAGGGGACGCGGCCGGGGTGAGCATCGGGGGAATCGATCCCGAGCAGCGCAGGATGGCGCAGCGCCTGGTCCTGGCGGCCCTGCGACGGTTCCACAAGGAACAGCCGCTGTCGGCCGATCTGCGCATGGACGCGCTGGTGACGCGCGTTCGGTCGGCCGCCGATCGCCGGCCGCCGCCGCGGCACCGCGGTTCGCAGCCGCTGACGCTGGACGACGCCGACCTGCGACGCGTGATCGACGACCTGGTGACCGACGGCCGCCTCGCTCGCACCGGGCGGCGCATTCGACTCCCTGACGCGAAGCCTGGACTCGACCCTGAGATGGACGAGCGCGTCGGCAAGCTCCTCGAGGGCCTGCGCGCGGCGGGCGCCGCTCCGCCCCGCGTGGAGGGGATCGCCGCCCGTCTCGGCATCCCGCCCACGGTCATCGACCAGCTGCGCGCCGGCGGCGTCTTGCGCCAGATCGCGCCAGGCATCGACTACCCGGCCGACGTGTGGTCCGCGCTGCGCGCGCGCGTCGAGGACCAGGCCGGGCAGCCGAGCATCGGTCGCCTCCGGGATGAGCTCCATACCAGCAGGCGCCACGCCGAAGCCATCCTGGCTGCGCTGGGTGACCGGCCGCCAGTCCCGCGCCGTGGGCCGACCGCGCGCCGGCGGCGCGCGCGGTGAGAGGCATCCTGGCGCGCCTGTCGCCCGCGCAGCGCATCGGCATCGGTGGCGCCCTCGTGGTGCTCATCAGCATCGCCGTCTGGCTGCCGACCTTCGGCCCGCTGGCGACCGCGGCTGCCACGCCGAAGCCGACACCGACCGCCGAGCCGACGCCGAGTCCGACCGAACGGCCGACGCCATCACCGACCGCCTCGCCCACGCCGCGGCCGACCCCATCGCCGACGCCGGAGGTGAACGTCGACGAGGAGAACGTGACCGTCCTGCTGGTCGGGCGCGACTTCCTGGCGGCTCGCTCGGCACTCGGTGAGAGCGGCATGAACACCGACATGCTCATCGTCGCGAACATCCGCGCCGATGGCAGCCGCATCGACCTCATGAGCCTGCCGCGCGACTCGACCGACGTGCCGCTCGGCGATGGTTCGGTCTGGTCGGGCAAGATCAACAGCCTGCGCGCGGCCCGCGGCCTGCCGGCGCTCGAGGCCGCCATGGAGGCCACCTACGACCTGCCGATCGACTACTACGCCGAGATGACGCTCGACGACCTGTCGCGCATCGTCAATGCGGTTGGTGGGGTGACCGTCAGCCTGCCGCGCGCGCTGAACGACCCACACCTCGCCACCTCGTGGGCCGCCGGACCGAACACGCTCGACGGGCGGCGCGCGGTCCTGTTCGCTCGAAGCCGATACGCGGACAGCGACTACGCCCGCGCCGATCGCAACCAGGCGCTTCTGCTCGCCCTGCGCGACCGGATCCTGGCCGGCGGCTACGACCCCGTCGCACTCATCACGAGCCTGCCGGGGCTGGCGACGAATATCCCTGGCGAGGACATCCCGGATCTTCTCCAGCTGGCGCTGGACAGCGCCGATGCCGAGGTCGTGCGCGTCGTCTTCGGTCCGCCCGACTACACCGGATTCGTCGGGCTGGCGGGGCGCCGTGGCTGGATCTCGATCCCGGACTTCGACGCCATTCAGGCCTACGTCAGGGACGTCGTCCAGGAGTAGCGCGACAGGCGAGCTGTCCAGTAAGCGGTTGATAACGGCGGGGTGAATCGGTCCTCCGTTACCATCGACGAAATGCCACCGGTCGTGCCGTCGCCAGACCAGCTCCCCATCTTCGAGGAGCTCTCGCCGGCACCGCCGCCCCGCCGGCCGCACCTCCGGATCCAGCCGCCGCTGCTCGCCGACCTCACGGCGCGCCAACGCAAGGCGGTCACCCACGGTGAGGGTCCGCTGCTCATTGTGGCCGGCGCGGGCACGGGCAAGACAACGGTCATCACCCGCCGGATCGCGTGGCTGATCGCCGAGAAGCGCGCCAAGCCATCCGAGATCCTGGCGCTGACCTTCACCGATCGCGCGGCGTTCGAGATGATCGAGCGCGTCGACCGCCTGGTGCCGTACGGCCACAACGACGCCCCGATCAGCACGTTCCACGCCTTCGGCGACCGCCTCCTTCGCGAGCACGC
>DASTTX010000039.1:0-2015 GCA_035759945.1 Candidatus Limnocylindria bacterium | reverse complement strand
ATCGAGCGTCAGAAGACCGAGCTCAGCCGGTTCCTGTCGCCGCAGGTCGCCAGGCTCATCTCGTCGCCGGAGGGCGAGCAGATGCTGGCGGGCCATCGGCGGCAGATCACGGTCGCCTTCTGCGACCTGCGCGGCTTCACCAGCTTCGCCGAGCAGGCCGATCCGGAGGAGCTTCTCGGGGTCCTTGGTGAGTATCACCGCATGATCGGCGATGCCATCGTCGAGCATGGCGGCACGCTCGAGCACTTCGCCGGCGACGGCGTCATGGTCTTCTTCAACGATCCCGTCCCGCAGGACGACCACGTGGAGCGCGCCGTGCGCATGGCGATCACCATGCGCGAGCGGTTCGCGGTCCTGTCCGACGCCTGGCACAAGCGCGGCTACGAGCTGGGCTTCGGCGTCGGGATCGCGGTCGGATACGCCACGCTGGGGCGCATCGGATTCGAGGGCCGTTATGACTACGGCGCGATCGGCAACGTCGTGATCCTGGCGTCGCGCCTGAGCAGCCAGGCCGGCCCAAACCAGATCCTGCTCAGCCAGCGCGCGATCGCCGTGGTCGAGGGCATGGTGGAGGTCGAATCGGTAGGTGAGCTGACGCTCAAGGGCATGAGTCGCCCGGTCGCCGCGAGCAACGTGGTCGGCGTCCACTAGGCCTCGTAGTTACGCAACATAACATACATTTGCGGAAGTGCCAGCCGACTGTCGACTGAGTAAAGGCAGCCGCCAAGGTCCTACGCCATCGCAGCCGATGGTCCTATGCGATTCGTGCTCGCGCGGGCGTAGGCTCACTGCATGCGACAGGCGATGTGGTCCATGGCCATCGGCGGGCTTGCGCTCGGCAGCCTCAGCATGGTCGGCGGCACCGCCATCGGCGGTGATCTCGGCCCGCTGGCGGTCGGCTACGGACTCCTCGTCGCGCTCACCGCGCTGTATCTTTTCGCCGGCCTGGCCATCCGCGAGCGCGTCTGGCGGCGCCTGAGCCGGCCGATGCCGACCACGGCCCAGGCAGACCGCCTGGCCGGACGCCGCGTCTTCTAGCTCGACGCAGCACGGCGCTGTCGCAGCGCCTCGAAGCCGATGATCGCCGCCGCGGCGGCCGTACCCAGCTCCGGCGCACGTTCCCGGCCGTAGCCGATGCGCAGCCGCAGGTCCGCCCGCTCGATGAACGAGCGCGTCACGCCGCGTCGCTCACCGCCAATGAGCAGGAACACGCCTCCGGACAGGTCCGCCTCGTGGAGCTCGACCGCGTTCGCATCCGCCACGGCGCACGCCACACGCATTCCGGCCGCTCGGGCCGCATCAGCGGCGAGTTCGGCGCCGTCGGCTGACGCGGTCGGCATCAGCTCGGTAGCACCTGCCGATGCTCGCGTGACCGTGGTCAGCGCCGTCTCCCAGCTGCGGCGCGTGACGAGGCCGTCGACGCCCGCCGCATAGAGGGCCCTGACGGCCTGGCCGTAGTTGAAGGGATCCTCGATGCCGTCGAGCATGACGAGCAGGGAACCCTCCCCCACCTCGCCGATGAGCTCGTCCATCGAGCGCTCGCGCCGCGGTCCGACCAGGCCGATGACGCCACCGTGCGTTCGGCCGCTGGCGAGCTCGTCGATGAGCTCGGGCTCGACCTGATCGATCTGGATGCCACGCTCGCGTGCCAGCGTTCGCAGACGCCCGAGGCGACGATCGCCGGGTCGCACCGCCCAGATGCGATGCATCGGCCGTATTCCCGCCTCGAGCGTGGCCTCGACCGAGACATGGCCCTCGACCAGCATCGGCCACTGGTTGACGGGCACCGAGCCGCGCTCCGGTCCGTATGGGACGAGGTCGGCATCGGCGAGGAAGCGAGCGTCGACGCTTAGGGGAGGAAGCCCGATCGCGTCTCGGCGAACGTCGAGCGCGCCGATGTCGTCGACCGGCACCGGGAACTCGATCTCGCCGTCGGGAGCGAGCATCGCGATCGTGCCGTACGTCTGCCGGCGGCCGGCGACCGCCGCCGCCCGGTCCTCGAGCGTCGCGAGATG
>DASTTX010000038.1:0-3356 GCA_035759945.1 Candidatus Limnocylindria bacterium | reverse complement strand
CTTCGACGGGTTTGACCGATTCTAGCGATCCGCCATCGGCGCCGTCGGCAGTTTTTCCACAATGCACCACCGAGTTATCCACAGCCGTAAACCCGGTGTGGAAAGGCCACTACTCTGTCCACGATGTCAGCCGATCGCATCGCTCGACACGGGTCGTATGCTCCGCGCGTGACGAACGGCGACCTCGTCCGACGCTACCTCGAGGCGAACGCGCGGAACGACCTGGACGCGCTCGAGTCCATGCGCGCCCCGGACTGGGAGCACCGCTGGCCGGCGACCGGTGAGATCGTGCGCTCGAACAGTGCCTACCGCCACCTGCGCGACCGATATCCCGGCGGCTATCCGAGCTTCGACCCCGTGCGCGTCATCGGCGCCGAGGACCGCTACGTGGTGACCCCGGCCAACACGGTGGTGCGCGTGGCCGGCAGCGGCGACGTCTGGATCGGCGAGGCGCGGATGCGTTACGCCGATGGCAGCGACTGGTACGGCGTCAAGCTCCTGGAGCTCCAGGACGGCCTCGTTCGGCGAGAGACCGATTACTGGTCGGAGGTCGCCGAGCCGCCCGCTTGGCGCGACGGCCTCACCGAGCGCCTGGCCCACGACGATGCGCCCGCACCGTGATTGACGCGCCCGACCGACGTGTTCGTCAGCCCGGGAACAGGTTCCGAACCCACTCCCCGACCCGCGACAGCGGGTTCATGCCGTTGCCGCTGGCGTAGCCGATCGGCTCCTCGCCGAGGTGATGGGCGCCCCACAGCAGCAGCCCGATCGAGGTCGAGAAGGCCGGATTGCCGATCTGGTCCATCAGGCCGCCGATGCCCTGGGGTGAGCCGATGCGCACCGGCATCTCGAGCGTGTCGCGCGCCAGGACCTCGACGCCGGCGAGCCTCGCCCCGCCGCCGGTCAGGACCGCCCCCGCCGGCAGCATGCCCGCGTGGCCGGAGCGCTTGACCTCCTCGCGGATGAGGCTGGCGATCTCGCCCATGCGCGCCTCGATGATCTCGCACAGCTTGCGCCGCTGGATCGTCTGGCCGCCGGACTCGCCGAGCACCGCGACGTTGAGCAGCTCCTCCGGCTCGACATCGGCGAGGTTGGCGCTGCCGTGCTTGATCTTGATCTCCTCCGCCAGGTTGAGCGAGGTGCGAAGGCCGATCGCGACGTCGTTCGTCACGTTGATGCCGCCGACCGGCAGCACGGCGGTGTGATAGACCGCGCCGTCCACGAAGATCGCTATATCCGTCGTCCCACCGCCGATGTCGGCGACCAGGACGCCGAGCTCCTTCTCGGTATCGGTCAGGGTCGCCTCGGCCGCGGCCAGCGAGCTGATCACCATCTCATCGATCTGAACGCCCGAGCCAGTGACGCACTTCGACAGGTTCTGGACCGATGTCGCCGCTCCGGCAACGATGTGCGTCTCGACCTCCAGCCGGACGGCGCTCATGCCGAGCGGGTCCTTGATTCCCTCCTGGCCGTCGACGATGTAGCCGCGCGGCACGACGTGCAGGATCTCGCGGTTGGAGGGCACCTGGACCGCCTTGGCCGCCTCGGTGGCGCGCGCGACGTCCTCGCGGCTCACCTCACGCTTGTGGCCCGAGACGGCCACCACGCCCCGCGAGTTCTGGGAGCTGATGTGCGAGCCGCCGACGCCGACGAAGGCCGAGCTGATCTTGTAGCCGCTGAGGCGCTCGGCCTTCTCGACGCTCGAGGCGATCGAGTTCACGGTCTGGTCGATGTTGGCGACCATTCCCTTCTTCATGCCGACCGAAGGGGCAATGCCGTAGCCGATGACGTTGACGTCACCGCTGCGGCCGACCTCACCGATGAGAGTCGTGACCTTCGTCGTTCCCGCGTCGATGCCGACGAGGACAGCCTCGCGTTCCAAGCTACCTCCTGCTCACGGCGCGCTCGACGGAGCGCGCATCGGTGCCGATCGAGCCTACAGGAAGTGACGCCGAATGAGGGCCACGTTCTGGAAGATGCGCAGGCCGAAGGCGAAGAGTGCCACCAGGTACAGGTCGATGCCGAGCCGGTCGCCGACGAAGGTCAGCGCCACCGCCACCAGCGCGTTGGTGACGAAGCCCGACAGGAAGATCCGATTGTCGTAATGCGCATCCAGCTCCGCGCGGATCGCACCGAGCACTGAGTCGAGCCCGGCCAGGATGGCGACCGCGGAGTAGCGCGCCAGGTCCGGGCTCACGGTGAAGTTGAGCACCAGTCCGAGCGCAATGCCGAGCGCAAGGCCGACGAGCGGTAGCCACATGTGGGAAGGTCCCGAAGCGAGGGTCTCGGTCGGGGCCGCACCCCGCGCCGGCGGTCACGTCACCCCTTGGCACGGAAATATACCTTTCCGGGGTTGCGCACATCCACCCATCCGATGTCGGCCTCGACCTCCGACGCGAAGAGCGTGCGGACGGCCGTGATCTGGCGCTCGAGGCGCGCATCGGCCTCGGCGGTGGTCTCGCGGGGGTCGAGTCCGTAGATGCCGAGGGCCATCGACCAGCCCGGCTGCGACGAGACGAGCTGGAACCCATATTCGTCGTCCAGCGCGATGGAGACGTCCGTCGCGGCCGACCCCAGTGCGGCCGGATCGATGGCCGCGACACGCATGGCGGTGTGCAGCAGGGCGGCCGGGATCACGTCACCGACCGTGATGAGCCGCGCCGCGAAGCGCCCATCGCTGATGTGGGGCAGGCCGTCGAGGGCGGGGTCCGGCGCCGCATCCAGCGCGGAGCCGGCGAACACCGTGCCGTCGGCCGCGCCGATGAACCGCGCCGACGAGGTCTCCCACACGAAGGCCGCCTCGCGCTCGACCACCCGCGCCTCGACGCTGCCGGTGAGGCTGGCGTTGATTTCCGCGCGCGCGACGGACGGGATCCGCTCGAGCCGCTCGCGCAGCGCGCGGGTGTCGACGGCGAGCACGCTCGTGCCGCGCTCGGCGTCGAGGACGGCAGCGAGGTCCGCTGCATTCGTGTAGTGCTCGCCCGCCCAGGCGGTCTGGGTGACGCGCAGCCACGGCCCGTTCAGGAGCGCGATCAGGATGGCCGCGCCGGCGACGGCACCCAGGCCCGCCAGCACGCGGCGGATCGACGGCAGCCGGCCGGCCATCCGCCGGCGGAGCGGCACGCCCGGGCGCCGGGCCTGCCCGCCCCGTGGGCGCGCGCCGCGCTTGACGGCGCCGCGCCGCGCCTTCGGTCGCGGCGTGCGGGACGGCCGGGGCTGCGGCTTCAGCTTCATCGTTCGCGCTCCAGGGCCAGCTCGATCAGGCGGGTGACGAGCCGATCGAACGACAGCCCCGCCAGCTCCGCCTGCTTGGGATACATGCTCGTCGCCGTGAAGCCCGGCAGGGTGTTCATCTC
>DASTTX010000037.1:0-36580 GCA_035759945.1 Candidatus Limnocylindria bacterium | reverse complement strand
TCCCGATCCCGCCGATGCCGGTGCCGAAGACCATCCCGAACCGGTCCGGATCCACATCGGTCAGGTGGTTGTCGCCGTCCAACATGCCGGCGTTGCGCAGCGCCTCGCCGGTGGCAGCCACCGCGAAATGGGTGTTGCGGTCGTGCCGTCGCACGTCGCGTGGCTCCATGTACTGCGTGGCGTCGAAGCCCTTGACCTCGCCGGCGACGTGGATGTCGTAGGCCGATGCGTCGAACAGCGTGACGTCGGCGATCCCCGAGCGACCGGCGACCAGTGCCTCCCACGTCTGGTCGAGGCCGATGCCGACCGGTGACACGGCCCCCAGGCCGGTCACCACGGCCCGGCGCTGGCTCACGCGCTGCCCTCGGCGGGGTTCGGGGCGCTGTCGGCCTCGCCGCTCGAAGGCAGCCAGATGCGTGAGCCGTCGGGCCGCGGAGCGTCGGTGGCATGGGCCCCGGAGAGCGGGCTGATGCGCTTGATGAGGCCGGTCAGCACGCGGCCGGGGCCGACCTCGACGAAGTCGGTCACGCCGTCGGCCACCATGCGCCGCACCGTGTCGGTCCATTGCACGCCGTGGACGAGGTGGTCCGACAGCTCGCTGCGCAGGCCGTCGGCGGTGTGGATCACGCTGGCGTGTACGTTGCCCAGCATGGGGACGCTGGGTTCGCGGAACGGGACCTTGGCCAGGATCGAGCTGAACTCCTCCCGGGCGCGGCGCATCAGCGGGGAGTGGCTGGCGACGCTGACGGTCAGCCGCACCGCCCGACGGGCACCGACCGTCTTGCTCATCTCGAGGGCGAAGACAAGGGCCGGGATGACGCCCGACAGGACGATCTGGCCTGGCGCGTTGTCGTTGGCCACGGCGATCTCGCCATGCTCGCGTGCCTGCTCCACGATCTCGTCGATCTGCTCATCGGTGAGGCCGATGACGGCGCCCATGCCGCCCTCGATGCCGCGCTCCTGCATGATGCGGCCGCGTTCACGGACGAGCCGCAGCGCGTCGGCGAAGTCGAGCGCATCGGCGGCGACGGCGGCCGCGTACTGCCCGGCCGAGTGACCGGCCACGGCCCGTGGCTCGAGCTCGATGCCGGCGTGGCGTGCCTCCTCGCGCATCGCCTCCAGGAAGGCGACGCTGGTGGCCAGGATGGCCGGCTGCGCGTTGATCGTCTGGTCGAGCTCCTCCGCCGGGCCTTCCAGGATCATTCGCGAGAGTGGAATGCCGAGCGCCGCATCGGCGCGCTCGAAGGCAGCCGCTGCGGCGGGGGATCGCGCGACCAGGTCGGCACCCATGCCGACGTACTGGGAGCCCTGGCCGGGGAAGACGAAAGCGACGGTGCGCGCGGTTGGCGCGTCACCCGCATCGGTGGTCTGAGTCAATTCGTGGCTGATGGCGGAGTCGTCGCGCGAGTATAGCCGAGCGTGCCGAAATGGCCGAATTCCGCCCGCTCAGTCGCGCGTGGCGTACCGAGCGACGACATCGGCCAGCACGGGCAGCCCGAAGGCCAGCGCGCTCACCGGGATTCGCTCGTCGTGACCATGAAAGACCGATAGGAACGGCACGTCCGGATCCAGGCGGAGCGGAGCGAAGCCGTAGCAGGGGATGCCGATCTGGGCGAGCGCCTTCGCATCGGTCCCGGGCGTGATCATCATCGGCACGGAGGTCGCCTCCGGGTCGGCGGCGCGCAGCGCCTGGTGCATGAGGTCGACGATCTCGGCGTCGGCCGGCCACTCCACGGCCGGCAGGCTCACGACCGACTCGACCGTCGCATCGTTGCCGACCACCTCCTGGAGGTGGGCCAACAGCGCGGCCTGGTCGGTGCCCGGCAGCGTGCGGACGTCGATCTCGGCCTCGCCCGCTCCGGGGATGACGTTCACCTTCTTGCCGGCGTGCAGGACGTTCGGCGTGACCGTGTCGCGCAGCATGGCGTCGATCGAGCGGCGCAGGACCGGGTCGTCAACGGCCCTCTCGAGGGCGGCGGAGACGGCGTCGGGATCACGCTCCGCCAGCTCGCCCACATCGGCGAGGCCGATGCCGGCCAGGAAGTCCGCCACGACCGGGATGATCCGCATCGGGCGCGTCGCCTGGTCCGTGGCGATGGCCGCCACGGCGTTGGCGAGCTTGATGGCCGCATTGTCGGGGTGCGGCATCGAGCCGTGGCCCGGTGTGCCGGTGGTCCGGACCCGGGTCCAGGCGATGCCCTTCTCGGCCACCTGGACGGTGTAGAAGCGATGGTCGCCGATGGTCATCGAGTAGCCGCCGACCTCGTTGATGGCCGCCGCGGCCCGGCGCCCATCGGCGTCATGGAACAGCTCCGGTCGCTGCTCGACCAGGCCGCGGGCGCCGTGCTCGCCACCGGCCTCCTCGTCGGCAACGGCGCCGAAGATGACGTCACGCCGCAATTCGGCGCCGGAGCGCTTCAGTGCCAGCATCACGCCGAGCTCCATGGCCACCATGTTCTTCATGTCGACCGCCCCGCGGCCCCAGACCACGCCGTCGATGAGTTCGCCACCGAATGGGTCGCGGGTCCACGACTCGGCGTCGACCGGCACCACGTCGATGTGGCTGAGCAGGATGAGCGGCGGGTCCGTGGCAGGGCCGTTGGCCCGGAGCCGTGCGAAGACCGAGCCGCGGCCCTCGGTCAGCTCGATGACCTCGGCCTCGATGCCGTCACCGGAGAGCACGTCGGCGCAGTAGCGGGCTGCCGCCGTCTCGCCACCTCGCGGGTCGCGGCCGGCGGCCACATCCGGGCCACCTCCCGGCGGGTTGACGGAGGGGATGCGGATGAGGCCGCGCAGGTGCTGGACGCAGGCGTCGAGATCGAGCGACGGCCGGATGTCAGCGCTCACGCCGCTACGGTAGCGCGGCGGGTTCGCTGCCGGCGACGTTCGCCCGCGTCCCGGCCGGATCGGTCGTCCGCTCCCAGTCGCGCATGCGCCGATGCACCAGCACGCTCAGTGGCGCCTCGGCGCCGAGCATCACAAGAGCGACGACCAGGAGCATCGGCTCGCGTTCGGCGATGCCGGTCGCCACGAGGGCGCCGACGAAGAAGAGGTGGATCGCGAGCCGCGTCAGGAACGTCAGCCGCAGATCCAGGATGGCGACGCCCGCACCGTTCGGGCGGATGCGGTCCGGTCCCCAGATCGCCCACGCGCCGAGCGCCACGAACGCGGCGAGGGTGAGTGCGAAGAGCGCGAGCCCGCCGCCGGGATCGGAGTCGACGAGCGGCTTGACGATCGCGAACGGGACGATGCTCGTCAGCAGGATGGCGAAGGCGGGGATCGGAACGAGCAGCTGGAGCCACTCGAGGCCCGGGCGGCGGTGCGCGGCATCCCGCAGCCGCCGCGTGACGAGGCTGAAGCCGAACGTGACGAACAGCCACGCGTAGAAGTTGCCACCCGGAACGCCGAACCAGCCCATCTCCGGACCGATGTCCCGCCACGTCCACAGGCCCATGCGAATGGCGACCGCGTCGAAGGCGAGGTCGAGCATGATGGCGAGGACGCTGTCGACCACCGGCGCGTATCGGCGGCGCACGCCGAGCGCATCGGTGATGCGCATGGCGCCCGCGATGATGACCGCCCAGGTCAGACCGATGACGACCGGCGCCCGGTCGATGGTCAGCATGAAATCGGGCGAGTAGTGGTACGTCTCGAAGATGAGCTGGTCGCCCTCCTCGAGCAGCAGCCCGAACGTCGCGGCGCTGACGAGCTCGAGGAACGGGAGCCGGCCGCGCCGGAACGCGAGCCAGCCGGCGATGATGAAGAACGCGGCAGCACCAAGCTCCAGCCCGAGGTAGAGGGGGTTCATGCCCCCCGATGGTAGCAAGTTGTTTCGGCGAAGGTGGATCAGCCCTCGACGAACACCGTCATCTGCATGATCGGGTGGGGCTCGCAGGTGACGTCGTAGCGGCCGGGCTGGCCGAACGTGATCTCGATCGAGTCGCCCGCCTGTACCGGCTTGTTGAACGCCGGATCCTCGACGGGGAAGCCCTGGACGCCGTTCGTCACGGTGTGCCCGACGTTGTCCTCGTTCATGAAGGTCAGCGTGGCGCCTGCGGAAACGATGACTGCCGTCTCGGAGAACGCGAACTGCGCCATGACGATCGTGTCGCCGTCCTCGAGCCGCGTGGCATCGGCCGGCGGACTGTCTTCGGTCGGCGCGGACGCGGATGGCTGCGACGAAGGCAGGTGGCTGGCGTGAACTTCAGCCGCCGATGCGGATCCGGTCGGCGCGCCACCGGCACTGCAAGCGCCGAGCACGAGGATGGCCGCAATGGCAGGGCTGAACGCAAGCGCGGAGCGTGGACGTGCCATCACAGCCTCGATCATGAGCTTCCCTGGGCGATGGGCAACCAGTCGCTCCGGACTATACGCGGACCGCCAAGGCCCGTCTCTGAGCCGGGCGAGATTCGGACGTAGAATGCCGATCATGACGACCGAGGTCCGAGCGCCCTCCATCCCGATCTACCTGGCCGGAGAGTTCGTCGAAGCCGGCACCCCACTCGAGGTGCGCAACCCGGCCGATGGAGAGGTCGTCGCCACCACCTTCCAGGCCGGAGCCGATGAACTCGAGCGCGCCACGGTTGCGGCCGTGGAGGCGTTCGAGGAGACGAAGCGGCTCCCCTCCTACGAGCGCCACGCTGCGCTCATGCACGTCGCCGGCTGCATCGAGCGCGATGCCGACGAGCTGGCGGTGCTCCTCTCACGCGAGTCCGGCAAGCCGATCAAGGACGCCCGCGGCGAGGTGGCCCGCGGCGCCCTCACCTTCCGGATCGCGGCCGAGGAGTCCACCCGCATCAACGGCGAGTGGCTGCCGCTCGACTGGGCGCCGGCCAACAAGGGGCGGCACGGGATCGTGCGGCGCTATCCGATCGGCCCGGTCGCCGGCATCAGCCCCTTCAATTTCCCGTTGAACCTGGCCGCGCACAAGGTGGCGCCGGCCATCGCGGCGGGATGCAGCATCGTCCTCAAGCCGCCGTCGAAGGACCCGCTCTCGATGCTGCGCGTGGCGGGATACCTGGCCGAGACCGACCTGCCGAAGGGCGCGGTGAGCGTGCTGCCCATGGACCGGCCGACCGGCGACGCCATGGTCGGCGACGATCGGTTCAAGCTCCTTTCGTTCACCGGCTCGCCGAGCGTCGGCTGGAAGATGAAGGCAGAGGCCGGCAAGAAGAAGGTGGTGCTCGAGCTCGGGGGCAACGCCGGCGCCGTGGTCGACGAGACTGCGGACCTGGAGTGGGCGGTCGAGCGCCTGGTGTACGGCTCCTTCGCGTATGCCGGCCAGGTGTGCATCAGCGTCCAGCGCATCTACGTCGTGCGCGACATCTACGACGAGTTCGAGCGCCGCTTCGTCGAGCGCACGCGGCGCGTGAAGGTGGGCGATCCACTCGATCCGGAGACCGAGCTCGGGCCGATGGTCGACGAGAAGGCCGTCCAGCGCACCGATGGCTGGGTTACCGATGCCCTCGCATCCGGTGCCCGGGCGCTCGTGCGCGGCGACGCCGACGGCCGATGGTTCGGCCCGACCGTCCTGGCCGACGTCCCGCGTGACGCCATGATCTGCTCGGAGGAGGCCTTCGCACCCGTCGTCAACCTCTTCCCGGTCGACTCCTTCGCCGATGCGCTGCGCGACATCAACGACAGCCGCTTCGGCCTCCAGTGCGGCATCTTCACGTCGTCGCTCGACCACACGCTGCTCGCGCACGACGAGCTCGAGATGGGCGGCATCATCGTCAACGACATCCCGACCTGGCGCACCGACGCGATGCCGTACGGCGGCGTCAAGGACTCGGGGCTGGGCCGCGAAGGCCTGCGCTGGAGCATCGAGGACATGACCGAGCCACGCCTGCTGGCCTTCGCCCGCACGCCCGCCTCGCGGTGAGCACGGTGACGACGGTGAGTGCCGTGAGAGGCCGCCAAATCGCCGAATTCACGTGGTGGCTGCCCGCTCCCGAGCAGCGGCTGGGCAAGCGATGACGCTGGCGGCGACCCGATACGCCCGGATCCTGCCCGCCGATGAGCTGCGCGACGGCGAGCTCATCCCGGTCGAGATCGATGGCACGCCGGTCGTGCTCGTTCGCCACGCCGGTGAGTTCTTCGCCGTCCAGAACAACTGCTCGCATCGCGACTTCCCGCTGTCCGAGGCAGGCTTCGATCCGCGCGAGGGTGTGCTCATCTGCGCCTGGCACAACGGATGTTTCGACGTGCGTACCGGCGCGGCGGTCGTGCCGCCGGCCACCGAGCCGGTCGAGACCTTCCCGGTGCGCATCACGGACGGCTGGGTCGAGATCGGCCTGACCGGCAGCCTGGCCCGCGAGCGCGGGGCGGCCTGACGCACTCGTGCAGATCGAGGCCATTCTCTTCGTCAACTGGATCTTCTGGGCCGCCCTCTCGGCCGGGACGCTGCTCGTCGTCGGACTCACCGAGCGGCTGGGCGGCACGACGCGTGGCTATCGGCTGTTCATGGCGTGGCTGCTGGTCGCCTTCGCCGCCATCCTGATCGTGAGCGACCTGGCCCTGCCACCGGCCTCGCAGGCATCGGCCACGGAGTCTCTGCGGCGGCCGCTGACGTTCGCCTTCGCTGCCGGGTCGGCCGCCTACCTCGTCGCCTCCATCGCGAAATGGCCGCGCAGCGGCCTGGCCATCGGCACGGGTCTCGTCGGCATCGGCGCGCTCGTCGTGCTTGCCGCCGCAGGAGGCAGCGTCAGCCCGGCGCTCTTCGCCGGCCAGCTCGTCCTCGCCGCCCTGGCGCTTGGCGCGGTCAACGCGGCCATGCTCCTCGGGCACTGGTACCTGGTCACGCCGAAGCTGTCGCCGGCACCGCTGCGACGGATGATGTGGCTGCTGATGGTCGCGCTCGGGCTCCAGGCGGTCGCCTTCGTCATCGCCATTGCGTCCGGCGGGACCGATGCGCTCGAGGGTGGCATCGGCATCCTGACCTGGCTTCGCCTCGGCGTCGGGATCGTCCTGCCGATCGCGGCGACCGTGCTGGCGATCCTGGCCTCGAACGCCTCATCGCTCCAGGCATCGACCGGGCTGCTCTACATCGGCCTGGCGCTGATCATGGCCGGCTCCATCGCCGGTGCCAGCATTACCTACCTGACCGGCGTCCCCGTCTGAGCCGATGCGGGTCACGCTTCGCACGTTCGCTTCGCTGCGCGAGCTCTCCGCGGATCGCTTCGAGGTCGACCTCGCCGATGACGCAACCGTCGCCGATGCCTGGACCGAGCTCCAGAGCCGCTACCCCGCCGTCGAGCCCCACCGGCCGTACGTGCGGGGCGCCCGCAACGGCGTGTACGCACCGTGGGATGTCATCCTCGCCGATGGCGACGTCGTCGCCTTCCTGCCCCCGGTCAGCGGCGGTGCCGGCGGCCTGACCGACCAGCCAATCGATGTCGAGGCGCTTGAGGCGTCTGTCGCCGGTCCGTCGCACGGCGCGCTCGTCACGTTCGTCGGACGCGCCCGCGATGTCGCCGATGACGGCCGTCGCGTCATCGAGCTCGAGTACGAGGTCTATCCCGAGATGGCGGCGTCGGTGCTCGACGAGATCGGCGCCGAGGCGGAGACGCGCTTCGGCGCGCGCGTCGCGGTCGTCCACCGATTCGGCATCGTGCCGATCGGCGAGGCGGCGGTCGTCATCGTGACCGCGGCCGTGCACCGGGCGGAGGCATATGATGCCAATCGGTTCGTCATCGAGGCGATCAAGGAGCGTCTGCCGATCTGGAAGCGCGAGCGCTTCGCCGATGGCAGCGAGTGGAAGCGCCCTGGCGCCTGATCGCTCCGGGTTGATTGAACCCGTGGCGCTGATGCGTGCACGCAACGGCCCGGGCCGTCACAATGCGCAGCGATGGCGACCCCGAAGCCGGGCGAGATCCGCTGCCCGACCTGTCACCGTTCCACGCCTCCGGCTGCGTTCTGCACGCAGTGCGGATCGGCCATCCCGCCCGATGCGCGCATTCGGCCGCGCGGAATGGACCGCGACGAGCTCCAGGAGCGTATCCGCGCGCGACGCACCGGCGGTGACCCGTACCGCCGCGGCGGTACGGTGGACGACGAGCAGGCCGGATACGAGCGCTTCGAGCCCGATCCGCAGGACGCGCAGGCGCGGCGCGGTCGAACCGGCGCGAGCGATCGGCGTCGTGACTTTCTCCAGGAGCCCGAGGAGCCGGCGGTCGCCGCTCCGCCGCCCGACCTGACGCGTGACCGCGACGAGTGGGTACGGCCGGCCGCGGCGCCCACTCCTGCCGCCGCGCCGCCGCCAACGGCCGCGTATGCGCCGCCGCCATCGGACCTTCCGGTCACGGACGAGCCGGAGCCGGAATACGTCGACAACTTCGACGATGCGGCGTACGAAGGCGAGGAATACGAGTACGCCTACGACGACTGGGAGGATTCGCGCGAGCGCCGTTCCGGTGGGGGAGCGCTCGCGATCGTCGGCTTCCTGGCGCTCGGAGTGGTGGCACTGCTCGGCGGTGCCCTGCTGGCAGGCATCTTCAGTGGCAGTCCCGGCACCGGCGAGCTCACCGATACGCCGAGTCCGTCGGTCATGGCCTCTGTATCCGCCGAACCGTCCGAGAGCGTCGCGCCAAGTGTCAGTGCCGGCCCCAGCGGATCACCGAGCGAGAGCGGGGGTCCCGTCGTCTTCCCGGATGGGTTCAGCGCCGAGGCGCAGCCGTGCATCCCGGGCAGCGCCAGCGGCGACGGGTGCGACTCGAACGGCGCGGTCAACAGCGGGTCGGTGTGGATCTGGGTCGGATTCAAGAATGGCACCCAGGCCGATGTCATCGGCGTGACGCTGATCCTGCCCGACGGCTCCACAGAGGACGGCTCGATCGATTTGGCCCAGATCGGGTGCTCACCGACCTGCCCCGGCGGGTGGACCTACTTCCCGTTCAGCGGCCTGCCGGCGGGGACGTACCAGGTCGAGATCACACGCAACGGCGAGCCCGCCGGGTCCACCAGCTTCGAGGTGACCTGATCGGGGATTGGCCCCGGATCTGCACACCCGCGCCACTCAGATGTCCGGCCTGACCTTCGAGCAGCTCCGCATTCCAATCGCCGTCGTCCTGGTCCTTGCGGCGGCCATCATCTTCTGGCCGCGCGGGACCGATGGCGAGCCCGCCGCCGACATTGAGAGCCCGGCGCCGTCGATCGTCGTCGGCCAACCGGGCGGAGCGGTGCTCCAGTCCAGCGCGCCGGCCGCGACCCCGATCCCCACGGTGGCGCCCACGCCCACGTTGGCAGCCACGCCGACGCCCGCAACGGCGGACCAGCCGGGCTTCTCCGCCGAGGTCCTGGCCTGCGAGTCGATCTCCGGCGATGCGTGCAATGGCCAGCTCGGTACCCTGCCGCCCGGCGCTGGCTCGTTCACGGCCCTCGTGCGCTTCACCGATGCATCC
Source organism: Candidatus Limnocylindria bacterium (assembly GCA_035759945.1). Taxonomy (GTDB): domain Bacteria; phylum Chloroflexota; class Limnocylindria; order QHBO01; family QHBO01; genus JACDBZ01. The sequence goes on along the minus strand of DASTTX010000037.1, from coordinate 27,182 downwards.
GCTGGCGACACGTTCAATGCGGTCCTGAGCGGGCCGCCGGGCACGATTCCCGGCGGCCCGTACACCCTGGGCGGCGGCGGAGATGGCTACTACTACTCCACGTTCACCGCTGGCAACCTGCCGCCCGGCGACTACACCCTGACCGCCGTGCGCAACGGCGAAGAGGTCGCGACGACCACCTTCACCCGGGGCGGCTGAACCTCAGCCGCCGGCCGATGACTCGGTCACGGCGCCGAGCTCGGCGATCTGGCGCGCGCCCGACGCGCGCCGTTTCGCCGCCAGCGCGCTGATCGCCTCCAGCACGCACCGATGCGCCGCTGCCGCGGTGACTTCGGCATGGTCGAACGGCGGCGCAACCTCCACCACGTCCATCCCGGCCAGCTCGACCGATGAGACGACCTGCCGCACGGCGCGCAGGAGCTCCCGCGTGAGCATGCCGCCCGGCTCGGGCGTGCCGGTCCCCGGCGCCATGCCGGGATCGATGACGTCGATGTCGACCGACAGGTAGATGACCTCCGGGCCGTCCAGCGCCTGGGCAATCGCGTCGGCGATGACCGCCTCCGCGCCGCGCTCCTCGATCTCGGTCATGAGGTGCCAGCGCATGCCCTGCTCGCGCATCCACTCGAGCGTGTCGGGTCCCGGCCAGTAGCCACGCAGCCCGACCTGCACGAAGTTGCGGCCGTCGACGGCGCCCGACTCGATCAGCCGCCGCATCGGCGTGCCGTGCGAGCGGAGGTTGCCCCAGGTCGAGTTGGCCGCGTCGGCGTGGGCGTCGAAATGGACGATGCCGAGCCGCCGCGGCGCGACCGCGGCGCTGACCGCCGTCGCCGAGGGGTACGTGATGGAGTGGTCCCCGCCGAGGACGATCGGGATCGCGCCGCTGCGCATCACGTCCCGCACCTTGCGCTCGATGACCGCGTGGCCGCGTTCGAGGTCCATCGGCGTCACCGGCGCGTCGCCGGCGTCGACCACGTTGAGCCAATCGTAGGGCTCGATTCCGAGCTGGAGCGAGTTGATGGCCCCGGCGTGGTAGCTGGCCTGGCGGATGGCGCGCGGGCCGAAGCGCGCCCCGGGTCGGTGGCTGACCGCGTCGTCGAAGGGCGCGCCGACGATGGCGACGTCGGGCCGCTCGCGCGCCAGCGCATCGGCATCGGTGATCCACGGCAGCTTCTGGAAGCTCGGGACCCCGACGTAGGCGGGCAGGTTGAAGTCGTCGTAGGCGGTGTACGGGTCGGCTCCGGGCGGAGCCTCGTCGTTGATGCCGCGGGGGCCGCGGCCTCGTTCGTCGGTCATGGCGCCTTCGCGTCACCTCCGGCGTCGGAAGGGCGCCGTCGCGATGCGGAGCAGGCCCATCCCGCCTTCGATGCTAGCACTACCATCCGCCGGCAATGGCCGATGCGGTGACCTACTCCGTCGACGAGGCTCGGGCGCTGCTGCCGGAGATCCGCAGCACGCTGCTGGCGCTCGCCGTCGAGCGTCGGCGGCCGAGCGACGCAGGCGACGACGTGATGGCCCTGCTCGACCACCTCCGGTCGCTGGGCGTCATGGTCCGCGATCTCGATGCCGGGCTCGTCGACATCCCGACCGTCCGGGACGGCGAGCCCGCCTGGCTGTGCTGGCGCCTGTCCGACCCCGAGCTGGCGTGGTGGCACACGACCAGCGAGGGCTTCGCGTCGCGCCGACCGCTCTGATCGTGACGCCGCAGGTCCTCGTCCTCGGCGATGCCCTGCTGGACGTGCAGGCCACACCCACGCAGCCGATGCGCCCCGGCGCAGATGTGCCGGCCGCGATCCGGCTCGAGCCCGGCGGCCAGGGCGCGAACCTGGCGGTGCGCCTCGCACGGCGTGGCGTCGCGGTCCGCCTGCGCTGCGCCCTCGGGACCGATCCGGCCGCCGACCTCGTGCGATCCACGCTCGCGCGCGATGGCGTCACGCTCGACGCGGTCGAGGCATCCGCCACCGGGACGGTGGTGGTGCTCGTCGACGGTGATGGCCAGCGGACCATGCTCAGCCAGCGCGTGCCGCTGCTCGGCGCGCCACTCGCGGCGATCGATGCGGCGTGGCTGGTGGTGTCGGGCTACGTCCTGACCGAGCCGAACGTGAGCGACCTCCGCACGCACCGGTTGCCGGATCGTCGCGCGGTCGTTGGCTGCGCGCTCGACGGGGCGCAGGTCGACGCGTGGCGCTCGGCGCTCAGGATGCTGGCTCCGGGGTTGGTGGTGCTCAACGCCGACGAAGCGAACGCACTCGCCGATGCCGCGGCCGACCCCGCCGTCGCGCTCGCAGAGGCGTTCGGCGCCATCGTCGTCGTCACCGACGCCGGCGGCGCACGCGCCGCCATCGGGGACAGCATCGTGCGCGCCGACCGCGAGCCAGTGGTGGCGATCGACACGACCGGCGCCGGCGATGCCTTCGCGGCGGCGCTGATCGCCGCGCTCGTCGGCATGAGCTGGCCACCGGCGCCAGAGGCGCTCGAGCCGGCGCTCGCGGCGGCCGCCTCAGCCGCCCGGGCCGTCACCCAGGTCGCAGGTGCCCAGGCACGGGTCGCCGGCGAGCAGTGACAATGGACGCCATGGACGACGGCTGGCTGCGCATCTCCGACGACGTGCGCGATGCGCTCGACCACGGCCGCGCGGTGGTTGCGCTCGAGTCGAGCCTGATCTCGCAGGGTCTGCCGGTCCCGCACAACCTCGAGACGGCCATGGCGGCCGAGCAGGCGGTCCGCGCAACGGGGGCGGTTCCGGCCACATTTGCCCTGGAGGACGGCACGGTCGTCGTCGGGGCCGACCGGGAGCTGCTGACGCGCCTCGCTGATCCGGAGCGCACCATCGCCAAGGCGGCGTCGCGTGATATCGGCCCGCTCCTTGCGCGGAAGGCATTGGCCTCGACCACCGTCAGCGCGACCATGCGCGCGGCCCACGCGGCCGGTATCGGTGTGTTCGGGACCGGCGGCATCGGCGGCGTGCACCGTGGCGCGTCGCACAGCTTCGACGTCTCGAGCGACATCGACGAGCTGGCGGCGACCCGCGTGGCGGTCATCTCATCGGGCGCGAAGTCGATCCTCGACATGCCAGCCACGCTCGAGCTGCTCGAGACGCGCCGCGTGCCGGTCATCGGCTACGGCGTGGACGAGCTGCCCGCCTTCTACAGCGTCTCGTCCGGCCTGCGTCTGACGCATCGCGTCGACAGCCCAGAAGCGGCCGCGGCCACCATCGCGGCGCACCGCCGCATCCCGGGTGCGGGCGGGATGCTCATCGTCCAGCCGCCGCCCGCGGATCTTGCCATCGATGCCGCGGAGATCGATGCGTGGCTGGCCGAGGCGATGGCCGATGCAGAGGCGCGCGGCATCACCGGCGGCGCGGTCACCCCGCACCTGCTCGGACATCTCGCGAATGCATCCGGGGGACGAACGCTCAGCGTCAACATCGGCCTCATCGTCAACAACGCGCGCACGGCGGGCCTCATCGCGTCGGCCTTGACCTGACCGATTCGGGCGGTATGCTCGGGCGGCCGGTCGGCAAGTGGAGCGGAGGGACGGCGGAAGCCATGCGCATCTACGACGGGAGCCCGCGCCAGGACTGGGAGGAGGTCCTGCGCAGCATCGGCGCCTTCGCCGACGGCGAGCACCTCAAGGATCTGCTCCTGCTCGAGCTGGAGGGTGGCTTCGTGCTCCAGGGCCTCGGCCTTCAGAGCGGAGGAGCCGATTCGGACAGCTTCGGCGCGACAGTCAAGCGCACGTATGAGCTGACCGATGAGCAGGTCGCGGAGCTGATGGACGCCAGCTCCGCCAAGCGCGGATCAGCCGATCGAGATGTCCCGCACCCGGACCTGACGAACTACAACGAGCTGGCAATGCGGATCATCGGCGCCTACATCGACAACCAGAAGGCGCACGATGTGTTCCTCTTCGAGCAGGACGGCTCATTCGTGCTGCGCCTGTTCGGCGTCTCCGGATCTCGCTCCGCGCACCAGCTGTCCGAGTTCACTCGCGACGAGATCTTGGCTATGATCCAGGCCGCACCTGAGCAGCGACAGCAGCCCGCGCCGGAGCCCAGCGGCGCCCAGTAACACAGGAGACCTCCATGAAGGCGGTCAAGGTTCTTCTCATCTCCATCGCGGCGCTTGTCGCCGCCATGATCGTGATCCCGCTCACCATCCTTGCCGGCCTCTTCGTGTGGCTGAAGCTGACCGAAGAGACCGATGACGAGGAGATGGAGCTCGACGACGCGATCTGAGTCGGCCAGGAGACGATAGGGATCGTGGGGAGGCGGCTCCGCTCAGCCCGCCCTGGCGGGCGGGACCGGCTGCGCCGCCCTCCACCGGTTCAGCATCGCCTCCCGGACGGTCGGTTGAACGGGGTTTTCGCCGCTCTGACGGGATCCACGTCCGGCTCCGCCCCAATCCATTGGCGCTATTCCACGTAAGCGCTGTTCCATGTGGCGCTGCGCGAGTCCATGAGGGCTCCCGCCGCACGAACGATGCGGTGGCGGGCGCCTCATGGGGGTGCATCCCCAGTGCACTGGAGAATTCGCACGCGGCAAAGCCCCGGTGTGAAATGGCGCCAATGGAATGGCGCCGCTAGTGCGGAAACCGTCATCCCGTGCCCAACGCCCAGGCGGCGGTCCATAGCACCGCCGCGATCAGCATCCCGGTCCAGAGGCGCGCGGGACCCGCGGCGCCCTGCGCAACAGCGGCCAAACCCGCGAACCCGAGCACGGCCGTGAGAGCACGGAGATTCCCGCCGAGCAGGAACGCCACACCGACTCCAATGCCGACGGCCATGGCCATCCCGAGAGCAATGGCGAAAGCTCGACGGCGGCCGAGCACCTGGGCCAGATTGCGGGAGCCGGTCCGCTGATCGGTCTCGAAGTCGCGCAGGGTGTTGGCCAGGTGCGCTGCCGCGGCGAACGGGCCCACGAGCACCGGCGCAGCAGCCACCCGCGACAGCGGCACGTCCATCCCGGCCGCGATCCACAGTGGCAGCAGCCCGAAGCTGACGAGGTAGGGCAGCACCGACAACGGGGTACGCGACAGCCACAGGTTGTAGGCGATCGCCGAGGCCGATGCGGCAACGCCGATCAGGAGCGCCAGCGCTCCGAGGGGAACCGATGCCGCCAGCTGCAGGGCTCCACCGGCAGCGGCGAGCGCGAGGGCCCCGCGCGATGTCACGAGCCCTTCGACGATCGGCTTCCTGCGCCGCGCGAGACGATCACGGTCGCGATCCGCCCAGTCGTTGAGGGCGCCGGTCAGGACCTGCGACCCGAGCACCGTGGCCGTCGTCAACGCCAGGCGGTCGACTGGCACGGGGCCGGACTGGTCGGCCAGGATGAAGGCGAGCGCCGCGGACAACGCGACGACGGCAACCGTCGGCGCGGGGTGAACGAGGCGCAGGATCGACATCATCGGCGCATCCTACGCTGGCGTCCTTCGTGCAGCCTGTCCGGGCCATGGCCTTCGCAAACGGGAGATACACCGAATTGATCAGTGGTACGCATCGGTCCTTGTCGCTCCTGGGCGTTGCGCTGGCCGCCCTCGTGCTCGTGGCGTGCGACAGCAACGATTCGACCCCGACCGCCTCGCCGAGCGTTCTCGCCACCGCCAGCGAGCCGGTCGCACCTTCCGCGTCAGCTCTCGCATCGGCGTCGGCCAATCCCGGCGACGGCGAGGAGACGAGCGTGTTCGATCTCGAGAGCGGCGATTGCTTCGACGCGAGCGGCGATCAGGTCGACACCGTCACCATCCTCGACTGCGGCACGCCGCACACCTACGAGGCCTTCGCGATCTTCAACCACGAGGCCGCCATCGACGCGCCGTACCCCGGAGACGAGGCCCTTCTCGAGTACGCCGACAGCGCCTGCCAGCCGTATTTCGAGGACTACGTCGGCATCGCGTACGCCGACTCGCAGTACTGGATCACATCGGTCACGCCGTCACGCCAGACGTGGGAGGAGGCCGATGATCGTGAGATCGTCTGCGCCCTGAAGCTCGGTGAGGACGCCGAGGAGACGACGGGCTCGGCGGAGGGGACCGGGCAGTAGCGTGCCGCCCCGCGCGGCGAGGCGGCACGTCACCGGAGAGCTTCAGCCCTGGGCGTGAAGCTGGCCGCAGGCCACCGGCAGCGACGGGATGTAGGTCCCGTCGACGGTGAGCCCGTGGATCACGATCGCGCGGCTGTCGAGCGGCAGCAGATCACTGAGATCGACGCCGGTGAGGGTGGTCGTGAGGCTCACAGAGCCGGTCGGGGTTGAGAACGTCCCGAGGTCCTGGGCGACGCCACCATAGTCGCTCAGCCCTTCCGCGAACTCCACCAGGCCGTTGCCGTTGGCATCCGCAGCCGGCGTGGGGCACTTCGACATCTGCACCCCCGAAGCGCCCGCGTTCGACACGCCGTCGCCCTGGCCGTGAATGTGCCGCAGGTGGCTCTGGACCGGCTCGAGGCCGGTTGCCTCGAGCGTGACGGTGAGGGTGTCGCCGCTTTGCGTCACCCAGATGGTGCCGCTGACTCCGGATCCATTCAGCTCCTTCAGCTGGGCCCGGAACGTGGTTCCCGAGCGCGCGATGGCGAGTGTCGGGATGGCGAGCGCCAGCACGACGATGAAGGGAATGACGATTCTGCGCATGGGCATCTCCCTGTGGTGCATTCACTCGGGCGGCAGATATCCATACGATCGACGTGACATACACGGGCCCCAACGGGCATGCGCGGCGGTCGAATCGGCTATGATTGCGTCCCGAGCAGACCTAGGCGCTCCTGCTCGCGTGTCGCGCCGCTTCCGCCACGCCCAGCCGCACGCGGAGGACCCTGTCCAGATGCCCAAGTACGTCTTTGTGACGGGCGGCGTCACCAGCTCGCTCGGCAAGGGCATCACGGCGGCCAGCATCGGTCGCATCCTCAAGGCCCGCGGCGTGCCGGTCAGCATCCTGAAGCTGGATCCCTACATCAACATCGATCCCGGGACGATGTCGCCGTATCAGCATGGCGAAGTGTTCGTGACCGATGACGGCGCGGAGACTGACCTCGACCTCGGCCACTACGAGCGGTTCATCGACGAGAACCTGAGCCAGGCGAGCAACGTCACCACCGGGCGGATTTACCAGAGCGTCATCGGCAAGGAGCGGCGCGGTGACTACCTCGGTGGCACGGTCCAGGTCATCCCGCACATCACCAACGAGATCAAGGAGCGCATCGCGCGCGTCGCCCGCGAGGGCACCGGATCCGTGGCCGCCAGCGGCCTGGCGGCCCACGGCGTCGTCATCGTCGAGGTTGGCGGCACGGTCGGCGACATCGAGTCGCTGCCCTTCCTGGAGGCGATCCGCCAGATGCGCAAGGACGTCGGCCGCAAGAACGTCCTCTACGTCCACGTCACCTGGCTGCCGTCGATCGGCGCGACCGGCGAGCTCAAGACGAAGCCGACGCAGCATTCGGTCTCCACCCTGCGCGGCATCGGCATCCAGCCGGACATCATCATCCTGCGCAGCGACGAGGCGATCGACGACGAGATCCTCGACAAGGTGAGCCTCTTCACCGATGTCGACGTGCACGCCGTCATCCCGTTGAAGACCGCGCGCAGCATCTACGAGGTGCCGATCCAGCTCGAGCGCGCCGGGCTCGGGAAGCTCATCACCCGCGAGCTGGAGCTGCCCGGCGGCGAGCCCGACCTGTCCGAGTGGCAGGAGCTGGTGAACCGCATCCGCGCCCCGCGCCAGGAGCTCGAGATCGCGATCGTGGGCAAGTACACCGAGCTGCCCGATGCCTATATCAGCGTCGGCGAGGCCCTCAAGCACGCCGCGCTGCACCACAAGGTCGAGGTCAACGTTCGATGGATCCGGTCCGAGCACCTGGAGCGCATCGAGCCCGAGCAGGTGGCCGATGAGCTGGCCGGCGTCGCGGGGCTGGTCGTGCCGGGCGGCTTCGGCTACCGTGGCGTGGAGGGAAAGATCCGCGCCATTCGCTGGGCTCGGCGCAACAACGTGCCGTTCCTCGGTCTCTGCCTGGGGCTCCAGTGCGCCGTCATCGAGTTCGCGCGCGAGGCCCTCGGCACGGAGGATGCGAACTCGAGCGAGTTCAACGTGTTCACGGAGCATCCGGTGATCGATCTCATGCCCGACCAGGCCGACGTGACGGACAAGGGCGGGACGATGCGTCTCGGCCTCTATCCCGCGCGGCTGGAGGAGGGCTCGAAGGTCCGAGAGGCGTACGGCACCGAGATCGCGTACGAGCGCCACCGCCATCGGTTCGAGGTCAACAACGCGTATCGGGACCGGCTGAGCGAGGCTGGCATGCGATTCAGCGGCGTGTCGCCCGACGGCCGCCTGGTCGAGTACGTCGAGCTGCGCGACCATCCCTGGTTCGTCGCGACGCAGGCCCATCCGGAGCTCAAGAGCCGTCCCAACCGACCGCATCCGCTGTTCCGCGACTTCGTCGGCGCGGCCGCGGGCTCGCTGCCGGCGCCGGCCCGGAAGCGCGGCGCGGCGGCTGCCGTCACCGTCGAGAGCAGCAGATGACGACCCGCGCCCTCGCTCGCCGCAAAGCCGCAACGACCGATACTGCCGCGGCGATCGCGCAGGCACGATCGCGCGCGGTCGTCATGTGGGCCGGCGAGCGGATCGCCTTCGACGATCTCCCCGAGCGCATCGCGCGGACCGAGCAGCGCGCCGCCCGCGATCGCCTGTACCTCGCCTACCTCGAGGCCGTCGACCGGCTGAACCCGCTCTACGAGCGGCGGCTGGCCGAATGGACGGCTTCCGGCAACCCGATCGAGGCCGCGGCCGGGGCGGGCGACGATCCGCGCGAGCTGGCGGTCAGCCTGGAGCGCTTCTCGCTCAATTCGGAGACGCCGTACTTCGCCGCGCTCCGACGCTATCTCGCGCTCATCGGCATCGAGCAGGGCGACGCCACCGAGGCCGACCTGTGGCACGTGGTTCGCGGCGGCGAATGGGATGGCTGGTTCGGCACGCGCGCGGTCACGGCGGGCCTCGCTGCGGCCGGTCGTCCGGCCGCGGATCACGGCGACACGACCGGTTGGCGCGCGGCCGAGCGGCAGCTTGCCGGCGGCGACGCGGCGCCCGAGTCGGGCGGAGCGGCCGCGGTCGGTCGGGCCTTCGCCACGCTGGTCGGCTCGCGGGAGTGGCTGGTGGACGAGCTGAGTGTCGACCCCGACCAGGCGATCGCATTTGCGGACTTCGCGACCTTCGTCCGGCTCTGGCGGCTCCGCCGCCTCATCGGCCAGCTGATGTACGAGCTTCGCCTGTACTCGACGGACGACGCCGCGCTCCAGCGCGCGTACCACCAGGGCATCCTCTCGGGCGTCACCGGCGTGCTGGTCTCGGAGGCCGAGTACCTCATCGGCCTCGACGGGCCGCTCGCGTCGGCGACGAAGATCAGGTCGACGCTGCTGGCCGGCATGCTGGTCGAGGTGCTCGAGCAGCGGAGCGGTACGCAATGGTGGCGCGATCCGGCATCGGCGCAACTGGTGGATCGCATCGGTCAGGCGACGACTCGCGAGGACGTGCTTGCCGAACTCGGGTATGATGATCTGGACTGGAGACCCGTCCTGCGTCAGATCCGGACGCGGCTCATCGGTGAGATGAGCGGATACGGCGGGCCCAACATCACCACCCGTGCCGGCACCCGCAAGGTCTGACTGTTTGACCCCACGCGAGTCCCGAACCGCACAGCCCGACCGCGAGGCCGAGACCGCCCCAGAGGTCGACCTGTTCAACTGCCAATCCTGCCGGCGCTTCACCCGTAGCCTCATCGAGGGCCGCGGATGGTGCAGCAGGGACGGCTCCCCGAAATTCATCGAGGTCAGGTCCTACATGAAGCACTGCTGGCAGGCGAGGCGATCGTGAACGACGACGCGCGACCACAGCAACAGCGCCGCCGGTCACGACGACGCCAGGACAATGCCCCCCGCCGTCAGAACCAGCGCGGTGGGTTCAGTCAGCGCCGTCGCAACGACTATGCGTCGGGCCAGTACTCGTCGATCTACACCGGTCCATTTCCGACCGATGCCGACGAGGACGGTGGCCTCAACCTCGCCGATCTGCAGGCGAAGTCCGTGGACGAGCTTCGCGAGCTTGCCGCCGAGCACGACATCGAGGGCCACGAGGAGATGGAGCACTCCGACCTCGTGCTCAAGCTGCTCGACGTCGTCCCGCTGGCTCCGTCGAAGCCTGAGCGCAACGGCCAGCCCGGCGTGGCCGAGGGCATCCTCGAGATCGTCGACGAGGGCTTCGGCTTCATGCGCGTCAACGGCGTCATGCCGTCGTCGAACGACATCTACGTCTCTTCCTCGCAGGTGCGCCGCTTCGGCCTGCGCACGGGTGACCGAGTCACCGGACAGACGCGCCAGCCCAAGGACCAGGAGAAGTACTGGGGCCTGCTGCGGGTCGATACCGTCAACGGCGTCGAGCCGGAGGTCGCCAAGCGACGCCCGTACTTCGACAACCTCGTGCCGGTCTTCCCGGACGAGATGTTCGACCTCGAGACGGACCAGAAGAATCTCACCCAGCGCCTCATCAACCTGATCAGCCCGATCGGCAAAGGGCAGCGCGGCCTGATCCTCTCGCCGGCCAAGGCCGGCAAGACGACGGTCCTCAAGCAGATCGCCGCCGGCATCACCGAGAACTCGCCCGAGGCGCTCCTCATGGTCGCGCTCATCGGCGAGCGGCCCGAGGAAGTCACCGACATGGAGCGCTCGGTGAACGGCGAGATCTACAGCTCCACGTTCGACGAGCCGACCGAGAACCACACCCGCGTGGCGGAGATGTGCCTGGAGATCGCCAAGCGCCAGGTCGAGACCGGCCGCGACGTCGTGATCCTGCTCGACTCGATCACGCGGCTGGCGCGCGCCTACAACCTCGCCCTGCCGGCCTCCGGCAAGACGCTGTCGGGTGGCGTCGACCCGGTGGCGCTGTACCCGCCGAAGCGCTTCTTCGGGGCGGCGCGCAACATCGAGCACGGGGGCTCGCTCACGATCATCGCGACCTGCCTGGTCGATACCGGCTCACGCATGGACGACGTGATCTACGAGGAGTTCAAGGGCACCGGCAACATGGAGCTGGCCCTGGACCGCAAGCTGAGCGAGAAGCGCATCTTCCCCGCCATCGACGTCCTGCGCTCGGGTACCCGGCGCGAGGAGCTGCTGCTCGACGAGAATGAGCTGCGAATGGTGTGGACCATGCGCCGCATGCTCTCGGCCGTCGGTCCCAACGAGGGCATCGAGCTGCTCATGCAGCGACTCGGCAAGACGAAGAACAACGCCGAATTCCTCGTCTCGCTCAGCAAGAGCGTCGAAGCCTCAGAACGCGCCTAGCGCCGTCGTTCCCCGCGTCCCGTGCGTCCCGTTCGCGCCGTGATCCGTGGGCTCGCTTTCGCGATGCTCGTGCTTCTGGCCGCTTGCGGCGCCGAACTTCCGATCTCGACTCCGACTCAGGCGCCGATCGCATCGCCGATGCCGACCGATGCGACGGTGGAGCCGACCACCGGGCCGATCGAGGGGGCCCCCGGGTCGGACAGCGCGATCTACCCTCCGAACCCCGGCGCCGTCGTGGTCGCCATCGATGCCGGCCATGGCGGCTGCCTGGACTGGGGCGTACCGGACCCATCGGAGCGAGGAGTCCAGCTGGCGGAGAAGACGCTGACGCTCGGCATCGCGCAGGCGCTGCGTGACCTGCTGGAGGCCGATGGCGTACGCGTCGTCATGATCCGAGACTCGGACGAGGCGCTCGCCGGCGACGACTATCCGCCGCTCGACTGCGAGGGCCCGCCATTCCGCGACGTCAACGGTGACGGCATGTCCGGCTTCGGCAACGACGATCAGCCCGAGGCGACGCGCACCCGGGACGAGCTGCAGGCGCGCCTGGACCTGGCGAACCTGTCCCGGGCCGATGCGCTCGTCAGCATCCACATCAACTCGCCGTTCGATGCCGGCCAGCCGGTCGAGATCGCGTTCAGCGAGACCTTCTACACCGATGAAACGCCGTGGGGCGTCGACGCGACGGCGCGCCTGGCCGATGCGATCGAGAGCGGCGTCGTCGCCCACCTGAGCGCGATCGCCGACTACGACCGGGGCGACCGCGGCACGACTGCGCACAACTTCTACCTCGTCGCGCCGCCGCTGCTGGAGGAGACCGAGGAGCGTCCGAACCGATGGGCGCAGCCGACGCGCGGCGGCCTGATGCCGGTGGTGCTGTCGGAGGTCGGCTCGATCACCCTGCGCGCCGAGCACGACCTGCTGGCATCGGACACCGGTCAAGCGGCCGTCGCGGCAGGCCTCTTCGATGGCATTGCGGCCTTCTTCCAGGATCGACCCGTGGCGGCGCGCATCGGCATCGCGGAAAGACCGGCGGGATCGCCGCCGTCCGCGGTTGCCGGTGACGGCCCGCCCTTCTGGGCCGCTGGGGCACCCAATGGACCGGTGCGCCTGACGCTGACGAACAACGGCACCCAGGCCTGGGCGAGCGACCTCGATCTGGTGGCCGGCTGGCAGGAGACGGACCAGCCGTACCTCGCCTTCCCGCCCGACACACTGGAGTTGCTCGGCGTCACGGTCCCTGCGCTGGCGCCCGGCGAGTCGGTGACGGTCGAGGCCACGCTGCCCCCGGCGCCAGACGCGAGAAGCGTGGCATGGATCTCGCTTAGAGAGGGGAGCGAGCTCTTCAGCGATCTCGGATCGCCGGCGCTTCAGCTGTCCAGCCAAGCGCCCTGAACCGGGACGGACTCCTCCGTTCCGCACGAGCCGTTAGTACCGCGCGCCCTGTGCACATTCCGGTTGCCGGGCTAGAACCGCGCTGTTACGATGCCGCAAGCATGAATTCCGGCCGTCGGCCGTCGGGGGAGCGATCCAACGGATCGGACCGACAGGACACTCATGCGGCAGCGTTGACCCATCAACCCGTGTAGGCGGAGCTCGACTTCCTATTGCCTGATCCGAGCCGGCTCTATCGCCGAGTCACCGAGAGCAACGTTCCCACACGGGTGATCGCCCACCTGTCGGTCGTCACACTCGTCGTCGCCGCATCCTTCGCCGGGTTCAGCAGCACCGGTGGGCATGACGGCGCGGGTCCTTCCACCGACCGTAGCTTCCTTCCCCTCATCTCCAGCGTTCGTGGTGCCGCTGCACCCACCCAGGAGCTGACAGCCACCACGTACGACGTCGATGCGATGATCGAGGAGCAGGCCACGCTTCTTGATCGCGGCACGTCAGCGGGTCGCCCGAATGAGCCGATGCCGACCCCGGTGCCCGTGGATCCCGACGCCACGCCGCTGCCCGCCCCGAACGGCGCGTCGGTCGGCACCGTCAGCGTCGGTGTCCCGTCGACTCGCACGGCGCGTCCGGCGGCAACGGGCGCACTGGTGTGGCCCGTCCCGGGCGGCACGATCAGCCAGTACTACCACGCCGGCCACCTGGCGCTGGACATCGCGGCGCCGTATGGATCGCAGATCGTGGCCGCCCAGTCCGGAACGGTGACGTGGGCCGGATGGCGGAACAACGGTGGCGGCTACGTGATCCAGATCGACCACGGCAACGGCATGCAGACCGTGTACAACCACCTCTCCAGCATCTGGGTCCGTGCCGGGCAATACGTCGGCGCCGGCCAGGGCATCGGCGCCATCGGCATGACGGGCCTCGCGACCGGGCCGCACTGTCACTTCGAGGTGATCGTGAACGGCTTCATCGACAACCCGCTCCGATACTTCTAGTTCCCGGTTCTCCTCGGCCGATGGCACCCACGCCGGCGCTCGTCGCCGGCGTTGCTATGCTCGCGCCAGATGTTCGCTGATCGCGCCCGCATCCTGGTCTCCGGCGGCGACGGTGGCGACGGCGCCAGCACCTTTCGCCGCGAGGCCCACGTGCCGCGCGGCGGTCCCGATGGCGGCGACGGCGGCAAGGGCGGCGATGTCGTGCTGGTCGTCGAGCCCGGGATGACGACCCTCGGCGACTTCAAGCGCAGGCGCCACTTCCGCGCAACGCCGGGCGGACGTGGGATGGGCCGCAAGGCGCACGGCCGCAACGGCGGCGACCTCGTCGTGCGCGTGCCGCCGGGCACGGTCGTCCGTGCCGATGACGAGTGGGTCGGCGAGCTGATCGAAGCCGATGACCGGCTGGTGGTCGCCCGCGGCGGTCGCGGCGGTCGTGGCAACGCTCGCTTCGCAACGCCGACGAACCGCGCGCCGAAGCACGCCGAGAAGGGCACGCCCGGCGAGGAGCGCTGGATCGAGCTCGAGCTGAAGCTCATTGCCGATATCGGCCTGGTCGGTGCCCCGAACGCCGGCAAGTCGACGCTGCTGGCGGCGTTGACCGAGGCGCGGCCCGAGGTGGGGAACTACCCGTTCACGACCGTCACGCCCAACCTCGGCGTGATCGCGCTCGACGCCGATGGTGAGCGCACCGCGGTCATGGCCGACGTCCCCGGCCTCATCGAGGGCGCGCACGCGGGACGGGGCCTCGGTCATCACTTCCTTCGACACGTCGAGCGCACGCGGGTGCTGGTGGCCGTCGTCGATGGTTCGGCCCGTGAGCCGATCGAGGAGTGGGAGGCGGTGGCCGAGGAGCTGCGCCTTCATGACCCCTCACTCCTGGAGCGCCAGTTCCCGATGGTCGTCACCAAGCTCGATCTGCCCGAGGTGCGCGAGCGCTGGCCAGAGCTGCGCGCGGCGCTGCGAAAGCGCGGCACGGATCCCATCGGCGTCAGCGCCCACGACGGCACCGGGCTCGAGGCGCTGCGTACCGCCCTCGTGGCGGCGCTCGACGCCGCGGGCGAGGCCGACGAGCACGCGTCGGAAGAGATGCTGGTGCATCGGTTCGACCCGCTTGCCGACGGCTGGCAGGTGGTGGCCGACGGCGACGACCTGCGGGTCCAGGGCCGGCGCATCGAGACCGCCGCCGCCCGCACCGACTTCGAGAACGAGGAGTCGCGCGACCGATTCTGGCGGATGCTGGAGCGGCTCGGCATCGACGAGGAGCTGCGGCGCCACGGCGCCGGGCCGGGGACGATGGTTCACATTGGCAGCACCGAGCTGGAGTGGGGAGACGAATGAGCAGCCTGCTGCTCAGCGCACCCGAGGCCCGGACGGCTCGGGAAGCCGCCGATGATGCACCGCGGCGCATCGGCATCCTGGGCGGCACCTTCGACCCGCCGCACATCGGTCATCTGTGGCTGGCCACGCTGGCCGCCGATGCCATGGCGCTCGATCGGGTGCTGTTCATGCCGGCGGCCCAGCCGCCGCACAAGCGGGCCAAGGGACTGTCGCGGGCGGCGGATCGGCTGCTCATGACGCGCCTGGCGATCGCGACCGATGACTGCTTCGAGCTGACCCTGATCGAGATGGAGCGGCCGGGGCCGTCGTACACCATCGACAGCGTGGACCTGCTGTCGCGCGCCTACGGCAAGGACGCGACGCTCTACCTGCTCATGGCCGCCGATTCGCTGAACGCGATTGACACCTGGCGCGAGCCGGATGCGCTGCTGGAGCGGATCGAGTGGGTGGTCGGGCCGCGCCCGGGGAGCCCGCTGCCGGATAGATCCAGCCTGGAGGAGCGGTTCGGCGCGAAGGCGTCGCGCATCCACCTGCTCGACGGGCCGTCGCTCGATGTCAGCAGCTCGGAGATTCGCGCGCGGGTGGCGGCCCGGCACGCCATCCGCTACCTTGTGCCGCGCGGCGTCGAAGAGCTGATCGCCGAGCGCGGGCTCTACCGCCGCGCATGAAGGGGAGCCGAAACCTGGCCGAAACCGACCGCGTCGACATCCCGACCGACGCCTCCGAGCTGGCGCATCGCATCGTCGAGATCGCCTCGGACAAGAAGGGCAACGACATCGTCCTGCTGCGGACCGCCGAGCTCACCACGATGGCCGACTTCTTCGTCATCGTCTCCGGCCGCAGCGACCGCCAGGTCCAGGCGCTGGCCGGCGCCATCGTCGACGAGCTTCGCGACGATGGCATTCGCCCGCTCGGGGTGGAGGGCAAGCAGTCGTCGCGCTGGGTACTGCTCGACTTCGGCTCGGTCATCGTCCACGTCTTCGCGCCCGACGAGCGCGAGTTCTACGGCCTCGAGCGCCTGTGGGGCAAGGCAGCGCAGGTCGTCCGCGTCGTCTGAGGTCCGCTCGGAAGTACTGCCCGGGTCCCATCGGCATGGCCCATCGGTCCCATTGAGAGCGGACACGCTCGCGCCGATGCTCCACGCCATGACCGCCCAGCCGCGACGCTCGCGACCGATCGAGACCTGCCGCTTCTGCAACGGCGCGCTCCTGACGAGCGTGTTCGACACCGTCTTCCGCGACACCGAAGCCGATGAGCGCCTCTTCTTCGCCATCCCCGGTGCGCTGTGCGTGCCCTGCCGCCAGCTCTACGTCGACCAGCAACTGATCGGCATCCTCGGCCTCGACGGCGCGCGCTGCACCTTCGCCATCGAGTCGGACCGCGTTCTCGCAACCGGCCAGGCCGGCGCCGCCTAGGAGCGAGCCGCGAGCAGGTGCTCGCCTAGCCAGGCCGCCAGTGCCGGCTCCTCGTCCATCACGTTCGTCTTGAT
This sequence comes from Candidatus Limnocylindria bacterium, assembly GCA_035759945.1. Taxonomy (GTDB): domain Bacteria; phylum Chloroflexota; class Limnocylindria; order QHBO01; family QHBO01; genus JACDBZ01. The sequence continues at coordinate 10,648 of DASTTX010000037.1, read as the reverse complement.
CGCCAGGTCGGCCTCGAACAGGCCGATGAGCATCGCTTCAAGCTCCTCGCCTCGGTAACGCTTCGCGGCGTCCACCAGCCGCTCCGCGACACGCATGTTGCCCCGTGCGACGCGCTTCGCGATCTCGTTCGGCGGCGTTTTCCGGGCCGCCAGGTCACGCACCACGATCAGGTCGCTGACGCGCCCCGCCAGCGAGGCGAGGATCCGCAGCCCAGGCTGCCCCTCGGCCAACGCGCGTCGCAGCGCTTCCGCTGCCGCAGCCGGCTCCCGCCGGTCGACCGCGTTGGTGATGGCGAAGACCGATGCGGGCCGCGTGTCGGCCGTCAGTGCCTCCACGTCCTCGACGCCGATCGGCCGCTCGCCGGCGTAGGTGGCCAGCTTCCGCAGCTCCGAATCGGCGATGCGCGTCATCTCGCCACGCTCGACGTCGGTCTCCCAAATGGCTCCGCCGATGCGCTCGGCCAGGATGTGCGCCGCCCGAACCTCGATCTTGATGCCTATCCGGGCGGCGTGGCCGGTGATCCAGCCGCGCAGGTCGCCGCGACGGGGTGCACCGTGCTCCTCGACCCGTCCGCCACGCTCGCGGACCGCATCGGCCAGGCGCTTGAGCAGGGCCGGTGGTTTGCCAACGTCGCGCGACGGTCGTTCCTCCACCAGCGCCAGGGCGGAGCCGTCGGGCAGATCGGTGACGAGCGCCAACAACCGGTCAGCCGCGGCGGTCGATCTCCCGGCGGCCTTCAGCGGCTGCCGCAGCACGGCGAGGTGGGCGCCAAACATGCTGACCGTGCCCGATTCGAGCCGCGCCCGATCGATCGCCGCCTCGTCGGGCGTGCGCTCCGGGATGATCTCCGCGCGGTCGGTCGCGTCGATGTCGCGGGCGAACTCGGCGAGCGCGGTGTCGAGCCCGAAGCCGTCGTCTCCGTGCAGGAGGGCCAGTGCGACGCTCACGCGCCGGCCGCCCAGGCCGCGCGGAGCCGGTCCACCAGTTCGGCCACCGACACGCCGACCGCCTCGGCCACCTGCTCCTCGAGCGCGTGCGCCGGTCGCCGCGCCGCCTCGATCGAGACCGCGTACTCGGGATGTCGCTGCTTCATTTCGTCCAGTCGCTCGTCGACGGTCATGAACTCCTGCGCCACGTGCCGGTCGGCGACCGCCACGATGACCGACGGCCAGCCGATGGGGAAGCGATCGTCGTCGAGGAGCGAGGTGATCGGGTGGGAGGCGACCGGCATGGCGAGCTCGGGGTAGCCCATCGCCTCGAGCCGCCGTGCCCCGACGATCCCGTGCTCTCCGCCACTGCGCCGGATCTCGATCTTGTCGATGTCGTGCAGCAGCGCGGCCGCCTCGACCAGCGCGCCGTCGACCGGGATCTGCGCCTCGGCAACGAGGCCGGCAGCAGCGATGGCAACCCGAGCGACGCCCTCTGAATGGACGACGATCCCGTCGGGTAAGTCGGCGTCCTCGAGCAGTCGCCGAGCAGTCGCGCGATCGGGGATGGCCACGGATGGATGCTACCCGTGCCCTGGAGGCCATGCACCGGTCGGGCCGCGTCCCATCCACGCGTCGTGCGCACGCGGTAGGTGATGCCATCGGTCTCGACCTCGATGTCGCCGTCGAGATCGGTTCGGAAGACGGCAATGCCCGGACGCGCCGCGAGGGCGGCCAGCGTCTCGGGAGCCGGATGGCCGTACTCGTTTCCCGTGCCGTCAGAGATGAGCGCGACCCTTGGCTGCGCCGCGTCGAGCAATCCCGGCGTTGTCGACGACGTGGATCCATGGTGACCGACCTTGAGCACGTCGACCTCCGGGATCGCTCCGCGCGCGAGCAGCGCGCCCTCGACTGGCGCCTCGGCGTCGCCGGTCAGCAGCGCCGTGAAGCCTGCGTGCGTGAGCAGCAGGACGACAGAGCCGTTGTTGATGTCGCCGTCAGGCAATGGCGCGGCCGCCTCGGCTGCGCTGGGGTAGAGCACCGTCACATCGGTCGTCGCGTCGAGCGCGATGCGTTGTCCGGCGCGGGCGATGACGATCGGCGTCGCGGTCCGGTCCGCATCGGCCACCAGACGCTCGAAGGATGGATTCTCGTAGCCAATGCCCGCCTGGAGGACGGCGCCGACGCGGAAGCGGTCGAGCACGTCGACCAGTCCGGCGACGTGATCCTGGTGCGGATGGGTCAGCACCACAAGGTCGATGCGTCGCGCGAAGAACGGCAGGTTCGCGCCGATGCGGCGAAGGGTCAGCTCCGGATCCGGGCCACCGTCGACCAGCATGGTGGCGCCGCTGGGTGCCTCGACCAGGATGGCGTCGCCCTGTCCGACGTCGAGCGCGGTGAGGTGCAGCCGCCCGTCGGGTTGCGAGCCGAGCGTGATCGCCAGCAGCACCCCGACCAGTCCGACGGCGATCGGCAGCGGCCGCACCAGCCGTCGCAGCCATGACGCGCCATGGCCCGGCGGCTCGAGCGTGCGGTCGAGCGGCTCGAGTCCTGGACCGCGTGTCGCCCAGCTGGCGATGCCGAGGAGGGGGAACCAGGCGAGCGCGAAGGCGGCCGGAATGCTGACGTCGATCGCGGCGTGCGGCACCGAGGCGACCGTTGTGCCGAGCGTGACGATCACGCGCAGCACGAGCCATGCGGCACCGCCCGCGAACCACGTGAGCACGGTCGAGACGATCGGCACGTGGACGGCCGCGTCGAAGGCCCCGACGAGCGATGCCAGCGCGCTGAAGAGCATCGCGACCGGGACGAACGGCACGACCAGGACGTTGGCGATCGGTGCCACCAGCGAGAGGCGCTCGAAGTTCACGAGGATCACGGGCAGCGTCGTGAGCTGCGCCGCCACGGTCAGCGCCACCGGCTCTCGGAGCCACCCCGGCCACCCGGCCAGCCGGCGCTCGACGGACGCGCCGAACCACACCAGCCCGGCCGTGGCCAGCAGCGAGAGCTGGAAGCCGACGTCCCACAGCACCGGTGGTGCGGCGAGCAGCATGACCAGCGCGGCCATCGCCAGCGCCGACGATGCGTGCGCGCGCGAGCCGCCCAGGCGCGCCACGAGCATCGCGGCCGCCATCAGCGCGGCGCGCACCACCGACGGGCTGGCTCCGGTCAGGATCACGTAGCCCGCGACCATGCAGGCGGCGATCGCAATCATCGTCCATCGGCCTCCGGGGCGACGCCCGAGCGGACGGACCGCTGCGGCAACGAGCGCCGCGACGATGGCAATGTTCCAGCCCGAGATGGCGACCACGTGGGTGAGGCCGGCGGTTGAGAACGCGTCGTTGATCTCCGGCGCGATCGAGGCACGAACCCCGAGCAGGATGCCGGCGCCCAGCGCTGCCTCCGGCTCGGGAACGATGTCGTTCAGACCTCCCAAGAGCGTCCCGCGCAGCGCGGCCATCATGCTGGCCGGTCCGCTGCCCTCCGCCACGACGCTTGCCGAGCTGGCCCGGGCGATCGCACCGATGCCCTGGCGCGCCAGGTAGTCGCGATAGGCGAAGCCGTCGAAGTCTTCGGCCAGCTCGACCTCGGAGGTCAGCCGTACCAGCTCACCACTGTGCGCGTCGACGCCGCGCGGCAGCCACACCAGCAGGCGGTCGTCCCTCGCGAGCCCGTCGGCGAATACGTCGCCGAGCACCAGCTGGAGCCGGTCCTCACGCGGCCTCGGGTCGTCCATCACCGTCCCGGTGATGTCGTGCTCGGCACCATCGGCAAGGTTGGCTACGGATGCTGCCCCGGCACCGGCGGGTTCGCCGGCCGCGCCGCGCCAGCACCCCACAGCAACCGCCAGCAGCGCAACGCCGATGACGGCGATCCCACCCGATCGGATGACGCCAGCGACGATCGCGGCGGCTGCACCGGCGATGAGTGCCGGCCAGGGCGGCAGCCCGATGGCATCGGCGGCCAGGACGCCGAGAGCGACGCCGCCGAGCGTCGCCGGCAGGACGAGCCGCGTCGCGCCCACTCGTCAGCTCGCCGTCGCGAGCTCCCGGATGTCCTCGAGCTGGCCGTTGTGGATCACGCCACGCTCGACCATCTCCTCGAGCGAGGCGAAGGGACGTTCCTGCCGCGCGGCGACGATCTTCTGGACTGTGACGGCGCCGATGCCGGGCAGGGCCTCGAGCTCCTCCGGAGTGGCGGTGTTGACGTTCACGAGGCCGCCGCTTCCTCCCGCTCCGCCGCCGACCGCTGCGGTCGATCCGGCGGGCTGGGCGCTATCACCGATGCGCGGAACGATCACCTGCTCGCCGTCGGTGAGCGGTTGGGCCAGGTTGATCGTCGCGGCCGTCGCCGCCAGATCGGCGTCGTCCGCGTATCCGCCGGCGGCCGCGATGGCGTCCGCAACCCGCGATCCGGCGGGCAGCTCGCGGACCCCGGGCGCGCGCACGCCGCCTTCGACGTCGACCACGATCGGACCGCCGGCAGACGCCGACGGTTGCGCATCGGGCGCGTCGAAGCTCTCGACGACGAGTGCCGACGCGCCGCCGTCTGCCTCGGCGGTTGGCGGAAGGAAGAGCACCGATGCCGCGACGGCCGCAAGAACCACGGCCGCGCCGGCCGCCGCCAGGACGATGCGATCGGATCGGGACACACGCGCACTCCACAACGGGAGGCGAACGAGCGAGATGGTCTGCGTCCGAAGCTCGGCGCCCGGGCACTCGGCGCCGGGCTCCGGAAGCAGGGTCGCAGCCTACGCCACGACCGCTTACCGGCCGATTACTGGAGAGTTATCGGTCGTCAGTCGCGCGGCGTGACAATGTTGACGAGCTTGCCGGGGATCTGGATGACCCGCATCGGTGCTCGCCCGGCCAGGTAGCGCTGCACGTGCTCGGAGTCGAGCGCCATGCGCTCGATCTCGGCGGCCGAGGTGTCGGGCGTGACGACCAGCCGGTCGCGCAGCTTGCCGTCCACCTGGACCGGCAGCTCGATCGTCTCGGCCGCGGTCAGCGCGGGATCGGCTTCCGGCCACGACTGGGCGTGAATCGAGTAGGGCTTGCCACGCCGCTCCCACAGCTCCTCGGCGACGTGCGGCGCCACCGGCGCCAGCAGCCGCAGCAGGATGTCGACCGCCTCGGCGTAGGCATCGGTGCCGGCCATGCCGGCCTCGCGCTCGCGCACGAGGGCATTCGTCAGCTCCATGAGGTGGGCGATGGCCGTGTTGAAGCGCATCCCCTCGTAGTCATCGGTGACCTCGCCGATGGTGACGTGCGCCAGACGTCGCAGCGCCCGCAGCAGCTCCCGGCCTTCCGCATCGGCCGGGACCGGTGCCGAACCCGGCTGAGCGGCGCCCCACACCCGGCCCAGCCAGCGGTGGACGCCCTCGATGCCGGTCGGATTCCACGGGCCGCCCTGGTCCCACGGCCCGATGAACATCAGGAAGGCGCGCACGGTATCGGCGCCGTAGCGCTCGACCAGCTCGTCGGGCGCCTGCACGTTGCCGCGCGACTTGCTCATCCGGTTGTGATCTGCGCCCAGCACCTGGCCCTGGTTGCGCAGCTTCAGGGTCGGCTCGTCCACCGTGACCATGCCCAGGTCGCGCAGGGCCTTGGTGAAGAAGCGGAAATAGAGCAGGTGCATGACCGCGTGCTCGGCGCCGCCGCCGTACAGGTCGATCGGCATCCATTCCGCGGCCTTGGCCGGGTCCCAGGGCCCATCCTCGTAGTTGGGCGAGCAGTAGCGCAGGAAATACCAGCTCGAGTCGACGAACGTGTCCATGGTGTCGGTCTCGCGCCGGGCCGGGCCGCCGCAGACCGGGCAGGTCGTGTGCAGGAACTCGGCGTGCGACTGCAGCGGCGAGACCCCGGTCGGCGCGAAGTCGACGTCCGTCGGCAGCACCACCGGCAGCTGGTCGTCGGGGACGGGCTGCGCGCCGTGCTCGTCGCAGTACACGATCGGGATCGGCGCGCCCCAGTAGCGCTGGCGCCCCGCCACCCAGTCGCGCTGTCGGTACGTCACCGCGAACTGCCCGAGATGGCGGTCCTCCAGCGCACGGGTGATCGCGCCGATGGCCTCCGCCGCGGGCATGCCGGTGAACTCGCCGGAGTCGATGAGCACCTCGTCGGCCGAGTGGCCCACGAACGCCGCGTCGTCGGGCAGCTCGCCCGAGGTGGGCGCCACGACGTACCGGATCGGCAGGTCGAACTTGCGCGCGAACTCGTAGTCGCGCTCGTCGTGGGCGGGCACGGCCATGATTGCCCCGGTGCCGTAGCCGGGCAGCACGTAGTCGGCGATCCAGATCGGGATGCGCTCCTGGGTCATCGGGTTGACCGCGTGGGCGCCGATGAACACGCCGGTCTTCTCGCGATCCGTGCTCAGACGCTCGATCTCGGTCTCGCGCCGGGCCCGTGCCACGTACGCGTCGACATCGGCCTTGTGCTCGTCGGTCGTCAGGACCGATACCAGCGGGTGCTCGGGCGCCAGGACCATGAACGTGGCGCCGAAGATCGTGTCCGGGCGGGTGGTGAAGACGCGGATCGGCTCGGCGACATCGATCTCGGTGGGGAAGTCGATCTCCGCGCCCTCGGATCGGCCAATCCAGTTCGTCTGCATCGCCTTGATCGGCTCGGGGTAGTCGACGCTGCTGAAGTCCAGCAGCTCGTCGGAGTAGTTGGTGATGCGGAACCACCACTGCTCCAGGTCGCGCTTCTCGACCGGCGTGCCGCAGCGCCAGCAGCGCCGATCGGCGCCCTCCACCTGCTCGCGGGCCAGCACCACCTTGTCCTTCGGGCACCAGTCGACCGCACCCATGGCCTTGTAGGCCAGGCCGGCCTGGTACAGCCGGATGAACAGCCACTGCTGCCAGCGGTAGTAGTCGGGATCGCAGGTGACCACCTCGCGGGTCCAGTCGAAGCTCGCACCCATCAGGCGCATCTGGCGCCGCATGTTGTCGATGTTGGCGACCGTCCATTTCGCCGGGTGGATGCCGCGGTCGATGGCGGCGTTCTCGGCGGGCAGGCCGAAGCCGTCGAACCCCATCGGGAACATCACGTTGAAGCCCTGCATCCGGTGCATGCGCGCCACGATGTCCGGGCCGGTCATGGCGTACCAGTGGCCGATGTGCAGATCTCCGGACGGGTACGGGTACATCGTCAGGTCGTACTTCTTCGGGCGCGGGTCGTCGTCGCGGGCGACGTACAGCTGGTCCGCCTCCCAGCGCTCGCGCCACTTCTGCTCGAAGGAGGACGGGTCGTAGCGCTCCGGCCGGGTGCGGGTCGGCGTCTCGGAGGTCATCGGTCTTCATCCTCCTGTGGGAACCAGGCCATCAGCACCTCGTCGCGGTAGGTGTCGCCCGACCTGAACTGCTGGCGTCGCAGGCCCTCACGCACGAAGCCGCATTTCTCGTAGACCGCGATCGCCCGCTCGTTGTCGGGAAAGACACCCAGGGTGACCTTGCGCAGGCCGCGCTCACGGGCCCAGCGCTGCGCGCCGGCCACCATCTCGCTGCCGATGCCGACGTCGCGCCAGCCATCGGCGATCGTGATCGACAGCACGCCGATGTGTTCGGTCGCGACCCCGCGATCGACGCTGACCAGGACGTTGCCGACCACCTCGCCGTCGGCCTCCGCCACCAGGGCCAGGTGCTCGTTGGCGCGGATGAGCTCGCTGATCCAGAACGCCTCCGACGGCTCGCTGATCGCACCCGGCGCGGTGATCAGCCAGCGGCCCTCCTTGCGCACGTCGGCGAACAGCTTGGCGAGCGCGCGGCCATCGGTCGGCCGCCCCGGGCGCAGCGTCCAGCGCCGGCCGTCACGTGCCGTCTTCGCCTCGCCGCTGCCTGTCTGGATCATCTTGCACGCCTCGGACACAACAAACCCCTCCGTCGTCAGGACGAAGGGGTTCTTCGCGGTACCACCTGAGCTTGACCGGCGCCTCAGGAGAGGTGGTGGAGCTGGGGGGACTCGAACCCCCGACCCCCTGCATGCCATGCAGGTGCTCTCCCAGCTGAGCTACAACCCCACGGATTCCGTCGGTCCACTCGTTCGGCCCGATATCGGAGGCCGGCCCGGCTCAGTCTCCTGAGCTGCTCGACGGGCGAGTTCCGCGCTCATCGTTCGCCGGCTTGCACCGATCCCGGCTCGCTGTGAACGACGGGCAGCGCGTACTGCTCCCGCGTCAACGCATCGGCCGCGAGGATAGCACAGGGGTTCGATTGCCCTCAATCGGCGCACGACACGCCGGTGCATTGGCGCTATTTCACGTGAGCTGGGTCCTGGGCGAGGCTGCGCCAGTCCACTGGGGCGATTCACGCACGAAACCTCCGTCGGCGGGAGGCTGGTGCGGCGCAGTCTCCAATAGAGTGGCGCTTCTTCGCATGGGTCGAGCTTCCGGTGGATTTAGGCCCAATACATTGGAGCGTCATAGGGACGGGTATCCTCCACAGGATGGAGACGCGGAACGTGGTCGACGAGCCGACTGCCTGCTGTGCGCCGCCGCTCGATCCGCGCGTCGCGCGACGGTTCGACCGGATCGCCGGCGAGTGGCTGGACGCCGACGACTTCCCCGACATGGTCGACGTGTCGGCTGGGTTGCTGGACCTGCTGCGCGATGCCACGTTGCGCAGGCCAAGCGTCCTCGAGCTCGGCAGCGGCACCGGGGGGCTGAGCGTGGCACTGCTCGAGATGGGCGCGACCAGGGTCACGGGCGTCGATATCTCGGCCTCGAGCGTCGAGGTCGCGCGGCGGCGCGCGGCGGATGCCGGCTTCGCCGACAACGCCCGCTTCGAGCTCGGCAACGCCGTCGAGGCGGTCGCCGAGCCGCGTGACTGGGTCATCCTCGACCGCGTCATCTGCTGCTACGCCCATCCCGATCGCCTGGTGGGGCGGGCGATCGAGCTCGCTGGCGAGCGCATCGGCATCACGCTTCCCGAGTCTCGCGGCTGGCGAGGCCCCGTGAACCATGTGGCGTGGCGTGCCGAGAATCTCTGGGACCTGCTCCAGGGTGGCTGCCGCGGCTATGTCCACGACGTGCGACGCATCGAGCGGCGCCTGCGCGAGGCCGGCTTCGAGCGAGCCAGGAGGCGCCACGTGGGACTCTGGTACATCGGCGTCTACGACCGGGCTTGACTCTTACGTTACGTGAGGGTTTATCGTCGCCGCGAATGGACGACACCGAGACCTTGACGGTCGGATCGGTCGCGCGGCTGGCCGGCGTGACCGTGAGGACGCTGCACCACTACGACGAGGTCGGCCTGCTCACGCCGAGCGGCCGATCGGAGGCGGGCTATCGGCGCTACGCCGATGCCGACCTGGATCGGCTGCAGCGCATCCTCTTCTATCGCGAGCTCGGGTTCGGCCTGGACGAGATCAGGACGGTCATGACCGATGGCGGCAATCCGGTCGGCCACCTCCGGCGCCAGCACGCGATGCTGCTGGACCGGATCGGACGGCTGAAGCGGATGGCGGCCGCGGTTGAGAAGGCGATGGAGGCACGAACCATGGGAATCAACCTGACACCGGAGGAGCGCTTCGAGGTCTTCGGCGACTTCGACCCCTCCGAGCACGAGGCCGAGGTGGAGGAGCGCTGGGGCGATTCCGACGCCTACCGGGAGTCGAAGCGCCGAACCTCGAGCTACACGAAGGCCGACTGGCAGCGCATCAAGGCGCAGGGCCAGGCGGCGGTGGAGCAGGTGGTCGCCGCAATGCAGGCCGGCAAGCCGGCCGACAGCCCGCAGGCGATGGACGGCGCCGAGGCGCATCGGCGTCAGATCGACGAGGCATTCTACCCGTGCTCGTACGAAATGCACGTCGGGCTGGCCGAGATGTACCTCGCCGATCCGCGCTTCACGGCCACGTACGAGAAGATCGCGTTGGGCCTCGCGCAGTACCTGCACGACGCCATCAAGGCCAACGCCGTCCGCAACGGCTAGCCGAAAGTGGCGCTCAGCCCCGCTTCCAGATCGCGCGGCGCGTAGCCCAGCTCGCGCCGCGCCTTCGCGTCCGACGCCCAATACGTCACGCCCGCGCTGGCACTGACCAGCTCGCCGAGGTCGGGACCGAAGCGCCGCACCAGCGGCGCCGCCAGGCGCAACGGCCAGGTGGGGGTGGCGAGGCGGGGAGCACGATGTCCGCCGATGGCGGCCGCGCGCCGCACCAGCTCCGCCAGGGTCGTGATCTCACCACCCAGCACGTAGGACTGGCCGATGCCGCCCTTCGCGCCGACGAGCGCGATGCCGCCCGCGATGTCGTCGACGTGCGCCATGTTCAGGCCGGCGTCGCCGAACGTGATCGCCGGCAGCCGTCCGCGCGCGGCCTGCGCGAGGACACCGCCCACCTGGGAGTGATCGCCCGGTCCGTACACGCCGCCCGGCATGGCGATCACGACGGGCGCACCGCCGGCGATTCGCTCGTGTGCGACGAGGTGGGCGCGATGCTTCGTCTCGTCGTAGAAGCTGACGTACCGGTACGGCCGCGGCCGCTCGTACGTCTCGTCGACGACCCGATAGCCCGTGTCGCCGAAGGCGTTGACGGTCGAGACGTGCACGACGCGCGGGACGCCCGCCGCGGCGGCGGCATCGAGGACGCGCTCGGTGGCCGTGACGTTCGCCGCCTCCATGGCCGGCCGCTCGGACGCATGAATGCCGACGCGATAGTCGCCGGCCAGGTGATAGGCGACGTCACAGCCGTCCATCGAGCCGGAAAGGCGCCCGAGGTCGAGGATGTCT
>DASTTX010000036.1:0-7336 GCA_035759945.1 Candidatus Limnocylindria bacterium | reverse complement strand
ATATATCGGGTGCTTCTGCACCCGGAGGGGCCTTCATGAGCTTCCCTGCCCGATCTGTCAGGCCCAGCTGCGCAGGAGAGGCACCTCGCGTGCAGAATTGCCCGATCTATCGGCGGCACCTCTCGACCTATCGGCAGACTTCTGAGCCGCGGCCGGCGCGAAGAAAAGGCTCAGACCAGCTTGTGCTCCACCGCGTACAGGGCCGCCTGCGTGCGTGACGCCAGGCCGAGCTTGCCTAGGATGTTGGAGACGTGCGTGCGCGCCGTCCGCTCGGTGATGCCGAGCTCGTAGGCGATCTCCTTGTTGGAGGCGCCCTTCGCCAGCTGCGAGAGGACCTCCTTCTCGCGACCGGTGAGTGGCTCGACCGGCTCGGCCTCCTTGCGCTGGCGGAGGCGCTGAGCGAGCAGTCGCGACACCGCCGGATCCAGGTGGACCTCGCCGTGGTAGGCCGCGCGGATGGCCTGGGCCACCTCTTCGGCCTCGGCGTCCTTCAGGAGATAGCCCGACGCACCCGCCTCCAGGGCGGAGGTGACCTTCTCCTCCTCGATGAACGAGGTGACGGCCACGATCTCGATCTCGGGATGCGCCTGCTTGATCGCGGCGATCGCCTCGAGGCCGCCCATCTCGGGCATGAGCAGGTCCATGAGCACGACGTCGGGTACGAGCCGATCGGCGGCGGCGACGCCCTCGCGGCCGTTCTCGGCCTCGCCGACGACGTCGAAGTCCTTCAGCAGCTCCAGGAATCCACGGAGGCCGCGCCGGACGACCGCGTGGTCGTCGACCAGGAGCACCCGGATCGGCCCTTCTTCTTCAATCACGCTCTGGTCCCCTGCGTACTCGGATTCGTCAGGACGCGGCTCATCGGCGGCGCGCGCGCGCGAAGTATGCACCAGCGCGAACACCCGTTCGGGCTCCGTCATGTCGCGGAGGCGCTGCTGACCGAGGTCGCGGAGCACCGCGCCATCCGGCACGGCGCCACCGAGCGCCTCGATCGTCGAGCCGGAGATGAGCGTCTCACCGCCCGCCGCGAGCGACTGAAGGCGCGACGCACGGAACAGCGGACGGCCGTAGAACCGGTCGTCGAGCGTCTCGACCTCGCCGCTGGCGAGTGAGATGCGGATGCGCACCCGGCCGAGCTCACCCCAATCCTCGTCGCCGATCGCAGTCTGCAGCTCGTCGGCCGCGGCCACGGCGGCGCCGGCATCGGTGAAGCAGGCGTACGCGCCATCGCCGATGCGCTCGAAGATCCGGCCACCATGACGCTCGGTCGCCTCGGCCACCAGCCGGTGGTAGCGCGCCAGCGCGACGCCGGCGGCCGCGCCATGCAGCTCGGCCAGGCGCGTGCTGCCCTCGACGTCGGCGAACAGGAACGTCAGATCGGTGGTGGCGGGCACGGACGGACGCATCCGCAACAGGATAGAAGCCGATGCGAACGGCGGCCGCTGACGAATGACGTAGCGTCCGCTCGGCCGAAGATCGCGCCAGGAGACGCGACCGCCTGCCGTCACCAAACGCGGCCGAGGCGTCGAGACTGGATGCATGAACGCCACAGCGAACCGGCCTCCGCGCCGGTCCCTCCATCGCCTCGTGAGCCGCGTACGTCGGGCGCTCGATCGCGCGACCTCCGACACTGCGCTCCAACGCTTCCCGGCCATCCGCCGCTACCCCTACTGACGGCACCAGGCCAGCGGCCCGCTATCCTCGTGCGCGGTGGCCGCCGACCAAGGGTCCTTGCCGCGCTGCGGATGGGCCGGCACCGACCCGCTCTACATCGCCTATCACGACCTCGAGTGGGGCGTGCCGATGCGCGACTCGCATCGGCTGTTCGAGCTGCTGTGCCTGGAGGGCGCGCAGGCCGGCCTCTCCTGGATCACGATCCTGCGCAGGCGCGACGGATACCGCGAGGCGTTCGACGGATTCGACCCGCAGCGCATTGCCGCCTATGGCGATGCGGACCGCACGAGGCTCCTGGCGGACGCCCGCATCATCCGTAATCGCGCGAAGGTCGACGCATTCATCGGCAACTCCAGGGCCTTCCTCGACATCGGTGACTTCAGCGCGCTGGTGTGGTCCTTCGTCGGAGGCAGGCCGGTCCAGAATCGGTGGCAAACCGTCGACGCGGTGCCGGCAGTCACCGAACAATCGGTCACCATGTCGCGGGACCTTCGACGGCTGGGATTTCGCTTCGTTGGCCCAACAATCTGTTATGCCTTCATGCAGTCCGCTGGACTCGTAAACGATCATGTGGTCGACTGCTTCCGCTATGCCGAGTTGCGAGGGGAGGACCGGTGACCAGGCGCTCGCCTGCTGGCACGGAGCGTGCTGCTCGGTCACCAACTTCGTGCCCGTGACCGCATGACAGCGACCGAGCTCATCAGCCTCGTTACCCAGGCGCTCTTCGTAGGGCTGTTTCTCGCCACCCTCTGGCAGCTCCTTCGGCGGCCGTCTCGCTCGAGCCTCGACACGCTGCTGCTCTTCGGCTCGATCGCGGCGGTGGTGCTGGTGAGCCGCATCGCCGGGTGGCTCGGCCTGGACGAGGCGTTGGCCACCGGACTCACCATCGTTTTCATCAACATGGCCCCGCTGGCCATGATCCGGCTGGTCGACGACTTCAGCGGCACCGCCCGCTGGATTCCGTGGCTTGGCGTGGCCGTCTTCGTCGGCGTATCGGCCATCTCGGTCGTCGCCTACCAATCATCCCCCCGGGCCATCGAGCTCATCCTGATCGCTTGGTTCCTGCTCGTCGGCGGCTACGCGGCGGGCTCATTTGCCAGGGCCGCGGCCCGATCGCGCGGAATCACGCGGCGGCGCATGGCGGCGGTGGCCATCGGCTCCGTGACCTTCATCGCCGGGATCGTCCTCGTGCTGGTCGGCGCGCTGGTGGAGAGCGAGGTGACCTCGGTCATCGGCCAGCTGCTGGCCCTCGCATCGGCCATCGCGTTCTTCCTCGGCTTCGCGCCACCGGGCTGGATCCGCCGCGCATGGCGTGAGCCGGACCTCCGCGAGTTCCTTCAGCGCTCCATCCACCTCGCATCGCTGACCGATGAGCGCAAGGCGATCATGGATCTACAGTCGGCCGTCGCCGATACCTTCGGAGCGACGGGCGCAGCCATCGGCGTCGCCGATCCGAATCGCCGAGTCCTGCGCTATGCCCGCAGAACGGGCGAATGGCTGGAGTCGCCGTACGACGCGTTCATCGGAGGTCGCGCGTTCACGCAGCAGCGCCGCATCGTGACGCACGACGCCCCGGGCGAGGACCCCGAGAATGCGTCGACGTACCAGGAGGTCGCAGCCCACACCGTCATTGCGGCGCCGATCACGCTGGAGGATCGGCACATCGGCGTCCTGACCGTGTTCGCCAGCCGGGCGCCGATCTTCATCGAGGACGACATGTGGCTGCTCGACCTGATCGCCGATCAGACCGGCGTGCTGCTCGAGGCGCGAGCGCTGAACGCCGAGGAGGCGAGCCTCCAGTCGCGCGAAGAAGCGGCCCGCCTCAAGGAGGAGTTCCTCTCCGCCGCGGCGCACGACCTGCGCACGCCGCTGACGGTGGTGCTCGGCCAGGCCGAGCTGCTCGAACGGCGGGCTGCGCGCAACCCCACGGCGCCGGTCGACGCGGCCGGCATCGCCCGTATCGCGAGGGAGGCGCGCCGGCTGCGCGACCTGGTGAGCCAGCTGCTCGACGTCCAGCGCCTCGAGAAGGGTGCTGCGCCGATGGAGCTCGCCGAACACAACCTGTGGGAGGTCGTGTCCGCCGTCCAGGAGCGCTTCGGAGAGCACGGGCTCGACCTGCGCGCCGTTCCTCCGGCGGCTCCGCTGGTGGCGACGATGGATCGCATGCGGATCGAGCAGGTGCTCGACAACCTGATCGAGAACGCCATCAAGTACACCACCAGCGGCCAGCTGCCGGAGATCAGCGTCGACTGGGAGGGCGACCAGGCGCGCATCGCCGTGATGGACAAGGGGGTCGGCGTTCCGGAGGCGGAGCGGGAACGCATCTTCGAGCGCTTCTACCGAGGGTCGAACGTCGAGAACGTCACCGATACCGGGATGGGCCTCGGCCTCTATATCTGTCGCCGCATCGTCGAGGGCCATGGCGGACGCATCTGGGCGCAACCCACCGCCGGCGGAGGGACGACCTTCGTGGTGACGCTCCCGGCGCGGCCGGTCCTCGAGGCCGTCGCCGAACCGGCAGCGGCCTCGTGGCCGATCAGCCCGGCAGGAAGCGAGGCTGCCGCCGATGCCTGACGTCCACGTCCTGGTCGTCGACGACGAGCCCGACATCCGGGCCACGGTCTCGGCGATGCTCGAGATCGAGGGCTACGCGGTCACCGAGGCGGCGAACGGAGCCGATGCCCTGCACCGCGTCGAAGAGCGAGCGCCCGATGTCATCCTGCTCGACATGCGCATGCCCGTGCTCGACGGCTGGGGATTCGCGGCCGAGCTGCGACGGCGCGGGCATCACATGCCGATCGTGGTGATGACCGCCGCGCGTGACGCTGCCCATTGGGCCGGCGAGATCGCGGCATCGGCCTTCGTCGCGAAGCCCTTCGGCTTCGACGACCTCATCACCGCGGTCGAGGAGGTTCGGCTCGGCAGCTGAGCGGCGGGCGCTTCGCTCAGGTCGCCAGCGAGCCCGCGGCGTCCCAGCCGCGACCGCCGTAGCCGAGGAACCGCGTCGGGCGCAGCACGATCGGCTGTGAGTACACCTCGGCGAAGCGCTGCACGGTCAGGTTCGCGCGACGCAGCAGGTCGCGGTACTTCGCGCTGAAGCCTTCGGGCATGACCTCGGCCGCATCCGCTTCGGGGATCTCCGCGGTCGCCTCGATCAGCTCGACCTGGAAGTCCGGCCCGGGCGTGCCGACCGCGAGCATCACGCTCGGCTGGTCGCGAAGGTTGTCGACCTTGCGGGCGTTCGGCTTGCTGAAGGCCACGATCCGCTCGCCGTCCCAATGGAACCAGACCGGAACCACGTGCGGGCGACCGTCTCGCTGCACGGAGCTGAGCCACACGACGGGATCGTCGCGCAGCGCCGCTTCCACCGACGGACGACGCGGCGCGGGCTGGTGGGCTGTGGCCTGAGGGGCCTGGGCGGTCGCTGGCATGCCCGAAGTGTCGCCCTCGCGTGGCGCCGCTCACAGGGTGGGACGTCGTGCTCGATGCTCGGACGTTGGCCGAGCGCCCCTGCGGCCGGATGACGTAGGAGCGCTCCTATACTCGGCCCTCATGCCGCCCATCGCCAGCGTCGACGTTCCCGCCTCGACCGCCAACCTCGGCAGCGGGTTCGACTCGTTCGCCGCGGCGCTCTCGCTGAAGCTGCGTGCCGAGCTCTGGCACGGGGACGAGGCCGGCATCGTCCTCAACGCGCGCGGCGAGGGTGCTCCCCGAGCCGGCGAACCCGCCGACGAGAACCTCCTCATCCGGGCCTTCCGGGAGGGCCTGCGGGTGTCGGCCGCGCCCGGGGCCGCGTCGTGGCGGCTGGAGGTATCGAGCATGATCCCCGCTGCCCGCGGCCTCGGCTCGAGCGCGGCGGCGATCGTGGCCGGAGTCGTTCTCGGCGCGGCGGTCGGACGGCGGACGGTCGAGGCCGATGAGCTTCTCGCGCTGGCGGCGCGCCTGGAGGGTCATCCGGACAACGTCGCAGCGGCGCTGTACGGCGGCTTCACCATCGCGCTGGCCGAGACCGACGAGCGGATCCTGCTGCGCCGATTCCGCGTTCCCGAGGCGTGGATCCCGATCGCCTTCATCGCGCAGCGCGAGAGCCGGACGCATGAGATGCGCGAGGCGCTGCCGGCAGCGATCAGCCATGCCGCGGCGGCACGCCAGGCCGGCCGCAGCGCCCTGCTGGCAACCGCGATCATGACCTCCGACGCCGGCCTGCTCCGGGCCGCCATGACCGATGAGCTGCACCAGCCGTTCCGCCTTCCGCTGCTCGCCGGCAGCCGCCAGCTGATCGAGCTTGCCTACGATCGAGGCGCAGCGGGCGCCTGCCTGTCCGGGGCGGGCCCCACGGTCCTGGCCATCTGCGACTCGGCGCCGGTGGCCCACGCCGTGGAGAAGGCCTGGAACGCCTCCGGCGTCGCGGGCATGGCGACTCGGTTGCGGTTCGATACCGCAGGGGCCCGCCTGATCGCGGACTGAGGACCGAAGGCGGCTCGCGCTACCATGCTTTTGCCCCCATGAGCCTCGTGACGATCAGCGGCGTGTCCAAGAGCCACGGCGCGCAGCATCTCTTCAGCGACGTCGGCCTGCTGATCAGCGCCGGCCGCCGCATCGCCGTCATCGGCCCCAACGGGGCCGGCAAGACGACCCTGCTCGAGCTCATCACCGGGGACCAGCAGCCCGACGCCGGAACGATCACCCGCGCCAGGGACACCGTCATCGGCTACCTGCGCCAGGAGGTTGCACAGAGCCGTGGCCGAACGGCGCTGGCAGAGGTGCTGGCCGGGGCGGGCGAAGTGAGCGGCATCGAGCGCCGCATGCACCACATCGAGTCCGAGCTCGAGGATGCATCTGACGACGATGAGCTGGCCGAGCTGATGGAGGAGTACGGCCGACTGCAGCATCGGTTCGAGGCATTGGGCGGCTACGGGCTTGAGTCGGAGGCCCGACGCATCCTCGCCGGCCTCGGCTTCGCCGACGCCGACGTCACCCGCGACATCGGCGAGTTCAGCGGCGGCTGGATGATGCGCGTGGCGCTCGCCAGGCTGCTGCTCCAGAACCCCGACGTGCTGCTCCTCGACGAGCCGACGAACCACCTGGACCTCGCGAGCGTGGAGTGGCTTCAGGGCTTCCTGGCCCAGTACGCCGGGGCGATCGTGCTCGTCAGCCACGATCGCGACTTTGTCAACGACGTGGCCAACCGCATCGTCGAGCTGCACGACGGCCAGGCGACCGAGTACGTCGGTGACTACGCCGATTTCGTCGACCAGCGCGAGGAGCGGATCGCGTATCTGCAGCGCCAGGCGCGCGTGCAGGGCCGCAAGGTCGCGCAGCTGGAGCGCTTCATCGAGCGCTTTCGGTACAAGAAGACGAAGGCGCGCCAGGTGCAGAGCCGGATCAAGCAGCTCGACCGAATGGAGCGCATCGAGGTTCGCGACACCCGGGTCAGGTCGGTGAAGTTCCGATTCCCGCAGCCGCCGCGCTCGGGCCGCGTCGTCATCAGCCTCAACGACATCGCCAAGAGCTACGGCGACAACGTCGTCTACGACGGCGACCTCGACCTCCAGCTGGAGCGCGGCCAGCGCGTGGCGCTCATCGGCCCGAACGGTGCCGGAAAGTCCACCCTGCTGAAGATCCTGGCCGGCGTGCTGCCGTTCGAGGCAGGCACCCGCGA
>DASTTX010000035.1:0-2192 GCA_035759945.1 Candidatus Limnocylindria bacterium | reverse complement strand
CCATGCCCGCGCATGTACGTGTGCGGCGAGCCGGTGAACAGGGCCACCGCCGTCGAGTCGACATACGCGGTCGCCATGCCGATCACGGTGTTCGTCGCGCCGGGGCCGATGGAGGTGAAGGCAAGCATCGGCTCACCGGAGGCCCGATAGAAGCCATCGGCAAGGTGGACCGCCGATTGCTCGTGCATGACCTGAACGGTGCGGATCGCATCGGATCGATCGACCAGCGCATCGGTCAGGGTCCAGGAGCCGTGGCCGGGGATGCCGGCGGCGAGCCGAACGCCGCGCTTGACGAGATACTCGACGATGATCTCGGCGCCGGTGAGGCGCTGGGCTACCATGTAAACGATTACATCGTAAGGGCCGGTCCCGTGTCAATGCTCACCCAGACCGATACGCCGCTCGGCCGAACGATCGCCGAAACGGCCACCGACATCTGGAACGACAGCTGTAACGTCGCCGAGCTCGAGTACGCCGTCTCGTTCGGCGCGGTGGGCGCGACCGCCAACCCGACGATCGTGGTCGACAACTGGAAGAAGGACCCGGCGCATTGGTCCGCGCGCGTCCGGGCTCTCGCCGCCGAGCAGTCGGCGCTGTCGGAGCGCGAGCTGCTGTGGGGCATCGTGGCTGAGATGAGCGTTCGGGCCGCCCCGCTCTTGATGCCGGCCTTCGAGGCTTCGGCAGGCCGCGCCGGACGCCTCTCGATCCAGACCGATCCGACCCTCTTCCGCGATGCGCCCGCCATGGTGACCCAGGCCTTCGCCTTCACCGGCCTGGCGCCGAACATCATCGTCAAGTTCCCGGCCACGGCCGCCGGGATCGAGGCGATGGAGGAGGCGTCGTACCAGGGCATCAGCGTCAACGCCACCGTCTCGTTCAGCGTGGCCCAGGCGCTCGCCGCCGCCGAGGCCGTCCAGCGCGGCATGCAGCGCCGTTCGGCGGAGGGCAAGGACACCGACCACATGGGCCCGGTGATCACGATCATGATGGGCCGCCTCGAGGACTGGCTGCGCGAGGTCGTCGAGCGTGACGGGCTGGTGGTCCACCCCTCGGCCCTGCCGTGGGCCGGCGTCGCCGTCTTCAAGCGCGCCTACGCGGAGTGGGCATCGCGCGGCTTCCACGCCCGGCTGCTCGGCGCCGCCATCCGGCATCACCTGCACTGGTCGGAGCTCATCGGCGGCGACGTGATCATCACCATGCCATCGGCCTGGCAGCGCCGCTTCAATGCCTCCTCGGTCGAGGTTCGACGCCGCATCAAGGACCCGGTCGATCCCGACTACCTGGCCGAGCTTCGCTCGTTGCCCGACTTCGTGGCCGCCTACGAGCCCGATGGTCTGGCCGTCGCGGACTTCGATTCCTGGGGGCCATCGGTCAAGACGCTGCGCACGTTCATCGGCTCCTATCACGAGCTGCTGCACCTGGTCGGCGAGGCGCTCCTGGCATGACCCGCCTGGCGCCCGGGGAGCCGGTTACCCCGGAGGTTGCCGGCTGGCGCTACCTGTCCTTTGCCGTGCACACCCTGACTGCGCCGATGGAGGTCGGCGGCCCCGGCATCGAGACCGCTGTGGTCGGCCTGGCGGGCGGCCCCTTCCGCGTGGGCGAGCTGGAGCTGCCGGGACGAGCGTCAGTCTGGGACGGGCTGCCATCGGCGGCCTACCTGCCGTCCGGCGCCTCCGCCGTCATCACCGGTGGCGCCACCGTTGCGGTGGCCACCGCGCCATCGGCCGCGCCGACCATCAATGGGCCGGTCGCGATTCTTCCAACCGAGGTGGCGGTGGAGGTCCGAGGCGCCGGCAATGCGACGCGCCAGATCACGCACATCATCACGCCCGACTTTCCGGCCGATCGCCTCGAGGTGGTGGAGGTCTACACCCCGTCCGGCAACTGGTCGAGCTGGCCGCCGCACAAGCACGACACCGATGACATGCCGCGCGAGGCGGTGTTGGAGGAGGTGTACTCGTACCGCTTCCGGCGTCCGGACGCGTGGGGCGTGCAGCGCCTGTACGGTGGCTCCTTCGAGGGGCTGTGGGCGGTCCGCGACGGCGAGACGGTGATCGTCCGCGACGGGTATCACCCGTTCGTCGCCACCCACGGCGACGACGCCTACTACCTCAACGCCCTGGCCGGCGACATCCGCACCATGGCCTGCTCGTACGACCCCTCGCTCGACCACGTCCGCGATGCCTGGTCAT
>DASTTX010000034.1:0-5108 GCA_035759945.1 Candidatus Limnocylindria bacterium | reverse complement strand
ATGCTCACGCGATCGCCCGGATAGGACTCGAGCAGCCTTCGGAACGACCGATACAGCTCATGCATGTCGGGATGGGCGTGATCGTTCTCATGCAGCTGCCTTGTCCACGAGCCCATGTGGTGGCCCGGCGGCGGGCTCGGGTTGGGCGGGTTGTCCCTCAGCTCGGGGTCCTTCATGACCATCGGCGCCACGTCGATTCGGAAGCCGTCGACGCCGCGGTCGAGCCAGAAGCGCGCCACGTCGAACATCGCCGCGCGCACCTGCGGGTTGCGCCAGTTCAGGTCGGGCTGCTCCTTGAGGAACATGTGCAGGTAGTACTGCGCGGTCGCCTCGTCCCACTCCCAGGCCGGGCCCGCGAACATGCTGATCCAGTTGTTCGGCAGCTCGCCGTTGGGGCCGGGATCGCGCCACGTGTACCAGTCGCGCTTGGGGCTGGTGCGCGAGGAACGCGACTCGATGAACCACGGGTGGCGGTCACTGGTGTGATTGGGAACGTAGTCGACGACCACCCGGATGCCGCGTTGATGTGCCTCGGCCACGAGGTGGTCGAAGTCGTCGACGGAGCCGAAGAGCGGATCGACATCGGTGTAGTCCGCCACGTCGTAGCCGAAGTCGGCCATCGGCGACGGGTAGAAGGGCGCGATCCAGATGGCGTCGACGCCGAGCCACTCGAGGTAGTCGAGCCGGCCCGTGATGCCGGCCAGGTCACCGGTGCCGTCGCCGTTCCCGTCCGCGAACGATCGGGGATAGATCTCGTACACGACGCCGGTCTGCCACCAGCGTGGCTCGGGCTGCTGCATACCACGAGGCTAGACCGATACGACCTCGGCCGTCTCCAGCGCGCGCGCAAGCTCCGGCCGGCCGCGGATGCCGAGCTTGCGGTACGCGTTGGCGAGGTGGTACTCGATCGCCTTGGGCGTCACGAAGAGCGCCTGGGCCACCTCGCGATTCGTCCTGCCGGCAGCCGCCAGGCGGGCGACGCGCAGCTCGGATGGCGTCAGTGACTCGACGCCGGTCAGCGCATGCCGGCGTGGACGCACACCGGCAGCGACGAGCTCTCCACGCGCGCGCTCGGCGAGCCCGTGCGCCCCGAGCCGGTGCGCCAGGTCGAGGGAGGCGGCGAGCTTCTCGCGCGCCTCGACGCTCGCGCCCGCCCGACGCAGCAGCTCACCGAGCACCATCAGTGAGCGCGCGAGCTCCAGTCGTGCGGGGCTCGCCTCGAGTGCTGCTACCGATCGGCGAAGCAGCTCGATCCCCTCGGCGCCGTCCGTGGCAAGGCCGGCAGCACGCAGCGCAACGCCAATCGGCCAGCGCGCTCCCCAACGCTCCGCCAGCTCGAGGCCCTCGGTCGCCACGCGGCGCGCGTCGTCCCGACGGCCGAGCCGGGTCAGGGTGATGGCCAGCCACGTGCGCCAGTCCGGCGGCACGGGTGTCTGAAGCCCGGTGATGATGCCGCCCTCGCGCGCAAGCTCGAACTCGCCGACCGCATCGTCGTAGCGGCCTCGCTCCAGCGCGATCCTGCCGCGCGTGATCGGGACGAGCAGCCTGTAATCGAGGCGGGCGCTCCAGCGATCGTGGTCGATGTCGATGACGCGCTCAGCGGCCTCGATCTCGCCGCGCTCGAGATGAGCCCATGCCAGGATCGAGCACGTGGCAGGGTAGAAAGTCTCCCAGCCGAGCTCGTGCGCGCTGAGCGCAGCCTGCGCGTCGGCGATCGACTCGTCGAGCCGGCCCATGTAATACAGCGGCCATGCGCGGCAGTACGAATACGTGCCGAACTTCGCCTGCGACCCGGCGCGCTCGACGGCCTCGATCGCGTGGCTCAGGAAGTCAATCTCGCGCTCGAGCCGATCGGTGGCGAGCAGCGCACCGGCAGCCACCTCGACGACCTGGCCGGACGTGACGAGCTCGTCAATGGGCGCCGCGATGGTCCGCTCGACGAGCTCCGCGGCCTCATCGGCTGTCCCGTTCACCGCGGCGGTCCGCTGGAACGCCACCCATGCCGCGAGCTCGCGATGTCCCTGGTTGACCAGGTC
The DNA here is from genome assembly GCA_035759945.1 of Candidatus Limnocylindria bacterium. Classification (GTDB taxonomy): domain Bacteria; phylum Chloroflexota; class Limnocylindria; order QHBO01; family QHBO01; genus JACDBZ01. Next base: position 3,072 of record DASTTX010000034.1, on the reverse strand, counting down.
GGTGCTCACCACGTGCTCGACCAGGCGCTCGGCTTCCGCGCGATGCGTGACGCTGACGAACGCGGCTGACACGAAGCCCGCCTCCAGCCTGCCGCGCAACGAGTCGTCGCGGTCGCCGAGCTCGGTCATGCCGCGAGCGAACGCGTCGACGGCGTCATCCCATCGCGCGGCATTGACGAGGGCGTGTCCCAGCTCGAGCAGCGCCTGGGCACGATCGGTCGGATCGGCGATGAGCTCGAGCGCCTCCCGGTACCGAGCGTCCGTCAGCTCGCTGCCGAGCGCGGCGTCGGCCCGCGCAAGATCGAGCAGCACCGATGCCCGGGTCGCCTCGTTGCCGGGGGGCTCGCGCAGCGCTCGACGCAGGTACGTCACCGCGAGCTCGATCGCGCCGCCCGCGCGTGCCGCGCCCGCCGCCCGGCACAACGCCTGGACGACGTCGGGATCGGCAGTCGGCTCGCTGGCCAGCAGGTGGATCGCCTGGGCCTCGACCGGCGCCGAGGCCTGCTGAAGGAGCTTCGCCGCTCGACGGTGGAGCCGCGCACGGAGCGCTCCGGGCATGGCCGCGTACACGGCCTCGCGGACGATGGGATGCACGAAAGCGAGGCGTTGCTCGCCATCGAGGATGTCGGCCTTGACGAGCGCGCGCACCGCCTCGGCCGCCTCGACGGCATCGACCTCCGCCAGCTCCGAGACCTGGTCGAGCGTGGCGTGCTCCTCGAGCACCGCTCCCGCCTCGGCGATCCGGCGAGCCGTGGAGCCGAGCCGACCGAGCCTCGAGACGATGGCACGACTGACGGCATCCGGAATCGCGGCGGGCTGCGCCGGCCCGGTCGTGACGAGGGCGGCATCGTCTCGGAGCAGCTCCGTTGCGAAGAAGGGATTGCCGCGCGTTGCCTCCCAGGTACGCTGCGCGACATCGGCCCTGTCGCCCGCGCCGTGGACGGCAGCCAGCTCGGCGATCGCATCGACCGACAGCGGTGCCGGGCGGAGACGCTGCGCCTCGGAGCTCATGAGCGGCTGCCCCTCGCTCGCCGCAGCCTCGCCGGAACGGAATGCGACGACGAGCACCACGGCCAGCTGATCGATTCGCTGCGCGAGGTAGTGGAGATAGGCGAGGGATGCGTCGTCCGCCCAGTGCGCGTCGTCGACGATGAGCACGAGCGGGCCGCGCTCGGCGGCGTTCACCGTCAGCCAGAACAGCCCATGCAGCGTCGGGAAGGGGTCGGATGCAGGGTCGTCATGCGAGGCGCGCGCCGTCTCGAACAGCGGCCGCGCCAGGTCGGCTGGTCCGCGCAGCAGCTCGCCGCGATCGCGCTCGTCTCGCAGGATGGATCCGAACAGGTCGAGGACGAGTCCGAAGGGATAGTTGCGCTCGAGCTCGCCCCCGCGTGCGACGAGGACATCGAGGCGAGCATGCCGCGCCGCGCGCATGGCCTGCCGCAGCAGTGACGACTTGCCGATGCCGGCCTCGCCTTCGATCAGGAGGACCGACCCGACCCCGTCGCGAAGGGCCGTCAGGCGCTCGCCGATGGCAAGCAGCTCCGACTCGCGCTCGAGCAGCGGTGGCACATCGGCTGTCGGGCCGACCGCGATGCGCGCGTTTGCTGTCACGACTCCCCCGTCATGCGAGCCGCCAAAGATTTGGGTGGGCACCCCAGTGCTTCTCCGGGACGGCGTCCGTACTCTACCGCTCCAAACCATACCGATGCGGCTCGCCGCGCACCCGAGCGCCGCGAGCCCTCGTGCCACGGAGGGATGGGATGGATCTCGCGACGGACGCCTACAGGGTGCTCCAGGTCGATCCGGCTGCCGACGAGTGCGTCATCCAGGCTGCCTATCGCGCCCTGGCGCGGCGCTTCCATCCCGATGGCGACTCCCCGGACCCTGACCGCATGTCGCAGATCAACGCCGCGTACGCCATCCTGCGCGATGCGGATCGGCGCCGCGCCTACGACGTGCGCCGCACGCTGAACCGGTCGCAGCCGGTGCCGATCGTCGATGGCCAGAAGCGCGTGGACGCCTGGGTGCCGCGGAAGAGCATGGTCGCCAACGACGTGGTGCTGGACTTCGGGCGCTATGCCGGCTGGAACATCGCCGACCTGGCTCGACACGATCCGGACTACCTTCGCTGGCTGTGCCGGCACTCGTCGGGGCTCCGATTCAGGGACGCCATCGCTCGCGTCCTCCCGCGCGAGCCCGATCTCGAACGGAGGGCGAACTCCGTGGCGTGAAGCCCGTCTACGGCATCGGCCTGCTAGGATCGGCCCGTGACGGAGCCATCCGCAGCGACCGATCCGACCGCGACCGGCGAGCTGCCCGCCGGACGCACCCCACCCCTCGACCCGATAGAGGCTGATCGCCTCTTCCGGCGGGGGGTGGCCCTCTTCAACGGCGTTCGCTACTGGCATGCTCACGAGGCGTGGGAGACCCTGTGGCGCGCGGCCCCCGATGACGAGCGTGACTTCTACCAGGGCCTCATCCAGGTGGCGGCAGGGCTGATCCACCTCCAGCGGCGCAACGTGCGTGGTGCTCGCAACAAACTCTCGGAGGGGTTGGCAAAGCTCCGGCCCTATCAGCCGGCGTACAACGGCGTCTTCGTCAACGAGCTGATCGGTGAAGCACGGCGGCTCCTGGACGACCTCGAGGCCGGCCAGCTGCCGTACCTCATCCCGCCGATCATCCGCTTCACCGAGCTGGGCACCGACGACTTCAGCCGATGAGTGGCGAGCGCATCGAGCACGATTCGATGGGCGAGGTGCGCGTGCCGGCATCGGCTCGCTGGGGAGCGCAGACGCAACGGGCGGTCGAGAACTTCCCGATCTCGGGTCTGCGGCTCGAGCGTGCTCAGATCGAGGCACTCGCCCGAATCAAGGCGGCGGTCGCATCGGTCAAGCGGGAGCTCGACATGATCGAGCCGGACCTGGCGCAGGCGATCATCGCGGCTGCCGACGAGGTCGCCCGCGGCGATCACGATCGCGAGTTCCCGATCGACGTCTTCCAGACCGGGTCGGGCACCAGCAGCAACATGAACATGAACGAGGTGCTCGCCAACCTCGCCGCTGAGCGCCTCGG
>DASTTX010000033.1:0-5866 GCA_035759945.1 Candidatus Limnocylindria bacterium | reverse complement strand
GCGGTTGCCAGCGCGCCAACCGACCAGGGCCTGCTGTTCTTCGTGGCCGGCTGTCCTGGCGGCACGCGAGACGGATCCCACTACTTCTCCAGCACGCTCGACCAGCACAACGCGAACATCGCTCAGGCGAATGCGGAGTGTGCCGGCCAGTGACCGATTTCGATCGGGCTCCGCGTCTGGCGGCCCTTCGCGCGCTGCTGGACACGCACGGCCTCGACGCCATGCTCGTCTCGCGGGCGGCGAACAAGCGCTACTTCAGCGGCTTCCGCGCCATGGACGACGAGGAATCGAGCTGGCCGGGCACACTGTTCGTGACCCGCGACGCCACGCGCATCCTGGCCGACTCCCGCTACACGGAGCAGGCGGCGATCGAGGCGCCCGACTGGGAGGTCATCCTGACGACGGGCGGGATGGCCCAGGACCTCCCGCCGATCCTGTCCGACCACGACGTCGTCGCGCTCGGCATGGAAGCCCAGATCGTCACCCACGCCGAATGGTCGGGCCTGGCCGAGGCCGCACCGGGGGTCGAGCTGCACGCCATGGACGAAGAGATCGCACCGTTGCGCCTGCGCAAGGCGCCGGATGAGGTCGACGCCATCGGTCGGGCATGCGCATTGACCGATGCGTGCCTGTCGCACCTGGTCGAATGGATCAAGCCCGGCATGACGGAGCTCGAGGTGGCCTGGGAACTCGAGGCGTATTTCCGCACCCACGGCGCCGAGGGGCAGGCGTTCGGCTCGATCGTGCTTGCCGGCGCGCGGGCGTCGATGCCGCATGGGGTGCCTTCCGAGGCTCGGATCGAGTTCGGCAACGTGCTGCTCATCGACTTCGGGTGTGCGATCGACGGGTATCGGTCCGACATGACGCGCACCCTGTTCGTCGGGGAGGTGCCGGAGCGCATCCGCCTTGCCCACGACGCGGTTCGCGAGGCACAGCAAGCGGCGTTCGATGCGCTCAGCGTCGGTGTCAACGGGCAGGAGGTCGACGCGGTCGCGCGGGACCTCATCGCCGATGCCGGCTTCGAGCCGTACGGCCACGGGCTGGGCCACGGCATCGGGCTGGAGACCCACGAGGCGCCGAGCCTCCGCCAGTCGCGTCCCTACACGCTCGAAGCGGGGATGGTCTTCAGCGTCGAGCCGGGCATCTATCTTCCGGGCGAGACGGGCATCCGGATCGAGGACATCGTCGTGCTGGAGGAGTCCGGCCCGCGGCTGCTCACGAAGTCACCGCGCGAGGCGCAGGTCATCGGCTGAGGACCCCGTCAGGCAGACTGGTGGTCCCGGCCCCGACATGCGCCCGAAATGCCGCCGCATGCAGCCCACGATGTGAATCTGGTGCTTGCCGCCCGCAGCGCCGAGAGCCGATGACCATCGGCGCTATCCTTGGCCGCGCATAGGCATCGGTCCAGGAGCAGGAGCATCCCCATTTGATCAGCACGGGCGACGTCAAGAAGGGCGTCATCATCGAGCTCGACGGACAGCTCATGAAGGTCCTCGACTGGAGCCACATCAAGATGGCGCGAGGATCGGCGCAGGTCCGCATGAAGATGCAGAACGTGCGCAAGGGCGACATCGTCGAGCGCACCTTCCAGGCCGGAACGCGATGGCCGCGGGCGCGGGTCGAGACTCGCGACGCCCAGTACCTCTACTCCGATGGCGACGCGTACCACTTCATGGATTCGGAGACCTACGAGCAGTTCGCTCTGCCGGCGCGCACCCTGGGTGACGACGCGCCGTATCTCAAGGAGAACACCGAGGTCCAGTACAGCTCGCACGATGGCGAGGTGCTCGGGCTCGAGCTGCCGGTCACGGTGGACCTGGTCGTCACCCAGACCGACCCGGGCTTCGCCGGGGACACCGCCACCGGTGCGAAGAAGCCTGCCACCCTGGAGACGGGACTGGTGGTACAGGTGCCGCTGTTCGTCAACGAGGGCGACCTGCTCCGGGTCGATACGCGCACCGGCGAATACGTCACCCGGGTCCAGTAGCGCCCACGCGTTGCACCCGATGCACGAACACCGCGGCAGCACCGCTCATGGCTGAGCAGCCGAGCCTCTGGGACGCCCCGCTGCCCGAGCCCCAGCAGCCGATGCGTCCCGCGCCGCGCATCCTGCGCGTCACCGACCTGAATCGGCGAGTCCGGTCCCTCCTCGACGCCGATGCGACCCTCGCCGACGTATGGGTCGAGGGCGAGGTCAGCCAGCCCTCCTTCCCGGCGTCCGGACACTGCTTCTTCACGCTCAAGGACGCCAACAGCCAGGTGCGCGCGGCGCTCTTCCGCGAGGAGCTGGCCCGGGCGATGGTCCGCCCCGAGCACGGCATGAACGTGATCATCCACGGCCGCGTTCGCGCCTACGAGCCACAGGGCGTCTACCAGCTCTACGTCGAGTCGATCACGCCGGCAGGCGCCGGCGACCTGCATGCCCAGTACGAGGCGCTGCGTCGCAAGCTGGCCGCGGCCGGCTTGTTCGACGACGGACGCAAGCGGCCGATTCCGCGCTGGCCACGACGCATCGGCGTCGTGACATCCCCGGTCGGCGCCGTCTGGCGCGACATCAACAACGTCCTGCGCCGCCGCTATCCCCTCATCGAGCTGGTGCTCAGCCCGAGCGTGGTCCAGGGCGCGACCGCGGCGCCCGCCATCGTCCGCGCGCTTCAGCGGCTGTACGCGCAGCGCGGGATCGACACCGTCATCCTGGCCCGCGGGGGCGGCTCGCTCGAGGACCTGTGGAGCTTCAACGACGAGCGCGTGGTGCGCGCGGTCGCCGATGCACCGGTCCCGGTCATCGTTGGCGTCGGGCATGAGTCGGACGTGACGCTGGCCGATTTCGCGGCTGACCTGCGCGCCCCGACCCCGAGCGCCGCCGCCGAGCTCGCCACACCCGACGGGACGCAGCTTCCGACCATCCTCAATCGCCTGCGCGACCGGGCGGCGTCCGCCCTGCTCGGCCGGGCCGAGGAACGACGCCGTCACCTGGACGGGGAGTCCCGCGCACTGGCGCGGCTGGCACCGGACATCGCGAGCGCTCGACAGCGAGCCGCCGACCTGGTGGATCGCGGCGCGCGCGCCCTCGACGACCGCCTGGAGCGGCGCCGCATGTCGCTGCGCTCGGCGCACGACGCATTGCGCGCGCTGTCGCCGTCGGCGACCCTCGAGCGCGGCTATGCCGTGGCGCGCACCGCGGACGGCGGCATCCTGCGCGAGGCCACGGCGGTCAGCGCCGGAGATTCGCTCCAGGTGATCGTGGCGCGCGGTAGGGTGGACACCCGCGTCGAGCGCACCCGCGCCGACGGCACCGAGGAGCTGCTCTCGTGATCGACGACGCGACCATGGCGGTCCTCACCGACGAGGAGCTCGCCAAGCACCCCTTCGACGAGCTGGTGGTCGCGCTTCAGCAGACGGTGCAACGCCTGGAGGCGGGAAACGTGGGCCTGGAGGAGAGCATCGAGCTCTACAAGCGCGGCCTCCGTCTGCATGCGGCCTGCGAGACCCGACTGCGCGAGGCCGAGCTGACGATCACCGAGCTCGGACGGCGCGGTGTCACGGGGGCCGAGCCCCAGGGCTGAGATCGGGCGGTTCTGGCCGCCGCCCTTGGGCACAATGGGCGCAGATGCCGCCCACCATCCGACCGATGCGCGATGACGACACCGCTTGCGTCGCCGAGCTCACCGGGCAGCTCGGCTACCCGTCGACGCCCGAGGACATCGGCGGCCGTTTCGCGTACCTGCGCGGGCGTCCCGAGGACGAGGTGCTCGTCGCCGTCGACGAGGGCGACCAGCCGATCGGCTGGATCCACGTCTCTCGCTTCGCCTCGCTGGAGGCAAGCGACCTCGCGCTCATCGGTGGGCTGGTCGTCGACGACGCCCATCGCGCGCGCGGCATCGGCGAGGCGCTCCTCGATGCCGCGGAGGGCTGGGCGCGCCGTCATGGCGCGTCAACGATGGTCGTGCGCTCCCGCATCACGCGGGAGCGAGCGCATCGGTTCTACGAGCGTCACGGCTATCACACCGTGAAGACGAGTCACGTTTTCGAGAAGCCGCTCGTCTGAAGGGTTCCGCCTGCCCGACCTATACTTCCGGGACTCCATGAGGGCACCGATTCCTTGACTCTGCTCGACACGATTCGCGAACCGGCCCAGCTGCGCGCCCTGAATGGCGAACAGCTCGAGCTTCTCGCCGCCGAGCTGCGCGAGAAGATGATCCGCACCGTCCAGAAGACGGGCGGGCACCTCGCCAGCTCGCTCGGGGCCGTCGAAATCGCGATCGCGCTGCACCGCGTCATGGACTCGCCACGCGACCGGATCGTGTGGGACACCGGGCACCAGGCCTATGCCCACAAGCTGCTCACCGGCCGATGGGACCGATTCGACACGCTGCGACAGGTCGGTGGCGTCGGCGGCTTCCCGCGCCGCAGCGAGAGCGAGCACGACGTGTTCGACGGCGGCCACGCCGGCACCGGCGTCAGCATCGGCGTCGGGCTGGCGGCCGCTCGCGACCTGAAGCCGAAGGCCGATCCGGCTCGGCGGCAGCGGATCGCCGTCTGCGTCGGCGATGCCGCCATCGGCTCGGGTTTGACCATGGAGGCGCTCAACCACCTGGGGCACGAGCGCCATCCTCTGCTGATCGTGCTCAACGACAACGAGATGAGCATCAGCCCGTCGGTCGGCGGCCTCTCGACGCGGCTGAACAAGATGCGGTTGTCGCGCGCCTACCAGGAGACGAAGTCGGCCACCGTTCGCGCGCTGCCTCGCGTGCCGATCATCGGGAAGCCCGCGTTCGAGCTGCTGAGCTGGGCCAAGGAGGGCTTCAAGCGCTCGTGGGCCAAGGTCGGCTTCTTCGAGGACATCGGCATCACCTACATCGGCGTCCTGGATGGCCATGACCTCGCGGAGCTGGAGGAGGCCTTCGAGCAGGCGTTCCAGATCCAGGCGCCGGTGCTCGTGCACGTGAAGACGATCAAGGGTCGCGGCTACGCGCCCGCGGAGCAGGACTCGATGAGCTTCCATGGCGCCTCGCTGCCGCCCATCGACCTCTGCCTGATCGACCCGACCGAGGAGCCGCTGCCACCGGACACCGGCGCGCGGCGCAAGCCGAAGACGTACACGCAGACGTTCGTGGAGGAGCTCATCAGGCTGGCCGAGGCCGATGAGCGCATCACCGCCATCACCGCCGGCATGCCGACCGGCACCGGCCTCCAGCGCTTCTGCGAGCAGTTTCCGGCGCGCTTCCACGACGTCGGCATCGCCGAGCAGCACTCCGTCGCGCTCGCCGCCGGCATGGCGCTGGCCGGCATGAAGCCAGTCGTGGCGTTGTACTCCACCTTCAGCCAGCGGGCCTACGACCAGCTCGTCCACGACGTCTGCCAGAACGACCTGCCGGTGCTGCTGGCGCTCGACCGATCCGGCCTCGTGGGCGAGGACGGCACGAGCCACCAGGGCATGTTCATGCTGCCGGCCATGCGATCGCTGCCGAATCTCATCATCGGCTCACCCAAGGACGAGCAGGAGCTGCGCGATCTCGTCGTCACCGCCCTCGACCAGTCCGGGCCCGCCGCGCTGCTCTACCCGCGCGACGCCGGCGAAGACCTGGCCGACCGGCAGGGCCGGACGCTTGAGATCGGTCGCGGCGAAGTGCTCCGCACCGGCGACGACCTGCTGCTCGTCGGCTTCGGGCCGATCGTGCAGCGATTGCTGGCCGTCGCCGATGAGCTCGCGTCAGCAGATGGCCTCGAGGCGACCGTGGTCAACGCCAGGTGGGCGAAGCCGATGGACGAGGCGCTGATCGCCGAGCACGCCGCGGGCAAGCGGTTGGTCGTCACCGCCGAGGAGTCGGCCGCCATGGGCGGCTTTGGCGACGGCGTGCTCGAC
>DASTTX010000032.1:0-46791 GCA_035759945.1 Candidatus Limnocylindria bacterium | reverse complement strand
GGATGAGACGGGAGATGCCAATGCGCCAGCCACCCTCCTCGCGTACCTCAGCGAGATCGAATGCCTGGCGGGAAACTGGGAGGAGGCCAGACGCCACGCGCGCGAAGCGCGCAATTGGGCGCTGCAGACCGGCATGCGCACCTCCGTGCTCTCCGTGCAGCTTCTCATCGATGCTCATTCCGGCGACCTTGGGGCGGCTCGGCGAGAAGCCGAAGAGGCGATGGATCTCGTTCAGAGCACGGGCGCCCTCTGGACGGCCATCCCGATCCTCGGGGCACGCGGCCTTGCCGAGCTGTCGGCGGGGGACCTGGACGCCGCGGCCGGCGCATTGGCCGAGGCCACCACCTTGGTCTCTGCCCAGGGGATCGCGGAGCCCGGCTACGGTCGCACCGAGCCGCTCGCCATCGAGGTCGACATTCGGTCGGGGCGCCTGGACGAGGCAGAGCGACGGCTCGAGGCGTTGGAGGCCGTGGGTCGGCGGCTGCGGCGGTCGTGGGTTCTGGCCTCCGCCAGCCGCGCCCAGGCCCTTCTCGCCGCGGCGCGCGGAGACCTCGACCGAGCCCGCGACATGGGCCTGGATGCGCTCGGCGGCATGGAGGAGCTGCGCCGACCCTTCGAGGTTGCGAGAACGCATCTCGTCCTCGGACTCATCGAGCGCCGGCGCCGCAAGAAGCGGCTGGCCCGCGAGCACCTCGAGCTGGCGGCCGCGGGGTTCGACACGCTCGGTGCGCGACTGTGGGCCCAGCAGGCGCGTGAGGAGCTGTCGCGTACGGGCTATCGATCCCCCGAGCAAGGGCTCAGCCCGACGGAGCGCCGGGTTGCGGAGCTTGCAGCGGATGGGTTGAGTAACCGCGAGATCGCCCGTGAGCTTTTCGTCACCGTGAATACGGTCGAGTCCACTCTCCGTCACGCCTTCCTCAAGCTGGGTGTGCGCTCCCGCGTGCAGCTGGTGCGGCGGATCCATCGCTGACCGGGGTTCGGCCACGGTCGACATGGGCCGGGTTTCACGGTTCTCCGAGATATCGCTCGCCACAGGCGGCTGCAACGCTGTCTCCAATGGTGATGGGCAGACGACCCACCCGTAGAGGAGACACGAGATGGCAGTTCAGGAGGCCGCCGCACCGGGAGGCATGAGAGCGTGGCGCGGCATCGCGAGCGTCGCGGCCGCCGCGGTGGTCGTCGTCGGATTCGGCGCCATCGGTCTCGCGTCGATTCCTGGTGCAGCGGGACAGGAACACGGGGTCCTGAGCCGCGCCGACCGGGCATGGGCCACGCGCCTCGAGGCGGTCGCGGCGATGCAGGCCGAGGTCGCAATCGCGCGCCAGCGCGCCGACACGGCGTACTCAGATCGCTTGACGGCACAGGCAGGCGCGTTCGCCGCGAGCCAGGTAGCGCGCGAACGGGCGAATGCCGCGTACTCGGAGCGGCTGACGCGCCTTGCCGAGCGTCTCGCGACGCAGGGGCGGTGACATCGGCACCGACGCGGATGCGCCGACTGAGGGCGGTTGGAATGGCCACAGGCACTCGGACACAACTTGACGGCGGCCTCGTGCGGTGGGCTGTCCCAGTCGCCCTCCGTGCTACCCTCCGCGTTCGGGGCGGTTAGCTCAGCTGGTCAGAGCACCTCGTTTACACCGAGGGGGTCGGGGGTTCGAGTCCCTCACCGCCCACCACGATGCGCCGGTCACTCGGCTTCGCCCGCAATCGCGGCGACGTCCGCGACGCGCCCGTGCACGCGAACCGTCCCGCCGAGCAGCCGGGTCTTCTGCATTAGCTTTTCGATCACGGACGCCGCCGGCTCGCCGTAGACGTCAATCGCTTCAAGCTCGAGCAGGGCACGGAACGGGACGAGCTTCGGCGCGATCAGGTCCATGAGGTCCTCGAGCGAGTCGCTGTCGGCATGCAGGTGCGTGACCGTCATCGTCGACCGGTCCTCGCTGAAGTGGATCGCGTACCAGAGTGCTCGCGACGGCCCGGCACGCACGGTCTGCGCCAGCGACTGGGCCGCGGACTCCAGGGCGACGGCCTGGCCCGGACGGATCATCGAGCGATCCACATAGAGGATCAGCGGCACGGTCTCATTGTCGTTGCTCCTTCAAGTCCGGCGCCGCGTGCGAAACAGGGCCGCTCGGGCCCTTGCCAGCCCACAGCACACTCGACAAGATTGGCGAGCAGCTTCGTACACGGAGAGGTCGAGATGGAGATGGTGTCCAACGCGCCGGTATCGAGGTCGGCGTCCTCGTCCTCTTCATGCTCCTGCCGCTGCTGGTGATCTTCGGCGTCATCTACCTCGCCGGCCTGCTTGCGATCCGACACGAGCATCGCAACCACGGAGGGTAGGACGTCCTGGATCCGCTCTTCGCCGACCTGCCGAGGATCGAGATCGAGTTCCGCGGACCGATCATCCCCTGGCGGGGCCCGTCGCCATTCCACTTCGTCGAAGTTCCGGAGACCGAGAGCCGGGAGATCGAGGACGTGGCCAGCCTCGTCACCTACGGGTGGGGCGCGATTCCGGCGACGGTCCGCATCGGCGAGACCGCGTGGACGACCTCCCTGTTTCCGAGGAACGGCCGCTACCTGGTCCCGCTCAAGGACGCGGTTCGCAAGGTCGAGGACCTCGCGCTGGGCGATACGGTCGACGTCGAGCTGATCATCCAGCTCAGCAGGCTGCCCCCGCCCGACCGGTGATCACAGGCGCCTGCTACGATTTGCCAACCAACGCCCGAGCACGAGGAATCACCCGATGCCACTCTGGGGCTGGATCGTCATCGCGGCGATCGCACTGATCGTCCTTTTCCTGGTCTTCACGTACAACGGGCTCGTTCGCCTGCGCAACATGGTCGACGAGGCCTGGAACCAGATCAGCGTTCAGCTGAAGCGCCGCCATGACCTGATTCCGAACCTCGTCAACGCGGTGAAGGGCTACATGGACTTCGAGCAGGAGACGCTGACCCGCGTCATCGAGGCTCGGAACCAGGCCGTCACCGCCCAGCAGGCCGGACCATCCAATGCCGGCCAGACGGCGCAGGCGGAGAATTTCCTGACCGGCGCCCTGCGCCAGCTGTTCGCGCTGGTCGAGAACTATCCCGATCTCAAGGCGAACGAGAACGTCATGCAGCTCCAGGAGGAGCTGACCACGACGGAGAACCAGATCGGCTTCAGCCGTCAGCACTACAACGGCACGGTGCGGGAGTTCAACACCTCGATCCAGACCTTCCCGAACGTCCTCATCGCGGGGATGTTCGGCTTCCGCGAGCGCGACTACTTCCAGATCGCCGAATCGGACACCGCGGTGCCCGAGGTGAACCTCCGCACCACCTCTGGCTGAGCCGATGAGCGCCGATGTGCGCGCACCGGCACCGACGACCTTCTACCGCGAGATCGATCGCAACCGGCGGCGCAGCTGGCTGCTGGTTGTCGCTGTCATCGTGGTGCTCGGGTTGCTCGGTGGGGCGATCGGCTATGCCAGCGGCTTCGGCTGGGGCGGGGTCGTCATGGCGCTGCTCCTGGGCGGCGCGATGAGCGTTGGCTCGTACTTCGCCGGCGACTCGCTGGTGATGGCGACGAGCGGCGCGCGCGAGATCCCGCGCGGCGAGCCGCCCGAGCGTTATCGGCAGCTCGTCAACGTGGTCGAGGAGATGCGCCTGGCCGGTGGCCTGCCACCGCCGCGGCTGTGGGTCATCGACGACTCCGCCCCGAACGCCTTCGCGACCGGCCGCGATCCCGATCACGCCAGCGTGGCGGTGACGACCGGGCTGCTCGACAAGCTCGACCGCGAGGAGCTCCAGGGCGTGATCGGCCACGAGATGAGCCACATCGGCAACCTCGACATCCGCTTCACGCTTCTCGTTGGCGTGCTGGTCGGCAGCATCGCGCTGCTCGCCGATTGGTTCCTGCGCTTCACCTTCTGGGGCGGCGGCCGGCGAGGGAACAACGACCGCAATGGCGGCGGGGGAGCGGCCGCGGTCATCTTCGTGATCGCCATCCTTCTTGCGGTGGTCGCGCCGCTCATCGGTCGCCTGGTCCAGGCCGCGGTCAGTCGCAGCCGAGAATCGCTCGCCGATGCGACCGCGGTGGACCTCACCCGCAACCCGGTCGGCCTGGCCCGTGCGCTGCGCAGGATCAGCGACGACCCGGAGGTGCTGGAGGTCGCCAACCGGGCGACGCAGCACCTGTACATCGTCAACCCGATCAAGAGCTTCGAGGAGCGCGCGAAGTCCCTGTGGGACACCCATCCGCCGATCGGCGAGCGCATCCGCGCCCTCGAGGCGATCGCCGGCCAGATGGGGACCAGCTGACCGCGGTCGAGGTTGCGACCGCAGGTCGCCATCGGTATCCTTGCGACCGCCCGAATGATCCGCGAGCCGAGGTAGCTCAGTTGGTAGAGCACCGCCCTGAAGAGGCGGGTGTCGTCAGTTCGAATCTGACCCTCGGCACCACCGACGCGGTATCATTCGCAGCACAAGCGGGCGGAAGTGGCTCAGTTGGTAGAGCATCACCTTGCCAAGGTGAGGGTCGCGGGTTCGAGTCCCGTCTTCCGCTCCATTTTCATGTCCGGCTGGTGCGGTCCGCGGCCGACCTGCTAGCGTGCGGGACGAGCGGTGCCCCGTCGTCTAGTGGTAGGACAGCGGACTTTGGATCCGTGAACCGAGGTTCGAATCCTCGCGGGGCAGCCAGCTGACAACGGTGGCGACGTGCCCGAGTGGTTCAGGGAGCGGTCTGCAAAACCGCGTACACGGGTTCGATTCCCGTCGTCGCCTCCAGATTCAGCGGTTCATTCGCCGACGCTGGCGAACGATGCGCGTCCCGCCGGCCGATAGGTCTGGATCATCACGCCGGTCGACGTAGACCGTGAGTCGATCAGCTCCAGGTTGTGCGTCGGACCCTGCTCCGGGAAGAGCCGAAGGCCGTCGCCCACGATGACCGGGTAGATCCGCAGGTTGAGCTCGTCGACGAGGTCGCGTTCGAGCAGCCAGCGCAGCAGCTCGCCGCTGCCGTGGACCTGGAGCTCGTTGCCGGGCTGCGCCTTGAGCTTGCGGATCGACGCCTCGACGTCGTCGCCGATGACGTGCGTGTTGTGCCACGCCGGATCCTTCAACGTGGTCGATGGCACGTACTTGGGCAGGGCATTGATTGCCTTGCCGAATGGATTGTCGTCGTGCTGCGGCCAGTACGGCTCCCAGATGTCCCACGTCTTGCGTCCCAGCAGGAGCGCATCGGCTCGGTCGAACATCGAGATCAGGAACGGGCCCATGTCGGCATCGGCGTAGGCGGCAGTCCATCCGCCGCGGTCGAAGCCGCCGCGGCGGTCCTCGTCGGGACCTCCTGGACCCTGGTACACGCCGTCCACGGACAGCATCATCGTCGCGATCAGCTTCATCTTGGTGGCTCCATGGTGTGCGCTCGATGATGGTTAGACCCCGATCCGGCCGCAGGCTCATCGGCCAACCAGTGGTACGCTCGGCGCCGCTCAGGGTGCTGCGCCGGAGTGGCGGAATGGCAGACGCAGCCGGCTTAAACCCGGCGGCCGCAAGGCATGGGGGTTCGAATCCCTCCTCCGGCACCACGCCTACGTTGGCGGTGGCTCGTCCCGCTGCATGGCGTCCTCACCGGGCGGATCCTCGCCTGGCTGCGCGGCGCGCGGGTCGGCATAGTCGGACGAGTCCGGGTGATCCGGTCCGCCTTCACCGACCCGATACTGGTCCTCGGGGCCCTTCCCTGCGCGACGCTCGAGATCGTCCATGCCGATCGATGCCGGCAGGACGCGTGCCGGGTCGCTCAGCGGCGACCGAAGAGGCGGCGTCGCTCCTTGCCGGGTGCCGGCTGGGCCGGCTGGATGCCGATGACCGCCTGCGCCACGCGCCGGAGCGACGCGGCGGCCGGGACTGCGGGGCGGCTGATGACGAGCGGGATTCCCTCGTTCACCGATCGGATCATGTCGACCTCGGTGTAGGGGATCTCGGCCGCCGGCTTCGTGCGCAGCAGGTTCTCGACATCGCGCGTCTTCAGCAGCTCCTTGGGGAAGACGTGGTTGACGACGAGGTGCGCCCGAGCCTTGAGCGGCGTCGTGTCGGCCAGGAATGCCATGAGCAGGCTCATGGCTCGCAGCGCGGCGATCTCCGGGAAGAGGACGAAGACGTGCGCATCGGCCTGCTCCAGCAGCCAGAGGCTGCGCGGATCCAGCCGGCTGCCCAGATCGACCAGGATGTGGTCGAAGGACGGCCGCATGAGCTCGATGATGCGCTGGAGGTGCTCCAGGCTGACGCGGAAGTCCGCTTCGGGCCGGACCGGGGCGGCCAGGACGACGAGCCCGGACGAGTGCTCGGTGAGGTACGTCTTGGCGAGGTCAGGATCGGCCAGGGCCTGGTCGTCGGTGGCCAGGCCGGCGATGTCGTAACGGGGCGTGAGGTTCAGGTGCGTGGCGACCTGTCCGAACTGGAGATCGAGATCCACCAGGAGGACGCGGGAGGCGGGCAGGACGCCATCGGTCGCGGCGCTGACGCCCGGTGGCGGAGCGCCACCACCGGCGAGCAGCACGGCCGTGTTCACCGCCAGCGTCGTGGTTCCGACGCCGCCCTTGGGACTGAAGAACGCGACCAGCTCGCCCGTCTGAGCGCGGGTCGAGATCTCCGGGTGCACCTTCCCGGCGCGGATGAGCAGCGCCATGACCCGGCCCTCGAGCTCATTGCGAGCGAAGGAGCCGGCGATCACGTCATCGGCGCCAGCCTCCAGGAACGCGATTCGGGCCTCGACGTCGTGCGCCGGCGCCACGACAAGGATCGGGGTGACCTGGCCATCGCCGGCCGTGCGCAACGACGCGATCGCACCGGACGCGGCGAGCCCTTCGGCCACGATGAGGTCCACGCGGCGACCGCGCATGGCCGCCACGGCATCGGCGGGAGTCGTCACGGTCGCGGTCTGGTAGCCGGCGTCGGCGAGCGCTGCCTCGAGCTCGGTGCGCAGCTCCGGGCCGCGCGCGCAGATCAGGATCGAATTGGAGGGCATCGGATCACGAGAGCGGATTGATCGGTGATGCGGCAGTATACGGGCCGCCGCCGCCGTTGCCCGGACCCCGGTCCGGCGCTATACTTGCCGTCGCGCCTCCCGGTCGTGGGAGGCGTGGTCCATGTTTCCAACCCTTTCTGCCGCGCCCCGTGCGCCGCAAACCCAGAGAGAGGAGACGACGCGCCAATGCGCCGTTACGAGCTCATGCTCCTGCTCCGCCCGGACCTGGAGGACGACAAGCTCCAGGCCGCGGTCGAGAAAGTCACCCGTGCCATCGTCAACGGCGGTGGCAGCCTCAGCAAGGTGTCCCCATGGGGGAAGCGCCGCCTTGCCTACGACATCGGCCGCCATCGCGAGGCCAGCTACTTCCTCATCCATTTCGACATCGAGCCTGCGCAAGTACGCGAGATCGAGCGTGGCATGCTGATCAGCGAGGAGATCCTGCGCCACCTCGTCACGGTGATCGAGGACCGCGGCCCCGCCGATGAGATCGCTCCGGCTGCCGCCGCGCGCTCGACCGACGCCGACGACGACTCGATCGACGACGACTCGATTGATGACCGCTATCGCGACGGCGACGAGACCGACGAGCCGGAGGCGCAGATGGCGGTCGGAACGGATGCGGACGAGGCCGATGACGCGGCTGCCCGCCAGCCCGATGAAGCGGCTGCCGTCGGGGCGGCCGAAGAGGATGAAGCGGCGGGCTGACGCCCGACGCTGAGGAGAAGCCGCCATGACGCTCAACAAGATGATGATCATCGGCAACCTGGGCGCCGATCCGGAGCTGCGCTACACCCCGAGCGGGAAGGCCGTCACCGATCTCCGTGTCGCCGTCAACAACAACCAGCGCGGCGCCGACGGCGAATGGGTGGAGGAGACGCTCTGGTTCCGCGTCAGCGTATGGGAGCAGGCCGCCGAGCGGCTGGCCGAGCAGCTGCGCAAGGGCAACAAGGTCTTCGCCGAGGGCCAGCTGCGCGTTCGCGAATTCGAGGGCCGCGACGGCGAGAAGCGCCAGTCGCTCGAGCTCGCCTTCGCCCGCGTCGTCAATCTCGAGCGCCGGCCGCGAGAAGAGGGCGACGGCGGTGGCTACGGCGGCGGCTCGTACAGCGACGCCCCGCCCGCGGTGAAGCCGCGTGGCGCGGAGCAGCGCAGCTCGTCGCCGGGCGCCGAGATGGACGTCGACGACATCCCGTTCTAATCAGCTTCGACCGAGGAACCACGAACCATGGCCAGTCCACGATCCCGCCGAGAGTCGGCGGACTACTACCGAGACCGACGTCGCCGCAAGGTCTGCAACTTCTGCGTCGACAAGGCCGAGAGCATCGACTACAAGGAGGTCAACCGCCTGCGCCGCTACCTGAGCGAGCGGGCGAAGATCGAGCCACGTCGCAAGACCGGGACCTGCGCCCGCCACCAGCGGATGCTCACCACGGCGCTGAAGCGAGCGCGCCACGTCGCGCTGCTGCCGTACGCGCCGCAGCACCTGCGTCCCTAGGCACTGATCCGACGGCGGCCCCGGAAGGGCGCCGCCGTCATCACGGATGCCGACCGAGCTCCTCCTCTTCCTGAGCGGGCTCGCCGCCGGCGCGTTCGGCGGGCTGCTCGGGCTCGGTGGCGGCATCCTCATCGTTCCGATCCTGACGATCGGCTTCGGCGTGCCGATCACGGCCGCCGCCGGGGTCAGCCTGGTGTCGGTCATCGCGACGTCCGCCGGGGGTGCCGCCTTCAACGTGCGCAACGCGCGCGCCGACGTCCGGATGGGCATGCTGCTGGCCGCCGGCACGGTCGTCGGCGCCCTCACCGGTGGCGTCATCGCCGGGATCCTTCCCGACCGGGTGCTGGCCGGGCTGTTCGCCGCACTCCTGGCGTATACCGCGGTCACCATGGGTCGCCGGCTGCTGCGGCGAACCACTGCGAGCGACGTTGAGGCGGACGCGATCGTCGACCCTTCCGCGGTGGACGGTCCCGAGGCTCCCGCCTACCGCACGCACCGCACAGGCCCGGGGATCGGCCTGTCGTTCGTTGCCGGGAACGTGTCCGGCCTGCTCGGCGTGGGCGGCGGCGTGGTGGTGGTGCCCCTGATGCACCTCGTCCTCGGCGCGCCGTTGACGGTGGCGACGGCGACGTCGAACTTCATGATCGGCATGACGGCGGCGGCGGGCGCCTACGCCTATCTCTTCCGCGGCGACGTCGACCCGACGCTGGCGGCGCCGATGGTGATCGGCGTCGTCATCGGCGCATCGTTTCAGGCACGCGTGGCGAATCGGATCCCCACGACTGCCCTGCGGCTCGCCTTCATCGTGGTCTTGGTGTACGTGACCTACGAGATGACCCTGCGCGCGCTGGGTGCGACGTGACGGCGCCCACGCCGGGCGGGGATCGGCTCGCGACACTGCTGACGCTGCCGCTCCGCGTCGGCACGCTGGCGGCCGTCGTCCTGGTTGCGATCGGCTTCGTCCTGAGCTGGCTGGGGCCGCCGGAGCCGGCGGTGAAGGCGCACACGCCGCTCGTGGAGACGATCCTGTCCGGCGGGGCGGCGGCGGTGACGTCGATCGGCCTCCTCCTGCTTACGCTCGTCCCGCTCGGCGTGGCGGTCGGGGCCGTGATCGGCTTCTGGGGATCGGGTGAGCGGCGCTACCTGGTCGGCAGCGCGGTCGTTGCGGGCCTCCTGGTGGCCAGTCTGCTCGTCTCGCTCCTGCTCCTCGCGCCCTCGACTTGACGCGCGTTCGGGCCCTCGGCGACACTCCTCCCGCCCGAGGGGGAGTATCCCCAACCAGGCGTCATCGTCAGGACGGCGGATCCGATACCGCCCGGTGGCGCCGGCCGGCCCGTGCTGCGGTCGGGAGAGACCTTCGGCCGTCGATTGGCATGCGTGCGCTGCGCGCTGCCACCCGCAGCGGAGGTTAGGCACCAGACCGTGGACATCGTCCTGCTCGTCGTTTCCCTTGGCGCGATCCTGGTTGCGGCCGAGCTCTTCACGAACGGCATCGAGTGGTTCGGGCGCCGGCTCAACCTCGCCGAGGGAGCCGTCGGCAGCGTGCTCGCGGCCGTGGCCACCGCCATGCCGGAGACGCTCATCCCGGTGATCGCCATTCTCGGCCCGATCCTGTTCGGCGGCGACCCCGAGGCATCGCACGCCATCGGCGTCGGCGCGATCCTCGGCGCGCCGTTCATGCTCTCGACGCTCGCGATGTTCGTGACCGGCGTCGCCATCGTCATCTTCGCGCGCCGCGGGCGCCGCGGAACCGGCATGCGGGTCAACGTCAGGGTCCTCGGCCGGGACGTCGCGTTCTTCGTGGTCGGCTACGCCATCGCCATCGGCACCGCCTTCCTGCCGAGCGAGCTCGGCTGGCTGAAGTGGGTCGCCGCGGGCGTGCTGCTGGTGCTGTATGGCGTCTACGTCAGGCTCCACTTCACCGACGAGGCGGAGGAGGGGGAAGCCGAGGACCTCAACCAGCTCCACGTGACGCGGCTGCCGGGCATGGCGGGGCCGCACACGCTCGACATCGACGTGCTCCCGGGCGAGATCGATGACTGGGAGGTCGACGGTGCCACGCCCAAGATGCGGATCATCGTCAGCCAGGTGGTGGCCGCGCTGGCACTGATCATCATCGGCGCACAGGTGTTCGTGGGTGCCGTGGAGCACCTGTCGAACCAGATCGGGCTCGACCCGACGATCCTGGCCCTGATCATCGCGCCGATCGCAACCGAGCTGCCGGAGAAGTTCAACAGCGTCCTGTGGGTCCGACATGGCAAGGACACGCTGGCGATGGGCAACATCACCGGCGCCATGGTCTTCCAGAGCTGCTTCCCGACGATCCTGGGACTGCTGTTCACCACCTGGGCCTTCACGCCCGACACGGCGATCAGCTTCGCCTCGGCGGGCGTCGCCTTCGTGGCGACCATCCTCATCTTCGGCAACATGCTGCGGACGGGGCATCTGTCGGCCTGGATGCTGCTCATCGGCGGCCCGCTGTACCTGATCTACGTCTACCTGGCGCTGTTCACGCCCCTCGGAGCTGGCGCCGCGCCGCTGCACTGAGGCGCTCACTGATTCCGCAGCATGCTCGGTGGGCGAGCGGGCTCGGGCGGCCGTCGCGGGTATACTTCTTGCGCTTGGAGCTGGCCGGCGCGCCGATCGGCGCCTCGGCATTCGAGCGCATCGCCCAGGGAGGTAGTGAGTGCTGAAGCAGGAGAGCAGACCGCAGGCAGCGCCGGTGGAAACCACCGAGCTGTGGGCGTTCTTCCGCGGTGAGTTCGTGCCGCTGCGCGACGCGAACATCAACGTCATGACGCACGGCTTCAACTACGGTACCGCCGTCTTCGAGGGCATCCGCGCCTACTGGAATGCCGACGAGGAGCAGCTGTTCGCTCTCGAGCTCGTCGCCCACTACGCTCGCATTCGCGCCTCGGCCGGCCTTCTGATGATGGAGGTCCGCCAGTCGCCCGAGGAGCTCGCCGAGATCACCGTCGAGCTCCTTCGTCGTGACGGCCTGCGCGAGGACGTGTACGTGCGGCCGATCGTGTACAAGAGTTCCGAGACCATCGGGGTCCGGCTCCACAACCTCGACTCGGACGTCACGATCTTCGCCGTTCCCTTCGGGCAGTACATCGATACGGAGGGCGGAATCCGGGCGCAGGTCAGCAGCTGGCGCCGGACCGATGACAACGCCATCCCTGCACGCGGCAAGATCACCGGCGCGTACGTCAACGGGGCGCTGGCCAAGAGCGAGGCTCAGCTCAACGGCTTCGACGAGGCGATCGTCCTCACCGCCGATGGCCACGTCAGCGAGGGCAGCGCCGAGAACCTGTTCATCGTCAAGGACGGCGTCCTCATCACGCCACCGGTGACCGACAACATCCTCGAGGGCATCACCCGTCGGCGGCTGATCGGGATCGCGCGCGATGACCTGGGGATCCCCACCGTCGAGCGTTCGATCGACCGGACCGAGCTGTATGGTGCGGACGAGGTGTTCCTGTGCGGCACCGGCGCCCAGATCAGCCCGGTCATCGAGATCGACCGCCGCGCGATCGGCAGCGGACGGCCGGGGCCGGTCAGCCGCGACCTGTCGCGCACCTACTTCGACGCGGTCCGCGGACGAAATCCCGCGTATCGCGACTGGCTCACCCCCGTCTACTAGGCTGGCGGCGCGGCGGATCGGCATCGTCGCCCCCGGCCGCGCGCCGGGCGTGCGATACCGATGACGACCCAGAACGACCACGATTCAAGCCGATATCGCTGGCTCGGGCGCATGCTCGAGATGGTGCCCGGCACGATTTCGTGGGCGGTGCTCATCCTGCCGCTGTGGCTGAGCTTCAGCTATCCGTGGCTGGTGGCGTATTTCGTCCTGAGCTTCGACTTCTACTGGCTGTGCCGTGCGCTCTGGTTCAGTGCCGCGGTGATCGTTGCCTACGGGCGCATCCGCCGCGTCCTCGCATCGGACTGGACGCAGCGGCTCGAGAACGTGGTCCTTGCGTCGGCGACCGTCGCCGATGTCCGAGCGCACGATGTGCCGGAGGGCGCCGAGCCGATGGCCGGGGCGTGGGGCGTGAGCCTGACGGGCCGCAACGGTGAGGCCGTCAGCCGCCGGGCGAAGCACGACCTCGAGGAGGACCTGCGCCGGGTCGCGGCGCTGCCGGAGCCACCGCCGTCGCCGGACGAGCTCATTCACCTTGCGCTCATCCCGACCTATACCGAGTCGCTCGAGAAGCTGCGCCACACGGTGCGGGCGCTGGCCGAGGCCGAGTGGCCGGCGGAGCGGAAGATGTGCGCCATCATCACCCGCGAGACCGACGAGGGCGGCATCGCCAACGTCGCGGCGCTGCGCGAGGAGTTCGGCGACGCCTTCGCCGAGTTCATCCACATCCTCGACCCGCTCGAGCCGGGGATCGTCATCGGCAAGAGCAGCGCCATGGCGTGGGGCGGCCGCTACCTGTATCGGCTGCTGGTTCGCGAGCGCGGCATGGATCCGCACCGGATCATGATCACCGACCTCGATGCCGACTACCGCGTCCACCCTCAGTACTTCGCGTACCTGTCCTGGATGCACCTGACCGATGCGAACCGCGACACCCAGCTGTACCAGCCGATCCCGTACTTCCACAACAACATCTGGGACGCGCCCGTCATGCAGCGCCTCTTTGCGGCGGTGCTGACGCAGCTCCAGATGTGGCGCAGCGTGCTGCCCGAGAAGCTCCAGAGCTTCGGCTCATACTCGACCACGCTGCACCTGGTCCACGACGTCGGCTACTGGGCGACCGATGCGATTCCGGAGGACAGCCGCTTCTACTGGAAGAGCTACTTCCGCTACGGCGATCGCTTCCGGGCGGTGCCGCTGTTCATCCCGATCTACGGTGACGCCGTACGCGCCCGCGGCTACTGGCGCTCAATGGCGGAGCAATATCTCCAGGCGCGTCGCTGGGCGTGGGGCGTGACCGACATCCCGTACGTCATCCAGAACGCGCTGAGCCACCCGGAGATCAGCTTCTGGTCGCGCTTCTGGCGCGTCATGAACCTCTTCGGCGAGCACATCAACTGGGCGATCGCCCCGTTCGTGGTCATGTTCGGTGCGACGGTGCCGCTGCTCATCAACCCGGCGTTCGCCGAGACGACGCTGGGGCAGAACCTGCCGCTCTTCGCCAGCGTGATGCTCACCATCGCCCTCGTGGGACTCTTCGTCCTCGTCATCGTGGAGTCACGGATCGTGCCGCCCCGACCGGCGAGATGGGGACCGGTGCAGCGCATCGCCAGCTACGTGCAGTGGCTTGGGCTGCCGTTCGTCGGGATCTTCTTCAGCAACCTGCCGGCGCTGGATGCCCAGACCCGGCTTCTCACCGGCCGATACCTCGAGTATCGCGTGACGGAAAAGGCCTGATCCGATGGCGAAGCGGCCCGACCCGATCGCGCGCATCCGGCTGGCCCGATCCGTGCCGCGCGTGCTCATCCTGCCGGTCCTGTTGATGATCGCCGGGGGTGCGCTCGCCGGGTACGGCGTGCTCATGCACGTCCTGCCGGTTGCCGCCGTGGTGGCGGGGATCGGCGCCGCGCTGGCGCTCGTCGGCATCGCCTGGGCGGTGTGGGTCCTGAGCGTGCGGCTCGACGTCGAGGAGGCGGCGATCAGAGTCCACTGGGTCGGCGGAGAGCGCCGCTATCCGCTGGTCGCCGGGCCGGTCACCCGCGTGCGCTTCCGCGGCGAGAGCGCGTCCCGGCTGCGCGCCCGAACCGGCATCTTCGGGTGGCAGCTCGGCGCGGCGACGCTGCGTGACGAGGAGGAGATCCACGTCGTGCGGCTCGCACCGACACCGAGCGCGATCCTCGTGCCCACCGAGCAGGGGCGGCTCGCCATCGCCGCGGCGACCGAAGCGGATCTGCTCGACGCGCTCACGCGCGCCGCTCGCGAGCGGCAGCGCCACCAGGAGGAGGAGGCCTCCAGGCTGGCTGCCGAAGCTGCGGCGGCGACGCCGGAGCCTGCGGACGTCACCGAGCTCGAGCCGCCGCCATTGACCGGCATCGAACGCGCACTCCTCGAGGAGCGGATGGCGGCCGAGCGCGCGGAGGTCGAGCGTGTCGCCATCGAGACGCCGGCCGCCGCCTCGCTGCAGCCGCCGGGTGAGCCAGCCGCTGTGGGCGAGGCAGCCCCATCGCTGCCAGTTGAAGCACCTGAACGACGACGTCCGCGGCTTGGAGGGCCCGTCATCGCGCGCATCCGCGTTCGCCGCCCACGCCCGAGCTCGATCCTGGTCGTGCTGCCGCTGGTGGGCGCCGGCGTCGCGTGGGGGATCGGCCTGGCCACCGGGCGCATGCCACCGCCGGGCACGGACATCGCGCGCCTCACGGCGCTCGGCCTCGTGCTGGCCGGGCCCGCGACCTCGGTGGGCGCGATCATGGCGCTCGCATGGTGGCCGCGGCTGGTCGGCGTCGTGGTCGCGGGCGGGCTGGCGGCATCGGTGCTGGTCGGCCGGGTGCTGCTCGGCTGAATTGACACCGGCCCAGCGCGCTGCGACGATCCGTGCTCAATCGAAGACGGCGAAGACGGAGCCACGACTGCGTCGGCACCGGACCACGAGCGAGCCTGAGACGGTGTGAGCAGGCGGTCACGGCGGCGCGGCCATCCCTCCCGAGCCGGAGGCGCCACATCGGCGGCGAACCTGCGCCGGCCGCTCGTAACGCCTCCCGGGATTGCCCCCGATAGGCAGGCAGCCAAGTGGATCGACGCGCGCGGCGCATCGGTCAAGCGCGGGTGGTACCGCGGGAGTCATCCCGTCCCGGAG
This sequence comes from Candidatus Limnocylindria bacterium, assembly GCA_035759945.1. GTDB lineage: Bacteria > Chloroflexota > Limnocylindria > QHBO01 > QHBO01 > JACDBZ01. Next base: position 31,515 of record DASTTX010000032.1, on the reverse strand, counting down.
TTGCCGGGGCGGGTTTTGTTATGTGGAGCACAGCCAAGGTGTTCAGGCCGGTATCGAGCAAGCTGGATGTCCCCGCGCTGGAGCGCGAGGTGATCGCGCGCTGGCGCGAGCGCGACACGATGTCGCGCTACCTCGGGCGCAATGCGGCCGCGGAGCGGAAGTTCAGCTTCATCGACGGGCCGATCACCGCCAACAACCCGATGGGCGTGCACCACGCCTGGGGGCGGACGTACAAGGACCTCTACCAGCGCTACCACACGATGCTCGGCGAGCGGCAGCGCTATCAGAACGGCTTCGACTGCCAGGGCCTGTGGATCGAGGTCGAGGTGGAGCGCGAGCTGGGCTTCAACAACAAGCGCCAGATCGAGGAGTTCGGCATCGACCGCTTCGTCGAGCTGTGCAAGGCGCGCGTCGACAAGTTCGCGGCCCTCATCACGGAGCAGAGCAAGCGGCTCGGCTACTGGATGGACTGGGACGACAGCTACTACACGAACTCGGACGAGAACAACTACACCATCTGGTCGTTCCTTGCCGAGTGCCACCGGCGCGGGCTGGTCTACAAGGGTCACGACGTCATGCCGTGGTGCCCGCGCTGCGGTACCGGCATCAGCAACGCCGAGGCGGCCGAAGGCTACCGCGACGTCCGCCACCTGTCGGTGACGCTCCGCCTGCCGATCACGTCCGCCGGCCACGACGGCGAGGATCTGCTCGTCTGGACGACGACGCCGTGGACGCTGTCGAGCAACGTCGCCGCCGCCGTGCATCCTGAGCTGACCTATCAGCTGGTCGAGGGCCGCGACGGCCGAACGTGGTGGGTAAGTGCTGGCTCCAGGGGCCGTATCGCCCCGGAGGGGCGCGTGGTGCGCGAGGTGCCCGGCGCCGAGCTGGTCGGCCTCGACTATGAAGGTCCCTTCGACGAGCTCCCGGCCGCGGCGGGTGTCGTGCATCGCGTCATCCCGTGGGACGAGGTCTCCGATGCGGAGGGCACCGGCATCGTGCACATCGCCCCCGGCTGCGGCCAGGAGGACTTCGCGCTCAGCAAGCAGTTCGACCTGCCGGTGATCGATCCGATCGACCAGTTCGGCGTGTTCGGCGAGGGTTTCGGCTGGCAGACCGGCCGCTACGCCGGCGCGACCGACGAGCCCGGCTCCGACCTGGCGCGCGACGTCGTCAGCGACCTCGACGGAAAGGGCAAGCTCGTGGCGAAGGAGAGCTACGCGCACTCCTACCCCCACTGCTGGCGCTGCGGGACGCAGCTCATCTTTCGCCTCGTCGACGAGTGGTTCATCGCCATGGACCCATTGCGCGAGCCGATCGGCGAGTCGACGCGCAGCGCGCGCTGGCTGCCGGAGGGCATCGGCCTCGAGGAGCGCGAGCTCGATTGGCTGCGGAACATGGGCGACTGGATGATCAGCAAGAAGCGCTACTACGGCTTGGCGCTGCCCATCTGGGAGTGCACCGAGTGCGACGGCTGGGAGATCATCGGCTCGAAGGAGGAGCTGCGCGAGCGGGCAGTCTCGGGCTGGGACGACTTCGAGGGCCACTCGCCGCATCGGCCCTGGATCGACGCGGTCGAGATTGCGTGCCCGTCGTGTGGCGGGACCGCCAGGCGCACGACGGACGTCGGCAATCCGTGGCTGGACGCCGGGATCGTGGCGCTCGCCACGCTGAAGTGGAACAGCGACCGAGACTACTGGCGTGAGTGGTATCCGGCCGACTGGGTCAGCGAGAGCTTCCCGGGCCAGTTCCGGAACTGGTTCTACGCGCTCCTGACCGAGTCGACCGTCATGACCGGCGAGGCCCCCTTCCGCAACCTCTTCGCCTACGCGCTGCTCCTCGACGAGCACGGCGAGGAGATGCACAAGTCGAAGGGCAACTCCATTCCGTTCGACGAGGCCGCGGAGCGCATCGGCGCCGACGTCATGCGCTGGATGTATGCCTCCGCCAACCCATCGGTGAACCTGCGCTTCGGCTACGGGCCCGGCCACGAGGTGGTGCGTCGCTTCTTCCTGCCGTTGTGGAACACGTACGGCTTCCTGATCACGTACGCACGGCTTGACGGCTGGACACCGGACCAGACCGATGGCGTCGAGGGCGGCCGCACGCTGCTCGACCGATGGATCCTGTCGCGCCTGGACGGCGTGATCGCCGACGTCCGCGGGGCGTTGGACGGATATGACGCCCAACGAGCGACCCGATCGATCGAGGCCTTCGTCGACGACCTCTCGAACTGGTACGTCCGGCGGAACCGGCGTCGCTTCTGGAAGGGCGACCTCGACGACGACAAACGGGCGGCGTACGCCACCCTGCACGAGGTGCTCACCACGCTGTGCCGGCTCATGGCGCCGATCACGCCGCACCTGGCCGACGAGATGTGGGACAACCTGGTGGCGGGCGTCGATGCCGGCCAACCGGACAGCGTCCACCTGACCGATGCGCCCGCCCCGGCCGGCCGCGCCGACGCCGCCGTCGATCAGGCGGTGGCGCTGGCCCGGCGGACGGTCGCGCTCGGGCGGGCGGCGCGCGCGGCGTCCGGCGTGCGGACGCGACAGCCGCTGCCGACGGTTCACGTCAAGCTGCCCGCCGCGGCGCGCGGTGCCCTCGGGCCGGACCCCGCGACGGACGCCGAGCTGACCAGCGAGATCATCGACGAGCTCAACGTCCGCGCCATGGAGCTGCTGCCGGACGCATCGGAGCTGATCGAACGGACCCTGTATCCGCTGCTGCCGGTGCTTGGCCCGCGCCACGGCAAGGCCGTGGGAACGATCATGGCCGCCGCGCGCTCGGGTGATTGGACGCTCAACGACGACGGGACGGTGACTGCCGGCAGGATCACCCTGCAGCCGGACGAGTTCGAGCTCACCGCCCGCGCGCGTGCTGGCCACGAGGTCGCCGAGGATGGCGACCTGCTCGTCGCCCTGGACACGACCATCGACGACGACCTCGCCGCCGAGGGGCTGGCGCGGGAGGTCGCACACCGGCTCCAGGCGCTGCGTCGTTCGGCCGGGTACGAGATCAGCGACCGCGTCCGCGTCGCCGTCGGCGCGGACCTGGCCGTCGTCGATCGGCTCGCGGCACACCGCGAGTGGCTGGCCGACGAGCTGCTCGCCACGAGCGTGCTGCTCGCGCCTGGTGCGGCCATCGAGAATCCCGATCTGCGTGAGACGGCAACGCTCGACGGGGTCGAGCTCGAGCTATCGGTCGCACGCGCCTGAGCGCGGTCGGTCGGCTAGAGTGGGGCGCGTGGAGGCCAGCACCGAACGCGCCGCGTCGTTGAGGCCGGCGCTCGTCCTGGCGGGCACCGCCGCGGCGCTGTACGTGGCGGACCAGCTCTCGAAGGCCATCGTCGTCGCGTCGCTCGACCGCGGCGAGTACGTCAACGTCGTCGGCGATCTCGTCCGGATCTGGCACGTGCAGAACACCGGCGCCGCGTTCAGCCTCTTTCCCGGCGCCATCTGGCTGTTCGTCCCGGTCACGATCGTGGCCCTGGTGATGATCGCCTACTTCTTCCGCTCGTTCCGTGAGCGCGGGCCGTGGATCCACGTGGTGCTCGGCGGCGTGCTGGCCGGGACGCTCGGGAACCTGACCGATCGCCTTCGGCTGGGCTACGTGGTGGACTTCGTCAGCGTCGGGATCGGGAATACCAGGTTCCCGACGTTCAACGTGGCCGACTCGGCGGTCGTGGTCGGCATCGGCCTGCTGGTGCTGTACCTGACCTTCGTCGATCGCCGCGACGAGCGCGACGGCGCCACCCCGTGACGGCGGCGCTCGAGCGCACGGCCGAGGGACCGGCACCGGCCGGCCGGGTGGACGTTGCCGTCGCGGCCGTCGCCGGCATCAGCCGGGCGCACGCTCAGCGGCTCATCGGCGACGGCCGGGCATTGGTGGATGGCGCGCGCCGGCGCTCGAGCGACCGGCTCAGCGGTGGGGAGCGGATCAGCGTCGAGCTGTCGGCCCCGCCCGACGAGTCGCTCGAGCCGGAGTCGATCCCGCTGCGCGTCGCCTACGAGGACGATGCCCTGCTCGTCGTCGACAAGCCCGCCGGTCTGGTCGTCCACCCGTCCGCCGGCCACGGCACCGGCACGCTCGTCAACGCCCTCCTCGGCCGAGCCATCGAGCGAGGCGAGCCGCTCGGCTCGATCGCCGGCGTCGGGCGGCCGGGCATCGTGCATCGGCTCGACAAGGACACCAGCGGGCTCATCGTGATCGCCAAGACGGATGCGGCCCAGGCCACGCTCATGCGCCAGTTCGGCGACCGAACCGTCGAGAAGGAGTACCTGGCGCTCGTTCGCGGCCAGCCGCCCGCCGCGCGGGGGCGTATCGAGGCGCCGATCGGCCGCGATCCCCGCGATCGCCAGCGCATGGCCGTCGTCGCCGGCGGCCGGGACTCGACGACGGAGTACGAGCAGCTGGCCGCCGGTGGCGGCTACGCCCTGCTGGCGCTGCACCCGCTCACCGGTCGGACGCACCAGATCCGGGCGCACCTGGCATACCTCGGGCTGCCGATCGCCGGCGACGTGCGCTACGGCGGGGGAGAGGGGCCGGCCGGGTTGCGGCGCCAGTTCCTCCACGCCGCGCGCCTGGCGTTCGATCGGCCCGGTGACTCGCGTCGCGTGCGCGCCTGGAGCGAGCTTCCGGCGGACCTGGCGGCGTCGTTGAGCGCCACGGACATGGCGGGTGCGGCGGGACTGCCGGTGGGTGTCGGTGCCAAGGTGGAGGAATGACAGAGACGGACAAGCGCATGACGTTTCCCAACCCGATGCTGGTCGTCGTCAGCGGCCCGTCGGGTGTGGGGAAGAGCACCATCGTCGCCCAGCTGGCGCGTCGCCGGCCGCAGGTCGTCCCGATCGTCACCGCCACCACCCGCGAGCGCCGCGCGGAGGAGGTCGACGGCGTTCACTACCACTTCCTGTCCGATGCCGAGTTCCGCGCGCTCATCGAGCGCGACGGGCTTCTCGAGCACGCCGACAACCACGGGCACTGGTACGGCACCCCGATCGACCAGGTGCGCGGCATCCTGGCCGCCGGCCGCGACGCCATCCTGACGATCAGCCCGGAGGGCGCGCGCAACGTTCGGAAGCAGGTGCCCGACGCCCTGCTCATCTTCGTCATGCCCCCCTCGATGGAGGATCTCACCGAGCGGCTCCGGGGTCGTGGCTCCGAGTCCGAGGCCAGCCTCGAGCGCCGGCGCCGCGACGCCGAGCGCTGGATGGCGCAGGCCGGCGACTACGACCACGTCGTGGTCAACGAGACGGGCCACCCGGAGGAAGCCGCGGAGCGCATCTGGGAGATCATCCAGGCCGAGGCCCGCCGCGACCCTCCGCGTCGACCACGGGTCTAGGCTTCGCCGATGAGCCCGAGCGCACGGCCGGTGCGCGTCGCGGTCGAGGCGCTCGCCGACCGACCGGAGCGGACGTTCAGCTATCTGCTTGGCTCCGAGCTCGGCGACGCGTCCCCAGGTTCGCTCCTGCTCGTTCCGTACGGCCATCGCCTGGCGCTCGGCTATCTCCTTTCCGGCGAGGCCGAACTGGCGGCCGACATGAAGATGGTGGAGGCGGTCGTCTCGGCGCCGATGCTCACGCCGGACCTGCTAACCCTGGCGGAGGAGATCGCGAGCTACTACCGCGCACCGATCGGCACGACCCTCGCGGCCATGCTGCCGCCCGGCCTCGAGTCGCGCCTGCTGCGCCGATGGGTCGTGAAGCGACCCGATGAGCTGCCCGCGGAGCTGAGCGGCCTGGCCGACGCCGACGGCCGCATCGCCGACGCCGCGCTGGTGCGCCGCGCTCCACGACGCGGCCGGACCGCCTGGATCGAGCGGCTGCGACGCAACGGCGTGATCCGCGCCGAATGGTCGCTGCGGCCGCCGGAGGTGTCCGAGCGCCGCGAACGCATCGTCCGTCCTGTGACCGGCGATCTCGACCTTCCCAGGCGCGCGCCGGTCCAGCGAGCCCTGCTCGAGGCGCTCGACGGCCAGGAACGGAGCATGGGCGAGCTCGCCGAGCTGATGGGCGTCGATGCGGGAAGCCTGCTGGCTCCGGCGCGGCGGCTCGCGGCGCTCGGCCGCGTCGAGCTCGGCTGGCGAAGCCTCGAGCGCGATCCGCTCCAGCACCGACCCCTGGCCGCCGCCGCGCGTCACGACCTCGCGCGCGAGCAGGCGGCGGCGGTCGAGGCCATCGCCGCGCTGCCGCCGGGGGGCGAGCTGCTGCTCGAGGGGGTGGCCGCGTCGGGCAAGACCGACGTCTATCTGGCCGCCATCGCGGAGACCCTCGCGGCCGGGCGCGGCGCAATCGTGCTGGTCCCGGAGATGAGCCTCGTGCCGCAGGTGGGGGATCGGCTGCGGGCCGTCGTCGGCGACGAGCTGGCGGTGCTCCATTCGGGCCTGTCGGCGGGGGAGCGGCACGACGAGTGGTGGCGGATCATGCGCGGGCGAGCGCGGGTCGTGGTCGGCACGCGGACCGCGGCGTTCGCGCCGCTCGACCCGGGCCTCATCGTCGTCGACGAGGAGCACGATGGCGGCTACAAGTCCGACCGCACCCCGCGCTACGACGCGCGCTGGGTGGCGCGTCGCCGCGCCGCCCTGTGCGGCGGCCGGGTCGTCCTCGGCAGCGCGACGCCGGATCTCGTCACGCTCGTTCGGGTGCGTGGCGGCCACGCGGAGCGAGCGCGCCTCGCCGAGCGCCGGGTCGGCGGCACGCCGGCCATCGAGGTGGTCGACCTGCGGGCCGAGCTTGCCGCGGGCAACCGCTCGATTTTCTCGACACCCCTGGCCCATGCGCTCGGCGCGCTGCGGCGCGGCGCGGCGCAGGCGGTGCTGCTCATCAACCGTCGCGGCGCGGCGACGTTCATCCTGTGCCGCGACTGCGGCGAGAGCCTGCGCTGCCCCGACTGCGATCTGCCGCTGGTCTATCACCTCGACGGCGCAACGCTACGGTGCCATCACTGCGGCCGCGCGGCGGCCCCGGTGGAGAGCTGCCCGACGTGCGGCAGCGCACGCATCCGCTATTTCGGCGCCGGGACGCAGCGCGTCGAGGCCGAGCTCCGCGCTCGGTTCCCGGGGCTGCGGGTCGCGCGCCTGGACTCGGACGCGCTGGCGGCGCGGCGCGGATTCGAGTCGGTGTACGACGACTTCCGCGACGGGCGCGTGGACGTCCTGGTCGGCACGCAGCTGGCGGCCAAGGGGCTGGACCTGCCATCGGTGACGCTTGCCGCCGTCATGGCCGCCGACGTGACGCTCAACCTGCCGGACTATCGGGCGGCCGAGCGAACGTTCCAGCTCCTGGCGCAGGTCGCCGGCCGCGCCGGGCGCGGAACGCAACCGGGCACGGTCATCATCCAGACCTACGCGCCATCGCACTACGCGGTGAAGGCCGCCGCTGCCCTCGACGTCGACGGGTTCGCCGATGAGGAGCTCCTGCGACGCCGCCTGCTCGGCTACCCGCCGTTCAGCGTCCTGGCACGCCTCCTGGTCGCCGATGCCGACCGGGCCAAAGCCGAGGAGCGCGGACGCGAGGCCGCGGCCGCGGTCACGCTTCCCGGCGTCGAGGCGTTGGGTCCGTTGCCGGCCTACGTCGCGCGACGTGCCGGCCGGTATCGGTTCCAGGTGGTCGTCCGCGCGCCGGATGCCGAGACGCGGGGACGCGCGCTGGAGCGCGTTCCGGCCGGCGTGGCGATCGACGTCGACCCCGAGTCGCTGCTCTGAGTTCTCGTACAATCCGAGCCGATGGCCATCCGTCGCATCGTCACCGCCGAGGATCCCGTGCTCCGCGAGCGCACGAAGAAGGTCTCGAGCTTCGACGCCAGCCTGCATCGGCTGCTGGATGACATGCTGCCGACCATGCGGGATGCGCCGGGGGTTGGGCTCGCCGCCAACCAGGTGGCCGTGCCGCTCCAGGTCGCGATCATCGAGATCGACGGGAAGCTCACCGAGCTCGTCAACCCGCAGATCGTGAAGGCGTCCGGCGAGCAGGTCGACTGGGAGGGCTGCCTCTCGATCCCCGGCTACGTGGCCGAGGTCACGCGCGCCGCCAAGGTCACCGTCAAGGCGCGCGACCGCCATGGCAGGGAGTTCCGCGTCAAGGGCGAGGAGCTCCTCGCGCGCGCCCTGCAGCACGAGATCGACCACCTCAACGGCCGCCTCTACATCGACTACCTCGACTCGCTCGACGAGCTCGTCCACGTTCGCGAGGCGGAGGACGAGGTCACCGAAGAGACGGCCGCCGGCATCTAGTGGGTGGCCTCGGACGCATCGCCTTTCTCGGGACCGGCGCCTTCGGCGTGCCGCTGCTCGCGCGCGTCGCGAAGGTGGCCGATGAGCTCCTGGTCGTCAGCCAGCCAGACCGCCCGGCGGGTCGGCGGCTCCAGCTCCGGGCGACGCCGATCACGACCTACGCTCGCGAGCACGATCTCGACGTTCTGACCCCCCCGCGGCTGCGCTCCGGTGATGCCCAGGCCGCGTTGGACGAATGGGGCCCTGACGGCCTGCTGCTGGTGGCCTACGGACAGATGGTGCCCAAGGCGCTGCTCGAGATGGGGGCCCGGCCGCCGCTCAACGTCCACCCCTCGCTCCTGCCGCGCCATCGCGGCGCCGCTCCGGTGGCCGGAACGATCCTGGCCGGAGACGAGCGGGGCGGCATCACGCTCATGATCATGACGGCAGAGCTCGACGCCGGACCGATCGTCGCCAGCTGGCCCGTCGAGCTGACCGGCCGCGAGACGACGCCGGAGCTGGAGGCTCGCCTCGCCGACCTGGCGGCCGCAGTGGTGCCGCCGGAGCTGGAGCGCTGGGCCGCAGGGACAGTCACCGCCGAGCCACAGGATCCCGCGGCGGCGACCCACGTCCATCCGTTCACGCGCGAGGACGGCTGGATCGACTGGCGCCGGCCCGCGATCGAGATCGATCGCCAGGTGCGCGCGCTTCAGCCATGGCCCGGCGCATGGACGACCGTCGACGATCGGCGCCTGCACGTTCGGCGAGCGCGCCCATCGGCCGGCGTCGACGACGTGCCCATCGGCGCATTGCTCCCGGGCGACGAGCCCGCCGTGGCTTGCGGCGCCGGCGCGCTGGTCCTGGAGATCGTCCAGCCCGAAGGCCGCGCGACCATGCCCGCCGGCGACTGGCGCCGCGGATTGGCACGCGAGCACGTCCTGCTGGGCACGGCGCGCCCGGCGGAGGTGGTTCGCTAGGCCGTCGAGGCCGCCATCTCCTCTGCGGGCTCGCCCGGCAGGTGGAGGAGGTTCCGGACGCTCCAGACGCCCTCGATGCCGGCCGCCTGGTCGGCGAGCCGCTGCCGCATCGCGTCGTCGGGCACCTCCCCACGCAGCACGAGGATCCCGCGCTCGACGTTGATGTTGATCGTCCCCTTGGGCACGCTCGCGTCGCGGAACAGCTCGCTCTCCGCGCGATCGCGGATCGTGACGTCGTCAATCGGCCCCACTCGCTCGCCGCCCTGCGCCATGGCCTGCAGCTTGCCCTCGGCCGTGCTGCGCAGGCCGCGTATTCCACGCTCCACGGCGCGCCCGGCGTGGCGGACCCCCGCCGCACCCTGGTCGAGGAGCCGGGCGCGTCGCGCTCGGCCGCGCGCTGGGTCGGCCAGGAAGGCCGCCGCAGCCCCGACCGCGGCGCCGGTCATGGCCATGATCGCGCCGCGCCAGCGCGATGGTCGCCGGCCGACCTGGATGTCGTTGATGCGTCTGGTGAGTGGCATGACGCTGTTGTCTCCTCGCTCGTGTGTGCATCGGTCCCTACGGCAGGTCCCATGCCGCGTGGCAGCTCGCACCGCCATGGGCGGTGTGAAGGAGGCGGCCTGGAGGTCGGATATACTCTCGCCAACCCTCTCGGGAGGTGGGTTCACACATGCCATTCTTCAGTCCGCTCTACATCGTCGTCCTGGTCGTCACGTTGGCGATCACCGGATGGGCGGCGTGGCGCGTCCGCTCGACCTATGCCAAGTGGGCGAAGGTCGACTCGGGCCTCAACCTCGACGCGTTCGACTTCGCGCGGCGCCTGCTCGACCGGCAGGGGCTGACCGACGTGCGCATCGAGCCCACGCCCGGCCAGCTGACCGACCACTACGACCCGCGGGGCAAGGTGCTCCGCGTCAGCACCCAGGTGGCCGACGCATCCGCGCTGGCCACCCAGGGCCTCACCACCAACGCCCCGCGCCTGTCCGTGGCGGCGGCAGCCGTCATCGCGCACGAGGTCGGCCACGCGCTCCAGGACAAGCAGCGGGAGCCCGCCATGGCGCTGCGTCAGGCCATCGTGCCGGCCGCGCAGTTCGGATCCAGCATCGCACCCTGGCTGATCATCGCCGGCTTCTGGCTGAACCTCACGGGGCTCGCGCTCGTCGGCCTCATCGGCTTTGCCGGAGCCGTGGTCTTCACCTTTGCGACGCTGCCGGTCGAGATCGGCGCATCGGGCAAGGCGCTGGCCTTCGTCAACGGCCTGGGCCTGGTCGGTGAGCGCCAGGCGGGCGCACGCGACGTGCTCAAGGCGGCTGCCTGGACCTACGTCGCCGGCGCGCTGACCGCGCTGCTGACGTTCCTGTACTACGCCTGGCTGATCTTCGGTCGCCGTGACTGAGCTCGAGCTCGCCGGGCCTCGGCCGGCGATCAGCGAGATCGACGTTCCATCGCTCGCCGCGTGGCTCTCGGCCCGCGGCGAGCCGGCGTATCGGGCGGGGCAGATCCTGAGCGGCGCCCACCGCGCCGAGGCGGCGGCATTCGACGACCTGACCGAGCTGCCGCGCACGCTGCGTACGGCGCTCGGTGCGGACTTCCGGTTCAGCACGATCGCCGACAGCCACGTCATCGGTGCCGATGGCGGCATGACCGCCAAGGCGGTGCACGAGCTGGCCGACGGACAACGCATCGAGTCGGTCCTCATGCGCTACCCGGCGCGAGGCGTTGCGGCCGACCGGACGACGATCTGCATCAGCTCGCAGGCCGGCTGCGCGGTGGCATGCCCGTTCTGCGCGACGGGTCAGGCCGGATTCGGCCGGCAGCTCACGCCGGGCGAGATCGTCGACCAGGTCATGCACTGGCACCGGCCGCCGTGGAGTGCGCTCGGCGACGCGGGCGGCCACTACAACATCGTCTTCATGGGAATGGGGGAGCCGCTCAACAACGCGGATCGCGTGTTCGAGGCGGTGCGCCTGCTGAACGATCCGCAGCGGCTCGGGATCGGCGCTCGGCACATCACGGTCTCGACGTCCGGCGTGGTCCCGGGCATGGACCGCATGATCACCGAGCTGCCGCAGGTGAACCTCGCCATCAGCCTTCATGCCGCTACCGACGAGCTGCGCGACGAGCTGGTGCCGATCAATCGCAAGTGGCCGCTGCGCGAGGTCGTCGCCGCGGGGCGTCGATTCGCCGCGCGGACCGGTCGCCGCGTCAGCCTCGAGTACGTGATGATCGACGGCCTGAACGACACCGATGAGCAGGCGTCGCGCCTCGCAGCCCTGGCGCGCGGCTGGCGCTCGCACGTCAATCTCATCCCGCTGAACCCGACGCCGGGCTCGCGCTGGAGCGGCACGCCACGAGCGGGGATCGATCGGTTCGTGGCGACCCTCCGGGCGGGCGGCGTGCCGACGACGGTGCGCGACACGCGTGGCCGCGAGATCGAGGCGGCCTGCGGCCAGCTCCACGCCCAGCTCTCGGGTCGCTCGCTGCGCGAGGCGCGCGAAGCGGCGGCACTTCCGGTGGCCTCGGCGTGATGGGCGGACCCCACGGGCCGCATATCAGCGCCAGCATCCTTAACGCCGACTTCGCGTCGCTCGGCGCCGAGGTCGAGCGCGCGGCCAACGGCGGGGTCGACTCGATCCACCTCGACGTCATGGATGGCCACTTCGTCGATAACCTGACCATGGGGCCGGTCGTGGTCGAGGCCGTTCGGCCACGAACCGAGCTGCCGTTCCACGCCCATCTCATGATCAGCAACCCGCTCGCCTATGCCGAACGCTTCGCCGAGGCGGGCAGCGACCTCATCGTCTTCCACGTGGAGGCGGACGACGACCCGGCCGCCGTCATCACCGAGGTCGAGCGTGCGGGCAAGCGTCCCGGGATCGCGGTCAACCCCGGGACGGATGCATCAGCCGTCCTGCCGTGGCTGGAGCGGATCGATCTGCTCCTCGTCATGACGGTTCATCCCGGCTGGGGCGGCCAGGCGTTCATCGACGACGTCCTGCCGAAGATGCGAGCGCTGCGTGACGAGATCGACCGTCGAGGCCTGGACGTGCCAATTGGCGTGGACGGTGGCGTGAATCTCGACACGATCGGGCGCGCGCACGCTGCAGGCGGGGAGGTGATGGTGGTCGGCAGCGGCCTGTACAGTAACGACGGCGACCTGACGCCCACGGTCGCCGCCCTGCGCGCTGCAGCCCACGCGCGCGACGCCGATGCCAACGCCGAAAGGATCTGAACCGCTGCCTCGCCGCCTCGCCTCGTTGGTCATCATCGCCCTGGCCCTCGCCGCGCTGCTCGCCGCCTGCGGCGAGGACGGGCCGCAGCTTCCCTTCGTCACGACGCCGGCACCCACACCGGAGCAGCCCCGCGAGGTCGCGATCACCGTCCTCACGACCGGCACCGACGAGCCGGTGGCCGGAGCCGCGGTCAGCGTCGATGGCGCGACGACCACGACCGCTGCCGATGGGACGGCGACCGTGACCGCGATGCGCGGCGCGTCGGTCGAGGTCACGGCCGACGGGCACGATCCTGCCACCGCGTCGGTACCTGACGACGGGCCGCTCGAAGTCGCGCTCCGTTCGAACGTGGTGAGCGGCACGGTGACCGACGAGGCGGGTGAGCCGCTGGCCGGCGTGCGCGTCTTCGTCGACGGCGGCGAGGCCATGGTCGAGACCGACGAGGACGGTGCCTATGCGCTCGCCGGGGTGCCGGCCGAGGGAACGCTGATCTACAAGATGCCCGGCTATCGGCTTGGCGAGATCGCGATCGACGAAGCGATGACCAAGGACGTCGCGATGCAGCCGTTCGCGGCGCGGGCGCTGTATGCGCCGGCCGCCGTGTTCGAGGCGCCGGGCCGGCTCGACGCCATGCTCGACCTGATCGACCGCACCGAGGTCAACGCCATGGTCATCGACGTCAAGGAGACCGATGGCCGGCTGTACTACGCGACCGACCTCGAGACCGCGGCTGAGGTCGGAGCCATCCGCGAGGCGCCGATCTTCGACCTGGAGGAGCTCCTGCCGATGCTGAAGGAGCGCGGCATCTACACGATCGCGCGGATGGTGGTGATGAAGGACAACACCTCGGCTGCGGCGCGACCGGAGCTGGCGGTGCGGAACAGCGCGACCGGGGAGCCGTGGCGCGACAACATCGGCGGCGCGTGGCTGGATCCGTCGGCACCCGGCGTCGCCGAGTACATCGCCTCGATCGCCGGCGACCTGGCCGACAAGGGCTTCGACGAGGTCCAGCTTGACTACATCCGGTTCTTCAGCGACGGGCCGTACGACGTGGCCGATACGAACCTGCCGAACACCCAGTCGTTCCGGCTGCCGGCCATCCAGCGCGTCCTCCGCGTCGTCAGCGAGCGTCTCGACATGACGAAGACGTTCCTCGCGGCCGACTGCTTCCCGATCGCCTTCATCGTGCCCGACGACCAGGGCATCGGGCAGCGACCCGAGGTGATCATGCCGTACGTCGACTACTTCAGCCCGATGGTCTACCCATCGCACTATGGCCCCGGCGTCTTCGGCTTCCCGGTCCCGAACGATCATCCCTACGAGGTGATCGACGAGACGCTCCAGATCATGAACGAGGAGAAGGAGGGGCTTGCGGTCGCCATCCGGCCGTGGATCCAGGACTTCGGCTACGGCTCCTTCGCGCCGTACACGGCCGACCAGGTGCGGACGGAGATGCAGGCGGCGGCCGACAACGACGCCAAGGGCTGGATGATCTGGAACGCGCGCGCCATCTTCACCGAGTCGGCGCTCGGTCCGCCCCGCGACGGCGAGGACTCGGCGCCGATGACCTCGGCGAATCCCGAGCCGGCGCCCAGCGCGTCGGAGGCGCCATCGGGGGCGCCGTCGCCATCGCTCTCGCCATCGCCGTCGCCTTGAGCGCGCTGCGCCTGACCGCGCGTCGGATAGGGGCGTACATGGTCATGGCGATCTATGTGATCGTGCCGCTTCGCTGCGGCGGCGAGCGCGGCGTCCAGGACCTGGCCGCCGGCACGCGGGTGGTCCGGACCTGATGCGGCTGGTGGTGCAGCGCGTGACGCGCGCATCCGTGCGCGTGGCGGGCGAGCTGATCGCGGAAATCGGACTCGGCGCGCTCGTCCTGGCCGGCATCGGCGGCGCGGACAGCGCCGAGGTGATCGACCGCATGGCCGACAAGCTGGTCGGGCTGCGCTACTTCGAGGACGCGGACGGGCGGACGAACACGTCCATCGCCGATGTCGGAGGCGCGCTGCTGGTCGTCTCGCAGTTCACGCTGTACGCCGATGTCCAGCGCGGCCGCCGGCCGGGGTTCACGGCCGCCGCCTTGCCCGAGGTCGCCGTGCCGCTCCTCGATCGGTTCGTGGAGCGGCTGCGGGCCGCCGGCATCGCGGTGAGCACCGGGCGCTTCGGCGCGGACATGGCGGTCGAGCTCGTCAACGACGGCCCCTTCACGCTGGTGATGGACTCGGACCGCGACCTGTCCTGAGGATCGTCCACCAACGCCGGACGTGACAACGCCCGCGTCGATTGACGCGGGCGCATCGGTGCTTCAGCGGGGAAGCGTCAGATCTTCTGGGCGGTTCGCCGGCAGCGGCTGCAGGCGCTCACCTTGGTGACCTTGCCATCGCGGACGAGGGTCATCGGCTGAAGGTTCGGCAGCCATCGGCGCAGTGCGCGCTTGCGGTTCATGCCGACCGACTGGGGGTTCCAGCCGGTGATCGGGCGCTTGCCGCAGATATCGCAGACGCGGGCCATGGGTGAAGGATCTCCAATCAGAACAAAACCGGCGCCGTGCGCCGGAGCGACCGCAAGGGTAGCACGCTAGGATCGGGCCATGCAATCGAGCCGGAGGCTGGCCCCGGAGGACCTCGATCGGCCGATTCGCACCGCGCTTCCCGAGCTCGCCCGTGCCGCGCCGGCGCTCGCCAGGCTGGGGATCACGACGCCGCGCGAGGCGCTGTGGTACCTGCCGTTTCGATACGACGACTTCAGCGAGCTCCGCCCGCTCGGCGAGCTGGTGCCTGACGAGAAGCAGTCCGCGCGGGTCCGTGTCGACGCCGTGCGCGTCGAGCCGGGGTTCGGACGCCGGCCGCAGCGCGTGATCGCGCAGCTGAGTGACGAGACCGGCAGCGCGGAGGCCATCTGGTTCGGGCGCCGCTTCGTCGAGCGGCGGCTGCGCAGCGGGGACCAGCTGATCGTGTCGGGCAAGGTGACGCAGCGCGGATGGCGACCGCAGTTCACGTCGCCCGAGTTCTCGCCCATCGGCCACGAGTCCGTCCACACCGCCCGCGTCGTGCCGGTCTACCGGCTCAGCGGCACCATCACCCAGAAGCGGCTGCGCGAGCTGCTGGCGCGGATCCTCGAGGCGTCCTTGCCGGCGGTCGACGACCCGCTCGAGGCCGACGAGCGCGCCGGACTGCCCGGGCTGGCCGACGCCCTGCGCACGGCGCACTTCCCGGAGGAAGCCGCCGATGTCGCCGATGCCCTCGACCGGCTCGCTTTCGATGAGCTGCTCGCCCTCCAGCTCACGCTCGCGCAGGCTCGTCGAGCGCGTGAGCGTCTTCAAGCGCCGTCGATCGCCATCACCGACGTCCAGCGCGCGGAGATCGTCGCCGCGCTGCCGTTCGAGCTCACCGGCGACCAGCGCCGCGCGGTGGATGCCGTGCTGGACGACCTCGCCGCTGACCGGCCGATGCGGCGCCTGCTCCAGGGTGACGTCGGCAGCGGCAAGACCGCGGTCGCGGCGGTCGCGCTGGCTGCGGCGGTCCGTGCCGGCTGGCAGGCGGCGCTCATGGCACCGACCGAGATCCTGGCGCGCCAGCACCACACCGGGCTTGCGCCGCTGCTCGAGCGGCTCGGCGTCCGGGCGGAGTTCCTGTCCGGCTCATTACGAGCCGCGCAGAAGCGGGAGATCCAGTCGGCCATCGGCGCAAGCGAAGCCCAGGTCGTGATCGGGACGCACGCCGTCATCAGCGAGGCGGTCACGTTCCCGCGGCTCGGCCTGGCGATCGTCGACGAGCAGCATCGGTTCGGCGTCGGGCAGCGCGCAGCACTCCAGGCAAAGGGAGCCGGGACCGAGCCGCACACGCTCGCCCTGACGGCCACGCCGATCCCCCGGACGCTCGCGCTGACGGTGTACGGCGACCTCTCGATCAGCTCCATCCGCGAGCTTCCGCCTGGGCGCCAGCCGATCCGAACTGAGATCCGCGATCGGCGGGCGATGCCGAAGATCGAGGAATTCCTGGTGGCCGAGGCCGCCGAGGGGCGCCAGTCGTTCGTGGTCGTGCCGCTGGTCATGGAGTCGGATGCGCTCCAGGCGGCCAGCGCCGAGGCGGAGGCCGAGCGTCTGCGAGAGCGGCTTCCGCAGCTCCGCATCGGCCTGGTCCACGGCCAGCAGCGCGCGGAGATGCGCGACGCGACCATGACCGCCTTCGCCGCGCGCGAGATGGACGTGCTGGTTGCCACGACCGTGATAGAGGTCGGCATCGACGTGCCGAATGCCAGCGTCATGCTCATCGAGGATGCCGAGCGCTTCGGGCTGGCCCAGCTTCACCAGCTCCGCGGCCGCGTCGGCCGCGGGCCGCATCGGTCCTTCTGCATCCTTCTCTCGGACGCGACCGACGAGCTTGCCCTGCGCCGGCTCGAGGTGGTGCGCGGCTCGCAGGACGGGTTCGCGATCGCCGAGGCCGACCTCGAGCTTCGTGGCGCGGGCAACCTGCTCGGCACGCGGCAGTCCGGCCTGCCACCGCTGAAGGTCGCATCGCTGTTCGAGCCGCGTCACATTCGCCTCGCCGAACGCGCTCGCTCGCTGGCCGATGGGCTGGTCGGCGCGGACGGCTCGCTCGCCGCGCGCCCGGAGCTCGCCAGGCTCCAGGCCAGCTTCGCACCGATCGAGGAGGAGGGGGACGCGGCCTGATGCGCGTGATCGCCGGAACCGCGCGAGGCGTGCCGCTGACGGCGCCGCGAGGACGTGCGACCCGGCCGATCACCGATCGCGTCAAGGAGACGCTGTTCGGGATCCTCGGCGACCGGGTCCCGGATGCGCGGGTGGCCGACCTGTATGCCGGCAGCGGCGCCATCGGGATCGAGGCACTGTCGCGCGGGGCACTGAGCGTCGACTTCGTGGAGCGTGATCGTGCCGCTCTCGAGGTGCTGCGCGCGAACCTGGCACGGACGCGGCTGGCGGACGGCGCGACGATCCATGCGGCCGACGTGGAGCGTCACCTGGCGTCGGCGCCCGATGCGGCGTGGGACCTGGCGATCCTGGATCCGCCCTACGAGACGCGTGCTATGGTGGCGCCGCTTCGGGCGCTGGTGCCCAGACTGGCACCCGGCGCAACGGTCGTGATCAAGCATTTCTGGCGAACCGAGGTGCCGGAGGTCGATCGCCTGGCGGTCGAGCGGCAGCGGCGGTTCGGGGAGACGATGCTCACCTTCCTGGCCACGGAGGACGCATGACGCGGGTCGCGGTATTTCCCGGTTCCTTCGATCCGATGACGAACGCGCACCTGGACGTGGCGCGGCGCGCCTCGGGGCTGTTCGATCGGCTCGTGATCGGCGTCCTGAACAACACCAAGAAGGAGCCGCTGTTCAGCATCGAGCAGCGCGTGGCGCTCATTCGCGAGTGCGTCGCCGATCTCGGCGGCCATGTCAGCGTCGAGGCATTCGACGGGCTGACGGTCGACTTCGCGCGCACCCATGGCGCCGGGTTCATCGTGCGCGGGCTGCGCGCGGTGAGCGACTTCGAGGCCGAGCTGCAGATGGCCCTCACCAATCGCAAGCTCGCGCCGGAGGTCGACACGACGTTCCTGATGACGGCGCTCGAGTACGGGTACGTCAGCTCGTCGTTGGCGAAGGAGGTGGCGCGCTTCGGAGGCGACGTGACGCCGATGCTGCCGGCGCCGGTTGCGGCCGCCCTTGCCGAGCGACTGGGCACCAGGCCGCGCGTATAATCCGCAGCCAAGGAGGGCCCGGGCCACGGACATCATCTTCCTGGTCGAACGACTCGAGTCGCTGGTCGCCGCCGCGAAGAAGCTGCCACTGACGAACAACGTCGTGCTCGATCAGCCCACCATCCTCGAGCTGATCGACCAGCTCCGCGTCTCCGTGCCCGACGAGGTGCGCCAGGCGCGTCGCATCACCGAGGAGGCCGCGCGCATCACCGAGCGCGCCCGCGAGGATGGCGACGCGGTCGTTGCGCGAGCCCAGGAGCAGGCAGCCCAGATGCTCGGCGAGCGCGAGCTCGTGCGTGCCGCGCAGCAACGAGCCGCCGAGATCATCGATGCCGCCCAGGAGGAGGCCCGCGAGGTTCGTCGCGGCGCGGACGAGTACGCCGCCGGCGTCCTGATCCGCCTCGAGGGCGAGTGCATCAAGGCGCTGACGAGCATCAAGCGCGGCATCGACATGCTGGACGAGCGCCATCGGCCGGCGGGGGATGACGGGGTCGGCCCATCCGGCAGTGCCGCAGGCAAGGGCGCGATCGGGGTCGAACCGGAGGAGCAGGCCCAGACCGCGCCACGGTCTTGATCGCCTTCAACGTCGCCGGGCTCCTCCACGAGCCGCCCGGGGCGACGCGCGAGATCCTGCTCCGCGATCACTACGCCAGCCTCGGGCCTGACGTCGAGCTCGCGGGGCCCCTCGACGCCGAGCTCCACCTCCAGCGCACGAATCGCGGCATCCTGGTCCGCGGCGAGCTGAGCGCTCCGCTGCGCCGGATCTGCGCGCGCTGCACCGACCCGTTCGTCGAGGACGTCGCCGTCACCATCAGCGAGGAGTTCCTGCCCTCGCTCGATCCGGCGACCGGCGCGCCAATTGCACCGGACGAGGGCGACGACGGCACGACACAGCGCATCAACGCGCACCACGAGATCGAGCTCGATGCCGTCTTCCAC
Source organism: Candidatus Limnocylindria bacterium (assembly GCA_035759945.1). Lineage (GTDB taxonomy): Bacteria > Chloroflexota > Limnocylindria > QHBO01 > QHBO01 > JACDBZ01. The sequence goes on along the minus strand of DASTTX010000032.1, from coordinate 12,449 downwards.
GACGAGCTGGTGCTGACCGAGCCGATGTTCCCGCTCGATCGACCCGACTGCCCGGGGCTGTGTTCCGTGTGCGGAGAGAAGCTCGACCGCGGTGACCATAGCCACGGGGGCGAGGAGATCGATCCGCGCCTGGCGGCGCTGGCAGCGCTGCTGAACGATCGCGACGGCGAGGGGGGCCCATGACGGCGCGCTGCTTCGTCACGGACCCGAGCTCGGCTCGTGCGGCTCGGCGGGGCGCCGGGTATACTTCGGCGTCCCCGTTCTTATCGGTCAAGGAGTTTCCGCGTGGGCGTTCCCAAGCGTAAGGTTTCCAAGGCGCGCCAGGGCGAGCGCCGCGCGCACCTCGCGATCAGCGCACCGCCGCTGGTCGAATGCGAGCACTGCCACGAGCTGCATCGCGCCCATCACGTGTGCCCGACGTGCGGCTGGTACAACGGCCGCGAGGCAGTCGCGATCGAACCGGTCGCCCCGGTCGAAGGCCAGCGCTAGCCACCGATGCGCATCGCGGTCGATGCGATGGGAGGCGACCACGCCCCCCACGAGATCGTCCGCGGCGCCATCGATTACGCGTCATCCAGCACCGACGAGGTCATCCTCGTCGGTGATTCCGCGCGCCTCGAGCGCGAGATCGCCGCGTACGGCAAGGGTCATCCGCCCAACGTCAGGCTCGTCCACGCGCAGGACGTGATCGAGATGGGGGACCACCCCGCCACGGCGCTGCGCGCCAAGCCGCGCGCGTCCATCGTGGTGGCCACCGACCTCGTGCGGGACGAGTCGGCCGACGCGGTCATCAGCGCCGGCTCGACCGGCGCGACCATGGCGGCCGCCGTCTTCCGGCTGGGGCGCATCAAGGGCATCGACCGCCCCGCCCTCCCGGCCCACATGCTCACGCCGACCGGGCCGGTCATGCTGCTCGACGTTGGCGCCAACGTCGACTCGGACGCCGAGAACCTGGTCCAGTACGCCGCGATGGGGGCGATCTTCGCCGAGCACGTCCTGCACGTCGAGAGTCCACGCGTCGGCCTGCTCAACATCGGCGCCGAGGTCGAGAAGGGCGACAGCCTGGCGCGCGAGGCCCACGAGAAGCTGGCCGAGGCGGGCATCCGCTTCGTCGGCAACGTCGAGGCGCACGACATGATCGAGCACCGCGCCGATGTGGTGGTGTGCGACGGCTTCGTCGGCAACGTGGTCATCAAGTTCTTCGAGGGCATCACCAGCTTCATCTTCCGGGCGCTGCGCGAGGACCTCCAGCAGGGACCGATCGCGCCGCTCGCGTTGCTCGCCCTGCGTCCGGGCTTCGACCGCATGAAGGCACGCTTCGACTACGAGCGCTACGGGGGCGCGCCGCTGCTCGGCGTCCGCGGCGTGAGCATCGTGACGCACGGCCGCGCGAAGGCCCGCATGATCGAGAACGCCATCCGCGTCGGGTCGGAGGCCGCGAAGGCCGGCGTGCCGGACCTGATCGCCGAATGGACGCGGGAGCACCCGGCGCTGGCCCACCGCGGCGTCCGATCGCGGATCGCGGCGCGCCTCCATCGCGAGCGGACGCGCACCGCGTGACCGCCTCGTCACGGCGATCGCGCCCCCGCGCCGACCAGGGGCTGCTGGCGCGCCGGCTGGCGCTGCTGGCCTTGTTCGAGGACGAGTTCCGCCCAGGAAGCGCGGCCGCGGCGCTCGACCGCCTGTGCGACGAGCGCTCGGTGCCATCCGACGCCCGCGAGCATGCCGCCGCCATCGTTCGCGGCGTGACGGAGCGCCGCTCCGAGCTGGACGCCCGGATCGCCCTCGAGGCGCCCCTGATTCCGGTCGCGGAGCTTGGTCGCGTGGAGCGTACGATCCTCCGGAGCGCGCTGTATGAGGTGCTATACTCCGCCGCGACCCCGAGCGGGGAGACGATGCGTGATGCCGTATCCCTCGCCCGGATCTACGCCGGCGATGCGGCCCGCCGCCTCGTGAATGGCGTGTTAGGAAGCGTTTCCAGATCGGGTGGAGGAGCCTGAATTCGTGACAGACGGCACCACGTTCGAGCGTCTCAAGAAGATCATCGTCGAACAGCTCGGCGTCGACGAGGAAGAGGTCACGCCCACGGCCTCGTTCGTCGAGGATCTCAACGCTGATTCGCTCGACCTGGTCGAGCTCATCATGAGTCTCGAAGAAGAGTTCGGGATGGAGATCAGCGACGAGGATGCGGAGCGCATCCAGAAGGTCTCGGACGCCGTCGAGTTCATCGAGGAGCACCAGCAGTAGGCGGAGCTGCCCATGGACGCTCCTCCGCTGGACGAGCTGGGCGCGCGCCTCGGCATCGTCCCGCGTGATCCGGAGCTCATCCGCCAGGCCTTCGTTCACAGCTCCTACTTCAACGAGAATCCGGACGCCGTCGCCGGGCACAACGAGCGCCTGGAGTTCTACGGCGACGCCGTCATCGGCCTGACCGTCAGCCGGCTCCTGTACGAGCGCTACCCCGACGAGGACGAGGGCTTTCTCACCGCCCGCCGCGCGGCGCTTGTCAATCGGGACGCGCTTGCCGCCATGGCGCTCTCCATCGGCCTCGACCGCTACCTCCTGCTCGGCCGCGGCGAGGCCGAGGCCGGTGGCGCGACCCGGCCCAGCGTCCTGGCCGCCTGCCTCGAGGCGCTGGCGGGGGCGCTGTCGTTGAGCGAGGGCGGCGACCGGACCGATGCCGTGCTCACCACGTTGTTCGAGCCGGCGCTCGACGCACTGGCCGAGATCGAGGGGCCGCCAAAATCGGCGAAGTCGCGCCTCCAGGAGTGGACGCAGCGCCATCGGGGCATCAAGCCCGTCTACGAGCTCGTCGAGACGACCGGGCCGCCCCACGAGCAGGAGTTTCGAGTCGCGGTGAAGCTCGACGGTGAGGCCCTGGCCGAGGGCGCTGGCTCGAGCCGCCAGCGCGCGGAAGAGCAGGCCGCCGAGGCCGCGCTGACCGGGCTCACACCCCGGACGGCGGACACCGGGGGCGCGGCAGCCGCGGGTGCCCCATGAGCCGGCTGAAGGAGCTTCGCGTCCACGGCTTCAAGTCGTTCGCCGACCCGACTCGCTTCGTGTTCGAGCCGGGCGTCAACGCCGTCATCGGTCCGAACGGCTCGGGCAAGAGCAACATGGCCGATGCCGTGCGGTGGGTGCTGGGGGAGCAGTCGAACCGCTCGCTGCGGACGCGCCGCGCGGACGACGTCATCTTCGCCGGCTCGGAGCAGCGCAAGCCGCAGGGCATGGCCGAAGCGGTCCTCACGCTGGACAACGCCGACGGCTGGCTGCCGATCGACTTCGCGGAGGTTTCCATCGGACGGCGCGCCTATCGGTCCGGTGAGAGCGAGTACCTCATCAATGGCGCCAGGGCACGGCTGCGCGACGTGGTCGAGCTGCTCGGCGAGGGACGCCTCGGCGCCAACGAGCTGGTCGTCGTCGGACAGGGAACGGTCGATGCGGCCCTGTCGCTGCGACCCGAGGAGCGCCGCCAGCTGTTCGAGGAGGCCGCGGGCGTGAAGGGCCTCCAGGTGCGTCGCAACGAGGCATCCGCCCGCCTCGGCAAGGCTCGCGACAACCTGACGCGGGTCACCGACCTCATCGCCGAGCTCAAGCCACAGGTCCGTCGCCTCGCCATGCAGGCGGAGCATCAGCAGCAGCACGACACCCTCGGCGCACGAGCCCGGGGCCTCGTCATGGCCTCGCATCAGCGCCGCGAGCAGGCGGCGCGGGCGGCCCTGGGCGACGCACGGCGCGCCGCCGCGGCCGCGGAGGCCGAGCTGGCCGCGCTGCGGGACTCGCAGAACGCCGGGCGCGAGGCGATTCGTCAGGCCGAGGAGCGCTACTGGACCGCGGAGGAGGGGGCGCGCGCCGCGGCGCGTGCGCGCGAAGCGACGCGCGAGGCCGTCATCCGGGCGGAGGGGCGGCTCGAGGCTGTCGAGGCCCGCGTGCGTGAACTCACCAGCGCGGTGGAGCGCGAGACGACGGAGCTTGCCGAAGCGGAGCTCGCGCTGGCGGCAACCGACGACGAGGCGGTCGCCGACGTCGCTCCGGCCCTGGCCGAGGCTACCGCCGCCGAAGAGGCCTGGCGCGCGGCCGTCGCGGAGCTGGCCGTCGCCGACGAGCGACTGCTCGCCGCCGAGGAGGCCGTGGCCGAGCTCCGCGCCCGCGAGAGCGACCGTATCGCGGCGGCGGCGCGGGCATCGGAGGAGGCGGCGCGGCATCGAGCCCGGCGCGATGCCGTCTCGCGCGAGCACGACGCGGCGCGGGACGCGCTCGAGGAGGCGCGCGGGCGTGTCGCGACGGGCGAATCGGCACGTGATCGTGCCACCGGCGAGCTGGAGGCGGCATTGCGCGACCTCGACCGTGCCGGGACCGAGCGCGACGCCGCGCAGGCGGAGGCCGACACCACGCGGCATCGGGTCGTGGATCTCACCGAGCGGCTGCGCGCCGTCCGGGCCGAGCTGGCCGCGGTGGAGGAGCCACACGACGCCGGCAGCCGCCTTGGTCGGCGCCTGGCTGCGGCCGGGTGGCCGACACTGCTCGACGCGATCGATGCGCCCGAGGAGTCGTGGGCGGCCATCGAGGCGGTCGTCGGCGGCGAGCTCGACTCGGCGCTGCTGTGGCACGACGCCGACCCGAGCACGGTCTTGAGCGGCGCCCGAGGCGCCGCACGGCTGCTCAGCAGCGGCCCGGGCGAGGGCGATGGCCGGGATCGCGCGCTCGCGGCGGTCGGCGGCAGCCGGACGCTCGACGAGTGGATCGGCCTGGCCGATGCCCCACTCGCATTCAGCCGCACTGTTATCGCCGCGGGGGTCGACGAGCTCGTGCGCGGCTGGCGGGCGTTACCAGCCGGCTGGGCGGCCGTGACCCCCGACGGCGACCTGGCCGACACGCGCGGGATCCTCCTGCGCGGGCGAGCCGAGGCGCCCGGTGGCGCCGCGGCGCGGGCTCATGCGCGCCGGCGCGAGCTGGCGGACGCGGTTCGGGCCATGGAGTCGGAGCTGTCCGCCGCGCAGGGTGCCGCGCATGACGCCGCCGAGCGGCTGCGCGCCGCGCGTGACCGCCACGTCGCTGAACGTGAGCGCCACGAAGAGGCCGAGCGCGCCATGCGACGGGCGCGTGACGAGCTCGACGCGGCCGAGGCGGCCACCCGCCGCCACGCTGAGCGCATGGGGCGCGCCGAAGCGGAGCTCGCCGGATTGGCGGCACCGACGGGTGGCGAGAGTCCCGGCCCCGCCGAGTCCAGCTCCGACCTCGGCCGGCTCGAGCAGCTTGCGTCGCAGGCCCGCGCCGACCGCGACGTCCTTGCCCAGGATCGCGACGAGGCACGCGAGCGGTGGATCGCGACGCGTGGTGCGGCCGAGGCGCTCGAGACGCGCATCTCGGGGCGTCGACGTGACCGCGGCCTGCGCGAGGCACGGGTCGCCCAGCTGAGCGCCGCGCTGCCCGAGCGTCGGCGGTCGCTCGACGAGCTGAGTGCCGAACGCGCGTCACACGCCGCCGCCGCGGATGAGGCACGCGCGGCCGACGCCGAGGCCGCCATCGCCCAGGAGCGGGCGGAAGCCGAGCGAGCCACGCGCCGGCGCGAGCTCCTCGAGCTCGAGCGATCCGAGGGCGGCGCCGGAGGCCGGCTCGCCGAGCTCGAGCGCGCCGCGCAGGCGACCGCGATCGAGGCGTCGCGACGGGACGAGGCGCTCTCCGCGCTGCGCCGCGAGCGGGAGCTGGCGCTCGAGGGTCTCCCGGAGACCGATGCCGCGCCGCCGATGGAGGAGATCGATGCGCTCGACGACGAGCAGCTCGAGGCGGAGCTCCGCCGCGTGCGCCGAACGCTGTCCCAGATCGGATCGGTCAATCCATTCGCGGTGGAGGAGCACCGTGAGGTGGCGGGCCGCCTGGAGGAAATGAGCACCCAGGATGCCGATCTTCGCGCGGCCATCGGATCGACCGAGGAGCTGATCGCGACCCTCGACACGGAGATTACCCGCCGGTTCGACGAGGCCTTCCGCGAGATCGGCGAGAAGTTCGACGAGTACTGCCAGCTTCTGTTCGCGGGTGGCTCTGCCAGCCTTCAGCTGGCCGACGAGGCCGATGGTGACGCTCCCGGTGGCATCGAGATCGTGGTGCGCCCGCCGGGCAAGCGCCTCCAGCGGCTGGCGATGCTGTCCGGCGGCGAGCGCGCACTCACGGGCGTGGCGCTGCTGTTCGCCATGCTCACCGTCAACCCTGTACCGTTCTGCATCCTCGACGAGGTCGACGCCGCGCTGGACGAGGCGAACATCGGCCGCTTCGCCCAGGCGCTGCGAAAGCTGAGCGAGTCGATCGACTTCGTCGTCATCACCCACAACCGGGCCACGATCGAGGTGGCCGACACGATCTACGGAGTCACCATGACCGATGCTGCCGTCAGCCGCGTGCTCTCCCTGCGGCTTGCCGACGTGCCGCTCGAGGTGAGCGCCTAGGTGTTCCGACGCCGCCGCGCGGAGCCGCAGCCGCCACCCGAGGAGACGCCACAGCCCCCTGCGCCGATGACGATGGCCCGTCCGCGCCGCGAGCCGACCGGCATGGGCCTGCGCGCACGGCCGTCGGGACTCGGCAGCCGCCTGCGCTCCATCCTCGGTGGAGGCGCCCCCGCGACCGACGCAACCTGGGACGAGGTGGAGGAGGCGCTCATCGGTGCCGACGTCGGCGCCGAGGCGACGCTGGAGCTCGTGGACGCGGCCCGCGACCGGTTCAGAGATGACGGAGGCCGAACCGGTGACGACGTGCGGCGCGCGTTGGCCACCGAGATCCGCGACCGCCTGGTCCGGGTCGGGTCGGGTGGATTCGTGCTGGGCGATCCGCCATCGGTCATCCTCTTCGTCGGCGTCAACGGCACCGGGAAGACGACGACGATCGCCAAACTGGCGCATCGGCTGGTGAGCGAAGGCCGAAGCGTGGCGCTGGCCGCGGCCGACACGTTCCGCGCCGCCGCCGTCGAGCAGCTGCGCATCTGGGGCGAGCAGGTCGGTGTGCCGGTCATCGCCCAGCGTCCCGGCGCCGATCCGGGCGCGGTTGCCTTCGACGCAGTCGCCGCGGCGGAGTCGCGCAACCTCGACGCCGTCCTGGTCGATACCGCGGGACGGCTGCAGAACAAGCAGCAGCTCATGGACGAGCTGGCCAAGATTCGCCGCGTCATCGAGCGCCGGATGCCGGGCCAACCACGACACGTCCTCCTCGTACTGGACGCGACGACCGGGCAGAACGGCATCCTCCAGGCCGAGGCCTTCAGCCGTGAGGTCGGTGTGACGGGCATCGTGCTGACGAAGCTCGACGGCAGCGCCAAGGGTGGCGTGGCGCTGGCCGCATCCGATCGGCTGGGCGTGCCGATCGTGTTCGCCGGGGTGGGGGAGGAGATTGACGCCCTTGCGCCATTCGACCCGGATGCGTTTGTGGAGTGGCTCTTCGCCGGGTAGGAGCCGCGTTGCCCGCGCGGGCGACGACCCCTAGAATGGGCAGCCGTTTGCCGGCCGCCTGGCGCCGGGCCTGACTCCCGCATCGGTAGCTTCATGTTCGAATCCCTCTCTGCGCGCCTGCAGGGCATCACCGAGCGCCTTCGTGGCAAGGCGCGAATCACCGAGGCCGACCTCGACGTCGCGCTGCGGGAGATCCGCCTTGCCCTGCTCGAGGCGGATGTCAACTTCCGCGTGGTCAAGGACTTCGTGGCGCACGTCCGCGAGCGCGCCGTCGGCGCCGACCTGCTGAGCGGCCTGAACCCCGGGCAGCAGATCGTGAAGATCGTCCACGACGAGCTGGTCGCCGTGCTCGGCGGAGAACGGCACGAGCTGCGGCTCGACGCCCGGCCATCGGTCGTGATGATGGTCGGCCTGCAGGGCTCCGGGAAGACGACCACGGCCGCGAAGCTCGCCGTTCGGCTCCGCAAGGCGGGCAAGAAGCCACTCCTCGTGGCGGCTGACGTCTACCGGCCGGCCGCGGTCGACCAGCTCGTGCAGCTTGGCGACCAGATCGGCGTCGAGGTCCACACGCGGTCGGTCGGCACACCGGCACTGGAGGTCGCCCGCTCGGGGCTGGACGTCGCGAAGCAGCGGGGCCTCGACGTGATGATCCTGGACACCGCCGGTCGGCTCCACGTCGACGACGCGATGATGGATGAGCTGGTGCGCATTTCCGGATCGGTCATGCCATCGGAGACGCTGCTGGTCGTGGATGCCATGACCGGCCAGGAGTCGGTCAAGGTGGCCGAGGCGTTCCACGCCAAGCTCCCGATCAGCGGCCTCGTGCTGACGAAGATGGACGGCGACGCGCGCGGCGGTGCCGCACTCAGCATCCGGGCCGCGACAGGCCTGCCGGTCTCGTTCCTCGGGACGGGGGAGCGAACCGATGGCCTCGAGCCCTTCCACCCCGATCGGCTGGCACAGCGCATCCTGGGCATGGGCGACATCCTGACCTTCGTCGAGCGGGTCCAGGAGAACGTCGATCAGGCCGAGGCCGAGGCGGCCGCGAAGCGGATGATGGAGAACCGCTTCACCCTCGAGGACTTCCGCGACCAGCTCAACCAGATCAAGAAGATGGGACCGATCGGCCAGCTCGTCGGCATGATCCCCGGCGCGGGACAGATGGCCGGAGCCGCCCAGGAGGCCGTCGACTCGGGCCAGATGAAGCGGATCGAAGCCATCATCGACTCGATGACGCCCGACGAGCGACGGCGCCCGGAGATCATCAAGGCGTCGCGTCGGCGGCGGATCGCGCTCGGCAGCGGGACGTCGACCGCCGAGGTCAATCGGCTGCTGAAGCAGTTCGTCGAGATGCAGAAGATGATGAAGATGCTCTCCGGCGGCAAGCTGCCGCGCCTCGGCGGGGGGCTCGGCGCCCTCCTCGGTCGCTGACCGTGCACCGCCTGGTCATCGCCCTCGTCACGCTCATCGGCCTCACCGGCGCTGCCGTCGTGGCCGGCTACCTCTTCCTTTTTTCCGCAGGGGCCGATCGGGCCGCCGCCCTGGCGCCGGCGAACAGCGCCTTCTACGTCAATCTGTACCTCCAGCCCTCGAATGGCCAGCAGATGAACCTGTCAGGGCTGATCGGGCGGCTTCCCGGCTTCGCCGACGAGGCGAGCCTTGACGAGAAGGTCGACCAGATCGTCCAGAACCTGCTCAGCGGATCGGGCCTCGATTACCGAACCCAGGTCAAGCCCTGGCTCGGCGACCAGGTTGCCGTCGCCGGTCGCCCCGGAAGCGCCGATCCGGCCGAGACGGAGACGGTCGTCATCGCCGAGGTCAAGGACGCCGAGGGGGCACGGGCATCGATCGCCGAGGTCGTGGGGGACAGCGACGAGACATTCACGGCGGAGTCCTACGGCGGCGTCGACCTCCAGGTTGGCGACACGGCCACGTACGCCTTCGTCGACGGCATGCTGGTCATCGGCACCTCCGTGGATGAGGTGCATGCAGTGGTCGACGCCAGCGGCGACGCAGACTCGCTCGCCGATCGCGCCGACTTCCGCGCGGCCATGGACGTGCTTCCGGCCGATCACCTCGCGTCGGCCTTCGTCGACTTCATGGCTCTCACCGACGCGGCGGGCGTCGATGGCGACGTCACCGAGGCGCGCACCGCCAGCGCGGTGCTCGTGGCCGAGCGCGACGGCCTGCGCGTAAGCGGCAGCGCCCCGCTCGTCGCGGCCGACTCTGCGTCCGCGGCGGCCACGCCCGCAGGCTCGGAGCCAAGCACGCTGACCGAATGGATGCCGTCCGACACGGTTGCCGAGGTCGCGCTGTTCGGGCTGCGCGGCATCCTCGAGGACGCGGAGGACGCCGCCGGCTCGGCGCCGGGCGGCGAGGACATCGCCAGCACCCTCGATACGCTCCGCGCGGTGGCTGCCTTCGGGCTCGGCATCGATATCGACAACGACCTTCTTCCGCTGCTCGACCGCGAGGTCGGGCTCGCCATCACGGGCGTCGAGGGTGACATGCCGACCGGCACGCTCCTGTTGCGACCGGAGGATGCGGACGCCGCCGCCGAGGCGCTCGGGCGCGTCGCGGACCGGCTTGGCGCGATCGGCGGCGCGAGCGACGAGACCGATGTCGACGGCACGACGGTCACGACGCTGTCGATTCCCGACATCGGTGAGGTGTCGTACGCGGTGGTCGACGGCACCGTCATTCTCGGTCTCGGCGCGGACGCCATCGGCACGGCGATCGAGGCCCACGAAAGCGGCGCGTCGCTCGCGGCCAGCGACGACTACGCGCGCACCTTCGACCTGGCCGGGACACGTGCCGGCGCCGAGGTGTACGTCGATGTCGGCGCACTCGTCGCGCTGCTGGCGGACGGAATCGAGCTGCCGGATGACGCGCGCGATATCCTCTTGCAGGTCGGGAGCTTCGGGCTGACCGCTCCGTCCCGGCCTGATCAGATCGAGTTCCACGCGGTGCTCACGGTCGATGAGCCGTGAGCGCCCGCATGAATCATCAAATGCAAGGCACACACGAAAGGTGATGACCACTTGTCAGTAGCAATCCGGCTGACGCGCGTCGGGGCCACCAAGCGGCCCGCGTATCGCGTGATCGCCATCGACAAGCGACGCGCGCGCGACGGGCGCGCGCTCGAGATCCTCGGCTATTACGACCCGCTGACCGAGCCGGCGACCGTACAGCTCGAGACGGACAAGATCCGGGCCTGGATCGGCAAGGGCGCGCAGCCGTCGGAGACGGTCGTGAAGCTCATGGCGCAGGCCGAGCGCGCCGCTGCCGCCGGCCCGAGCACCGAGAAGCCGAAGCGCGCGACGCGGCCCGCGAAGCCGAAGGCGTCGAGCAAGGCTGCGGCGAAGGCCGCCGCAAAGGCCGAGGCACCCGCCGCAGAAGCACCCTCTGCAGAAGCACCCGCGGTTGAGACAGAGCCCGCCGAGGCACCGGCTGTCGAGGCACCGGCCGCCGAGGCATCCGATGCGGCGGCGACCGAGGCGACGGAGCCGTCCACCGAGCAGACCGGCGCGGACGCCGCAGCCGAGCACACGGCAGAGGTCAGCGACGCCGAGAAGGCCGACGCGTGAAGGAGTTCTTGGAGTACGTCGCGCGGTCGCTCGTCGACCAGCCCGACGCCGTGTGGGTCGAGGTCGACGAGGAGGACGACGAGACCGTGCTCACCCTCGGCGTGGACCAGGGCGACATGGGCCGCGTCATCGGACGCGACGGCAGGATCGCCAATGCCATCCGCAGCCTCCTGCGCGTGATGGCTGCGCGGGATGGGCGCCACGTCGAGCTCGAGATCGTCTCCGACGCCGAGTGAGCGGCGCCGGGCCATCGCCCGCGTCCTCGGCCCCAAGGGGCTCGACGGTGGCATCCGGGTCGAGCTGCTGACCGACTGGCCCGAGCGCATTGCGCCCGGCGCCGAGGTGTGGCTCGAGGATTCGGACAGGCCGATGCACATCGATCGGATCGAGTCCGGTCGGCGCACTCCGGTCCTGCATCTCGACGGCGTCGCGTCACGCGAGCAGGCGGAAGCCCTGGTCGGCACGTACCTGGAGGGCGTCGCGCAGGAGCTCGAGGAGGGCGCCTACTACTGGGACGATCTCGTCGGGCTTCGGGTCAGGCTGCCCGACGGCACGGACGTCGGTGAGCTGGTCGAGGTCTTCCGCGCCGGCGGCAACGAGGTCTATCGCGTCGTCGGAGGGAGCGGCGAGCGGCTCGTGCCGGCACTGCGCAGCGTCGTGCGCGACATCGACCTGGCGACGGGCGTCATGGTCGTCGCGCCCGACGAGGCCGAGGAAGTCCGATGACCATGCGCGTCGACGTCGTGACGATCTTCCCCGAGCTGTTCGAGCTGCCGCTGCGGACGTCGATCATCGGGCGCGCGGCGGAGCAGTCGCTGGTGAGCTTCGGCGTCCACGACCTGCGCGAGCACGGGATCGGCCGGCATCGGTCCGTCGACGACTATCCGTACGGCGGGGGAGCGGGCATGGTCATGCGCCCCGAGCCGCTGTTCGCTGCCATCGAGCCGCTTCGCGCGCAAGGCGCCGAGGTCGTTCTCATGGACCCGGGCGGCGAGCGCCTGACGGATGCCCTCGCTCGCGAGCTGGCGCGTGCGCCGCACCTCGCGCTCGTCTGCGGCCGCTACGAGGGCATCGACGAGCGGGTCCGCAGCCTCGTCGATCGCGAGGTGAGCATCGGTGACTATGTCGTCACCGGTGGCGAGCTTCCGGCGTTGGTGCTCATCGACGCCGTCGTTCGGCTCCTGCCCGGCGCCATCCTGGAGGCGTCGCACGAGGGGGATTCCTTCGCGACGGGCCTGCTGGAGTACCCCCAGTACACGCGCCCCGAGTCGTTCCGCAGCATGGATGTTCCCCCTGTGCTGCTTTCGGGCAACCACGGCGAGGTGGATCGGTGGCGACACCGCCAGGCGCTTCATCGGACGGCCGACCGACGGCCGGACCTGCTGGAGTCCGCCCCGTTGACCGACGCGGACCGCGCCATCCTTGC
>DASTTX010000031.1:0-7352 GCA_035759945.1 Candidatus Limnocylindria bacterium | reverse complement strand
TGGGGCGAGAGCTGGGGGAGAAAGACGATGGCCAGCATCGCCAGCGCGAGCAGGAGCCCGAGCCAGCCCACACCGAATCCGAAGGTCCCTGCGGCCGCGAGCAGCGCACCCACGATCGCGGCGATCGCGCCGTACGTGGCGAGCTTTTCGTTTTGACCGAGCTTGGAGAAATCCATCCGACGCACCACCCTCCGAGCGAAGACATGCCCCCCGTAACCGCGAGGGACCGTAGCACAGGCGGGCAAGCGCGCTGCGGCCCGGACAACGAAAAGCCGGCGAGCTCGTGGTGCGCGAACGTCGCCGGCGCGGATGAGTGCTGGTGGAGATGGGGGAGAATCGAACTCCCCGTCCAGAACACGATCCCCGAGAACTTCCTACAGGTATTTCCGGCCAACTTGCGATTTCGCGTCGCGGGCCCCCGACCGGCGGGGTGCTTCGCTTGCTATCCGGTGATGCCTCTCGGCTCTTTGACGTCGCTCACCGGAGTCGGCGGCGTCGCACCTCCCCTGATGACATCTTCGCCGTCCGGGGAGGGGGGACGGCGTCGATGCTCACTGCCTAAGCAGCGAGGGCGTAACTATCGTTGCCAGTTACAGCAATTGCCCGCTTTTTTACGAGGCCTGCGAGCAACCTCGACCTGCGATTCCCAGTTCACGGGCCCTGTCGAAACCTGACATCCCCACGAACCGATAACGGCAACCATTCTACCAGACGCATGCGCCGATGTGAACACCTGTTCTATCAGCCGAGCGAACGGCGCGCCTAGAGCTTGATGCGCCCGGCTTCCTTGGATTCGCGATCGAGCTCGCGGCGCATGTCGCGCTCGGCGATGGAACGTCGCTTGTCGTGCGCCTTCTTGCCCCGCGCCACGCCGATCTCGAGCTTCGCGACGCCACGCGTCAGGTACAGCTTGAGCGGCACGATGGTGAGGCCCTTGGCCGACTGCAGGCCCATCAGCTCGCTGATCTGGTCGCGATGCAGGAGCAGCTTCCTGGTCCGGTTCGGCGCGTGGTTGTTGCGGTTGCCCTGGGCGTACTCCGCGATGTGCGCACCCACCAGCCATGCCTCGCCGTGCTCGATGCGCACGTAGGCCTCCGCGATGTTCACCTTGTGCTCGCGGACCGACTTGATCTCGGTGCCGGTCAGCACGATGCCCGCCTCGAGGGTCTCCTCGATGGCGTAATCGTGGCGCGCGCGTCGGTTGACGGCGATCGTCTCGTCGGGCATCGGTCAGTGCGTCCTTCGCGAGGGTTCAGGAGGCGGACATGGAAAGAGCCGGACCTATCGGCCGGCTCTCTCCTTCGCTACACCACGCGAAGCTGTGTTATCGCACCGCCTCGGTGGTGGCGTGCGTGGAACTATCCATCTGCAACACCACCTCCTTTCGTTAGGCGGGATGCTAGCAGATGGTTCGCGGCGCCACAACGCCCACGACGATCGGAGCATCCAGCATGGCCGATGGCGACCCCTCGGCGGCCGATGGGGCCGGGGAAGCGCCTCGGTCCGCCACCGGCTGGCGATCCAGGTAGCTGATGGCCGCGTCGAGCGCCGGGTCGTCCTCCGGCGGCGTCTCCGCCGTCCGCGCCGCGTCGATATCGGGCTGCACGCCGTCGGGCGCGACCGAGTTGTGCTCCGGCGTGAACCATCGGCTGATGGTGATGCGCACACCGCCATTGTTCTCGAGCTGTCCCCACACCTGGACCGTGTTCTTGCCGAAGGTCGGCTCACCGACGATGGTGCCGCGATCTCGCTCCTGGAGCGCTGCCGCCACGATCTCGGACGCCGAGGCAGACCCGCCGTTGACCAGCACCACGAGGTCGATGCTCGGATCGGTGGCGAGCCCGTCGCCCGTGGAGTCCCACTGGCGGACGTCGTCGCCGGCCGACTCCTGCGTGAAGATCGTGCCGTCGCCGATGAACTGGCTGGCGATCGCCTGCGCCGCGTCGATGTAGCCTCCGGGGTTGTCGCGCAGGTCGAGCACGATCTGGTCGGCGCCCTGGTCGAGCAGTGAGCCGAGACCCGTCTTGAACTGGTCGGCCGCGGGGGCGCTGAAGCCATTGAGGTCGATGTAGCCGATGTGCCCGTCGATCATCCGGGTCGACACCTCCTGGATGGTGATGTCGTCGCGGGTGATGGTGATGTCGAACGGCTCGCCGTCGTCGCGGCGCACGGTCAGGGTCACATCGGTGCCGCGCTCGCCCCGGATGGCCGTGATCTGGTCCTGCATGGTCGAGCCGTTGACCGACGTGCCGTCCACGGCCAGCACCACGTCGCCCGACTGGAGCCCTGCCGCCTCGGCCGGCGTCCCGGCCAGCGGTGCGACGACCACCAGCACGCAGCTGGCGGTGAACTGGTCGCAGGCCTCCAGGTTGCCGGGGTCGTCCAGGTTCTTGACGGCCATCTCGGCGCCGATGCCGCTGAAGCTGCCCGACAGGTCGCCCAGCGCCTGCTGGTACTGCTCGGGCGGCATGTAGCCGGAGTACGGATCCTCGACGCCGTACTGGAACATGCCACGGATGGCGCCCTCGGCCAGCCTGTTCGGATCGAGATCGTCGACGTACTCGCTCTGGAGGCGGTCGTACGCCTCGCAGAAGGCGGCGAAGGCCTCGTCGGGGGTGGCGCAGCCGCTCGAGCCGGCTCCACCGCCGGCCAGGTAGCCGCCGATGAACAGCACGGCGCCCACCACCGCGGCCAGCGCAAGCGAGATCACCCAGGGCACCAGGCCGCCGCCCGGGCGTGTGGTGGGCGGCGGTGCGGGGTTCGTATCGGTCATTCGGCCTCGAAGTCTACCTGCGCAAGGTACGCACCAGGTTTCGTGCCGATTACGGATCCGCTACCCGCCAGCTCGCTCAGCGAGCGGCCGCCAGGTAGGAGCGGACGCTGATCCAGGAGCCCAGCGCGCCGATGCCGAGCCCGACCACGAACAGCAGCAGCGACAGCGTGGTCAGGAACTGGGTGCTCACCGCGGTCGGCATCTGGAAGATCTGGACCATGGCGGGCTGGATCGGGTCCCACACCGCCGCGACGATGAGGATCGTGACGATGGCGCCGATGAGCCCGCACAGGATGCCCTCCAGGATGAAGGGCCAGCGGATGAACGAGTCCGATGCGCCGACCAGCCGCATGATCTCGATCTCGCCGGCGCGGCTGTAGACCGCGATGCGGATGGTGTTGATGATCATGAACAGCACCGTCAGGCCAACCAGGCCGATGATCGCCAGCCCGACCGTGCGGATCGCGTTGATTACGCCGAGCAACGTGTCGTATTCCGCCTGCTTGGTGAGGACGCGCTCGACCTCGTCCCGCGCGGCGAGGGCGGTGCTGACGTCGCCGGATGCGTCGGGGTCGGTCAAACTGATCTCGAGGCTGGCGAAGATCGTGATCGTCGAGTCGGGATCGCCGAGATCGAGCTCGCGGCCGACCTCGCGATATGACTCGCGCAGGCGGTCCATCGCCTCGGCGGGCGACACGTAGTCAACCGATGCGACGCCTGGCATCGCCTCCACCTCACCGATCAACCGCTCAAGGCGGGACTGGGAAAGGTTGTCCTCCAGGCGTGCCGTGACGGCCACCTTGCTCTCGATGAACTCGAGCCCCGAGTTCAGGCCGCTGATCACGATGAACAGCGCCGACAGCAGCACCAGCATGAGGATCACGGTCGCCGTGGCGGCGAGGCTCATCATCGCGTTGCGCCAGAAGCCCTGCCAGGCGCGCACCACGCTGAAGCCGATGAAGCGGATGAAGCGCATCGGTCAGTACTCCCGCTCGTAGGCCGCGGCGGCCTCGTCGCGCACCAGGTGCCCGCCCTCGAGCGCAAGCACCCGGCGGCGCATGGCGTTGACGATCTCCTGGTTGTGCGTCGCCATCAGCACCGTGGTGCCCAGCTGGTTGATGTGGATGAGGAGCTGGATGATCTCCCAGCTGGTGACCGGATCGAGGTTCCCGGTCGGCTCATCGGCGATGAGGATGGCCGGGTCATGCACCAGCGCGCGCGCAATGGCGGTGCGCTGCTGCTCGCCGCCCGAAAGCTGGGTCGGCAGGTGGTGGGCGTGATCGTGCAGGCCGACGAGGCTCAGCAGCTGCGGCACGCGCCGCTTGATCGCCGCCCCGGCGGCCCCGGTGACCTCGAGCGCGAAGGCCACGTTCTCCGCGACCGTCTTGTTCGGCAGCAGCCGGAAGTCCTGGAACACGATCCCGATCCGCCGTCGCAGGCCCGGCACCTGGCTGCGCCGCATGCGAAGCAGGTCGCGGCCGGCGACGCGCACCTCTCCGTGGGTGGGCAACTGCTCGCGGATGAGGAGCCGGATGAAGGTGCTCTTGCCGGCGCCGGAAGGCCCGACCAGGAAGACGAAGTCGCCCTTCGGGATGGCGACGTTCACATCGGCCAGCGCCACCTTGCCGTTCGGGTAGGTCATGCCGACGTCCACCATGCTGATGACCGGGGCGTCGGGATCTTCGGTGCGTGCTCGGCGGCGCAGGAGCGATGTCATCGGTTCGCCCCGGATGGTACCCAATGGTCAGGCCGCCGGCGTCGGTTCCCCTTCGCCCACCCGCCAGCGGAGGTAGCCCTCGATGAAGGGATCGAGCTCGCCGTCCAGGACCGCATTCGGGTTCGACGTCTCGACGTTCGTGCGCAGGTCCTTGACCATGGTGTAGGGCTGGAGCACGTAGGAGCGGATCTGATTGCCCCAGCCGGCTTCCACATGCTCGCCACGCAGGCGCGCCAGCTCGGCCTCGCGCTCCTGCTCCTGGCGCTCGATCAGCTTGGCGCGCAGCACCGACAGCGCGCGCTCGCGGTTCTGGTGCTGGCTGCGCTCGCTCTGGACGGCCACCACGATGCCGGTGGGGAGGTGGGTGAGCCGCACGGCCGAGTCGGTCTTGTTGACGTGCTGGCCGCCGGCCCCGCTGGACCGGTACGTGTCGACCCGCAGGTCCTTCTCGTCGATCTCGACGGCAGCGTCCTCGGGCACCTCCGGCATGATCTCGACGAGGGCGAAGCTGGTATGCCGGCGCTTCTGCGAGTCGTACGGGCTGATCCGCACCAGCCGATGCACCCCTCGCTCGCTGCGCAGCCGCCCATACGCCCAACGCCCGTCGATGCTGAAGCTCACCGACTTCAGCCCGGCTTCCTCCCCCTCGGTGGCCTCCAGGATCTCGGTCTTGAACCCATGCCGTTCCGCCCAGCGCAGGTACATGCGCAGCAGCATTTCGGCCCAGTCCTGGCTCTCCGTGCCGCCCGCTCCGGCATGGACCGATACGATCGCGCCGCGCTCGTCGAACGGCTCGCTCAGCAGCAGCTGCTGCTCCATGCGACTCCAGTCGGCCTGGAGCGCCGCGAGGTCACGCTCGAGATCGGGCTGGAGGCTGGCGGTCTCCTCTGGATCGGCCGCGGCCATCTCCGCCATCTCGGCCAGGCCGCTGGCGCGCTGCTCGAGGTCGCGCCAGGCGCCGATGCCGGAGCGCAGCTCCTCAGCCCGGCGCATGATCGTCTGCGCCTGGGCCGGGTCGTTCCACAGGTTGGGATCGGAGGAGCGCTGCGTCAGCTCCTCGAGCTCGGCCTCGTCACTGGCGAGGTCAAAGTCGCACCGCGACGTCGCGCACCAGGGCAGCCAGTCGCTGCGCCTCGTCCCTAATTTCGTCCAAGCGATGCCACCATCGGCAGCTCTGCCATCTCCGCCATGCGGTTCTGCTTCGTGCGCACCTTCGCCGGGTTCACGCAGGGGCAGTAGTTCTGGCGCGGGCAGACGCCGCAGTTGCCGTCACAGTCGAGCGTCGCGGCGTAGCTGCACCGCATGCAGTCGCGCTCGCACATGATGAGGTCTTCGTAAGGTTGGTTGGGGTCTCGGAAGCGGGTGACCGGTGGGAGGTGGGCCGCCGTACTCATTGGGAGCGGGACGGAAACCCTTGGAGGTGCGGTCAGTTGCTTCAACGAATCCCTCCACCTTGCGGAGATCGCGGGCCTCTCCGTGCTCGCGATCGTTGTTCTGGTCATCGTAGCGAGTGACCGAGATATCGCAACCCCGCACCTTGGTCACCCTCGTGCCATCCTTTGTGCGCCATGCCCGATCCGTTTCTGCTCATCCTCGGGTTCATCGCGCTGCTGTGTGTGGTGCTGTTCCCCGTCCGGATGTGGCAGCGCCGCCGCCGCCGCTACGACGATGATCCGGGCGACTGAGGCCTCGGGCGACGCCTCGATGCATCGAGCTGAAATCACCGGAGAGCCTTGCCCGGCTGCGTTACCGCGCCCTATCCGAGACCTGTTGAGCATGAGCGGCGCCTCCGGGCGCGCCTCACGCTCTCCGGCGCTCGCTGGATCGGGGGAACCGCACCTCAGCCGAGGCTTCCGCGGATTTGCCTCGTTCTATCGAGTCGCCCCGTCGCGCCGTCGCGGCGCGGCCGAGATCGCTACCGCCGGACTAGGCCCCGTGGCACTTCTTGTACTTCTTGCCTGACCCGCACCAGCACGGGTCATTGCGGCCGATCTTCGGCCCGGACCGTGCGGGTGAGGCGCCGTTGCCGTTGCCGGCGGCGACCGCGGTGGCGGTGGCAGCGCCCGCGGCAGAACCGGTCGCGCCCGCCACCGCGGCACGACCCTCGACCAGGTTGCGCACGGGCGGGCGCGGCTGGGCGGGCTGCTGCTGGAGGCTGACCCGGAAGATGGTGTGCGTAACGTCGTGGCGGATCGTGGCCTTCAGCTCGTCGAACATCTTGTAGGCCTCGATCTTGAACTCGTTCAGCGGCTCGCGCTGCGAGTAGGCTCGGAGGCCGATGCCGCGTCGCATGTCGTCGACCGCGGTCAGGTGCTCGACCCACAGCGAGTCGATGACGCGCAGCAGGACCAGCCGCTCGAGCACGCCGATCTGCTCCCCGACCTCCGAGCGCTTGCGCTCGTATCGGTCTCTGATGAGCTCGAGCAGCGACTCGGTGACGGCCTCGCTCTCGCGGGCGTCATCGAGCGCGCGCAGATCCGCATCGGTCAGTGACGGGACCATGGTGGCCAGCTGCGCGCGCAGTCCATCGAGGTTCCACTCGGTGTAGTGCTCGGCTGCCGTGTGCTCGGCCACCAGGGCGGCGACCTCGTCCTCGAGCATGGCGACGATGGTCGGGCCGAGATCGGAGGAGCGCAGGATGCGGTCGCGCTCGCGGTAGATCGTCTCGCGCTGGCGGTTGATGACGTCGTCGTACTCGACCACGTGCTTGCGGGTGTCGAAGTTGTAGCCCTCGACGCGCGACTGGGCGTTCTCGATGGTGCGCGAGACCATCTTCGACTCGAGCGCCGTGTCCTCGGTGAAGCCCAGCGTCCGCATGATGCCCTGCACCCGGTCCGATGCGAACCGGCGCATGAGGTCGTC
>DASTTX010000030.1:0-5558 GCA_035759945.1 Candidatus Limnocylindria bacterium | reverse complement strand
TTGCGTAGCCGCTCCAGCCCGTCGAGGAGGAGGTCCAGCCCGAACTCGAACTCGGGCTTGTCGTCCGGGTCGCGTGGCTTGAGGTGCTGGTGCACGTGTTCGACGAGATGCGGCATCTCGTCGGCTGGCAGCTGCGCCAGGAAGCCCGTCGCGAGGGCGTCGAACTCCTCGTCGCTCGGCAGGTTCATGCCGGTGACCCACAGGGTGAATCCCATGATGTGGCTGTCGAGGGCGTGATAGGCGTGATCGGTCATGTCAGCGGAGAAGCCGGCGGCCCGGAGCGTCCCGAGCAGGGCGTCCATATAGCGCAGGCGCGCGGTGCTGGGCGTCGTGCCGGCCAACAGCAGGCTGGCGGCCCATGGATGACGAAGCAGGACTCGATATGCCGAGATCGCGGTGCGACGGATGGACGCCTTCCAGTCAGGGCTCGGCTCAGGCAGCTCGTACTCCTCCACGACCATGTCCGCGATGCCGCTCAGGATGTCGCTCTTGTTGGAGACGTGGTGGTACAGCGACATGGCCTCCACACCGAGCTCCTGCGCGAGCCGCCGCATGCTCAGCGACTCGATGCCTCCCGCATCGGCCAGGTCGATGGCAGCGCGCAGCACGCGCTCACGGCTGAGCGGCTCGCGTTGGTCCTTCGTCCTGGGTTGGATCGCCATGCGCCCTTCCTCCGCGTGGGTGTTGACAATCTTACACCGTAAGCCTACAGTGCGGCTCGACCTTACACCGTAAGAAAGCAGGATTCCCGTGAAAGCCTACCGCAGAGTTCGCTACGGCGGCCCAGAGCGCCTCGAGCTTCGAGAGATCGACCTGCCGGCCGTCAGCGACGAGCAGGTCCTCGTCAGGGTGCGTGCGTCATCGGCCAATGCGCACGACTGGCACATGCTTCGAGGCAAGCCGTACCTGGCCCGCCTGAGTGAGGGCTTTCGCGTACCGAAGACGCCGGAGATCGGGCTCGACGTTGCCGGCGTCGTCGAGGCCGTCGGCTCGGCGGTCACGCACCTCAAGCCCGGCGACCAGGCGTTCGGGTCGCGCTTCGGGGCCTTCGCCGAGTACGTCGCCGGCAAGACCATGATGCCGATGCCATCAGGGCTGACCTTCGAGGAGGCGGCAGCGATCCCCACCGCCGGATTCACCGCGCTCCAGGGCCTGCGCGACAAGGGTCAGCTGCAGGCTGGGCAGCGCGTCGCCATCAACGGCGCGGGCGGAGGCGTCGGCAGCCTGGCGGTGCAGATCGCCAGGGCTCTCGGTGCGGAGGTGACGGCCGTGACCGGGCCGCAGGCCCTCGAGGTGGTGTCGTCACTCGGCGCCGATGAGGTGGTCGACTACACCCGCAACGACTTCACGCGCACGCGCGGCCGATACGACCTCATCCTCGACGTCGGCGGCAACCGGCGGCTATCCGACCTGCGCCGAGCCCTGAAGCACGATGGGCGGCTGGTGATGGTCGCGCCGCAACCAGGGAACTGGGTCGGGCCGATCGCCCGCATCGCCGGCGCGATTCTCACCAACCGCCTGGGCCGCCAGCCGGCGATCCCGTACCTCGCCGTCCCGAATCGCGACGACCTGGCGGTCCTGGCCGGCATGGTCGAGGCGGGGACGCTGCGGCCGATCATCGACCGCAGCTTCCCGTTCGAGCAGGTGCCTGACGCGATTCGTTACCTCGAGAGCGGACGCGCGACCGGCAAAGTGGTCATCGCCTTGTAGCTGCGTGGCCAAGCTCTATTCTGCCCAAGCCATCGGTCATTGACGCATCATCCGGCCGGCGCCGAACTCATCTCGGCAATCTGGATCAGGTTGCCGCAGGTGTCGTCGAAGACCGCGGTCGTGACCGGGCCCATCGGCGTGGGTGGCTGCACGAAGGTGACGCCGAGTCCGCTGAGCCGATCGAACTCGGCCTGGACGTCGTCCACCGCGAACGAGGTGTACGGGATGCCGTCCTCGACCAGCGCCTCCTTGAAGGGACGGGCGGCGGGGTGTGCATCGGGCTCCAGCAGGAGCTCGACGCCGTCGGGCGCATCGGGTGAGACGACGGTCAGCCACTTGGCGCCGCCGCCGAGGGGGATATCGGTCTTCTTGAGGAAGCCGAGCACATCGGTGTAGAAGGCGAGCGCCTTGTCCTGGTTGTCGACCAGGACACTGGTGACATTGATCCTCATCGGTCTGGCTCCTTCGCCGGCAGCGGCCACCGCTCCGCGATCTCGCGCAGCGGCGTGGTGTCGAGGTAGTGGAACTTGTATCGGCCCGAGCGCTCGGTCCGGATCAGGCCGGCCGATTCGAGCACGTCGAGGTGCTGGGAGATTGCCTGGCGCGTTGCGCCGAGCTTGTGCTTGGTCGTCAGGCGGGCGCAGATCTCGAACAGGGTCTGGCCGTCGCGATCGGTCAGCTCGTCCAGGATCGTGCGCCGCGTCGCATCCGACAGCGCCTTGAAGACATCTCCCACCGCGTGACAATAGGCAAGTCGTTACTTGCCTGTCAAGCGGAGCTGGTTCGGTGTGGGGCGTATCGGCCAGGATGTGGCTGTCCTTGGTCCGGAGCCGGCAAAGACAGCCAACATGAGCACCGAAATGGCCCTCTGCCTGGCCGTCCTTCTCAGGAACGAACCAACAACGGCCAGGATGTGGCCGATATTTCCAGCGGCGGACTAACCTGCGACTCGCGGCTCAGGCGGCGAGTCCAGCTGACGTACCATCCGGCGCATCGACGGAGTGCTTGAGCGGACCGTACGCGACCTGGCCGAGGAGCTCGGCGTTCCCGGAGTTGCCGTCGGCATCATCCAGGCCGATGACGAGCAGTACGCCTACCACGGCGTCACGAGCATCGAGAATCCGCTCCCGGTGGACGGCGCGACGCTGTTCCAGTTCGGCTCGACCGGCAAGACGTTCACATCGGTCGCCATCCTTCGCCTGGTCGAGGAGGGCACGGTCGACCTGGATGCGCCGGTGCGCACCTATGTGCCGGAGCTGCGCCTCCAGGACGAGCACGTCGCCGAGACGATCACCGTCCTCCAACTGCTGAACCACACCGCCGGCTGGGAGGGCGACGACTTCACCGATACGGGCGAGGGCGACGACGCGATCGCCCGCTACGTCGCGAACATGGCCCAGCTGCGGCAGCTGACGCCACCCGGCTTTGTGGTGTCCTACAACAACGCCTCGCTCAGCCTGGCCGGGCGAATCATCGAGAAGGTCACCGGCAAGGTGTACGAGCGGGCGATGAAGGAGCTCGTCCTGGATCCGGTCGGGTTGAACGACACCCTGTTCTTCGCGAACGACGTGATGACGCGACGCTTCGTCGTCGGGCATCGGCGGGAGGACGATGGTTCGATCAAGGTCCTCCGTCCGTGGGCCATGGCACGCAGCGGCAATCCGATGGGTGGCCTGTCCGCCACCGCGCCGGACCAGGTCCGTTGGGCCCGATTCCACCTCGATGGCGGCCGTACCAACGACGGCACCCAGCTGCTCAGCACCGATCTGATCTGCCGGATGCAGGAGCCGACCGCACACTCTCAGGGCTCCGACCTCGGCGACGCGGTCGGCATCTCGTGGCTGCTGAGCGACATCGGCGGCACGAAGGTCGTCGCGCATGGTGGCTCGACGAACGGGCAGTACGCCGGCTTCACCATGCTGCCGTCTCATCGGTTCGCCATTGTGTCGCTCACGAACGCCGAGCCGAACGGTCCCCTCTTCAACCGCCGCATCCGTGACTGGGCGCTCGAGCACTACGTGGGGCTGGTCAAGACCGATCCGGTGCCCGAGCCGCGCGATGCCGAGGCGCTCGCAGCGTATGCCGGCCACTACGCGAACGCATCGGCGCTGGTTGACGTCGCGGTCGAGGGCGACCACCTGCTGCTCACGGTCACGCCGTCGCCCCAGTTCGTCGCACAGCTGGGCGACGACGCCGACTACGTCGAGCCGCCGATCCCGCTCCGCATGCTCCCCGGTACCGATCGCTACATCGTCACCGAGGGCTCGCACCACCGCGAGCGCGGCTTCTTCACGCGCGACCCGGAAACCGATGAGATGACCGGCATCCACCTGCACGGCAGGTTTGTGCCGCGGTCCGGCTGAATTCCTCTCGCCAACGACAGGCCCAGCGCCGATACTCCGCGCAGCATGGAGATTCGCGACCTCCTTCCGGGGATCATCGGCTCCTTCGTCGGCGTCATGGGCTGGCTCCTGGTGGGCCTTTACATTCAGCGCCGCCAGTTCATGCGGCAGGCGCGGAACGCGGCCAAGGCGGTGTACTTCGAGCTCGACGTCAACCGCGCGGCCATCACGGTCGCACATGATCACGGGCTGTTCGCCGATCTGGATCGGTCTTCCTTCGAGCGCCTCCTGCCTGAGCTCGCGACGCTACTCGCCGCGGCAGACCTGAGGATCGTGGTCGACGCGTACATGACTCACGCTGGATATCGGCAGCTGGCCTCGCGAGACGAATTGCCAGCCGATGTGCGGCGTATGGCGCTGACGAAGTTCATCGGCGCACACGAGGCGGCGCTCGCCAGCCTTCGGTCGTGCGCCTTCACCTCCCGCGAAGCCGAGGCACTCACGACGCAATGACCGACACCGATCACACACAATTCTTCCTCGGTTTCAGCAACGTTCTGAGCACCCAGGAATGGGACCGCATGGGCGACTACGTCCACGACGACGCGACGATCGAGTACCCGCAGTCCCGCGAGACGTTCCGCGGGCTGCGGAACATCGTGGCGCAGTTCAAGAACTATCCCGATCTCGAGCCCGGGAGCTCCGAGCTGAAGGAGGTTATCGGCGGGACGACGTATGCGCTGACGCCGACCTACACGGTCATCGGCATCAATGGCAGCGGCGACCGGGGGACGGCGATCATCCGCGTCCACTACCCCGATGGTTCGTGGTGGTGGGTCGTGAACATCTACGAGCTACGTGACGGGAAGCTGGCACGATCGCGCGCCTTCTTCGCCCCCGAGTTCGACGCGCCCGATTGGCGCGCCCCGTTCAGAGAGGAAATGTAGCGGGGCGCGCCTCACCCGATGAACGGGCGCTACAGCCCACGGGCTCCGCCTGAGCGTGATCAGATGATGACGCCCCAGTAGCGGGCGGTCGCCATGCAGGCGATGGCGATCGTCAGACCGGCGAGCACCAGCCAACCGGCAACGCGCGACTCCCTGCCGGCAACGCCGAGGGCCTGCTGCTCCTCCGCCGTCGGCGGACGCCGCTCGGCGAGGAGCAGCCCGATGATCCGCGCCACCGTTTCGGTGCGCGGATAGACGTACAGCCCGCCGATGCCCAAGGTGACGATTGCCGCGATGCCACCGATCGTGAAGCCCAGGCGCGATTCACCGAACATGAGGTCAGGATTCAGCCCGTTCGTCGTCAGAGTCAGCAGCGTCACGCCGGCGATGACGGTCACGATGGCCGAACCGAGGATGACCTGGGGCAGACGCCGATCGTGGACCAGGCCATAGGTGAACTTCTGCGCGTCGGGCCCGAGCGCAACGGCCGTGGGCTGGATGAAGCCGAGGAAGGTGAAGACTGACCCGACCCAGAACGCTCCCGAGACGATGTGGATCA
>DASTTX010000029.1:0-2946 GCA_035759945.1 Candidatus Limnocylindria bacterium | reverse complement strand
CCGGCGATCGGCACGTCGGCGTACGCGAGATCCTTGGCGAGGTCGATGGCCGTCTGGCCGCCGAAGGTCAGCACCACCGCCGGCGGCGTGCCCGTCAGCGCGCGCTCGTGGTCGATGACGTCGAGCACGGACTCGGTATCGAGCGGCTCGAAGTAGAGGCGCGTGCACGCGTCGTAATCGGTGCTCACCGTCTCGGGGTTGTTGTTGATCACGACCGCGTCCAGGCCCATCTCCCGGATGGCCCACGCGGCACGCACCGAGCAGTAGTCGAACTCGATTCCCTGGCCGATCCGGATCGGCCCCGAGCCGACCACGATGACGCTGCGACGTTCGGCTGGCGGCCGCACCTCGGGCTCGGCGTAGGAGCTGTAGAAGTACGGCGTCTCGGCCGGGAACTCGCCGGCGCAGGTGTCGACCCGCCGATAGGCCGGACCGATGCCGGCGCGCACGCGTGCGCGTCGAATGGCCGCCGGTGGCACGCCCGAGAGGGCCGCCACATCGGCGTCACCGAAGCCAACGCGCTTGGCGTCGATCAGCGGCGCCCCGACCACACGTGACTCGGCCTCGATGAGCTCGGCCAGCCGATCGGTGAACCACGGCGAGATGCCGGTGGCAGCGGCGATCTCCGATGGGCGCGCATGTCCATGGCGGAGGAGGCCGACCATCCGCCACAGCCGCGTGTCGCTCGGGGCGAGGAACGCCTCGAGATCGGCCGGCGCTCCATCGGCCAGCGCCCACTCGGAGTCCTCCCACAGCCAGCCACGGCCGCGCGGCTCGAGCGAGCGGATCGCCTTGAGCAGCGCCGAGCCGAACTCGCGGTCGATGGCCATGGCCTCGCCGGTCGCCTTCATCTGCACGCCCAGGCTGCGGTCCGCCGAGGGGAACTTGTCGAACGGCCAGCGCGGCAGCTTGACCACCACGTAGTCGACGGCCGGCTCGAACGCCGCGCTGTTGCCGCCCGTCGCCGGGTTCGGCAGCTCGTGCAGCCGCTTGCCGAGCGCGATCAGGGCGGCGATCCGCGCGATCGGGTACCCGGTCGCCTTCGAGGCGAGCGCCGACGAGCGGGACACGCGCGGATTCACCTCGATCACGCGATAGTCGCTGCCATCCGGTGACACCGCCAGCTGGACGTTGCAGCCGCCCTCGAGCTTCAGGGCGCGCACGATCTTCAGGGCGCATCGGCGCAGGCGTTGCACGACCGGGTCGGGCAGGGTCTGGATCGGCGCCACCACGATGGAGTCGCCTGTGTGAACCCCCATCGGGTCGAGGTTCTCCATGCCGCAGATGGCGATGGTGGTGTCCGATGCGTCGCGAAGGACCTCGAACTCGATTTCGTACCAGCCGAGGAGGCTGCGCTCGACCAACACCTGCTGAATGGGACTGGCAGCCAGCCCGGTGGCGATGCGCTCCCGCGCCTCGAAGCGCGTGTGGGCGAACCCGCCCCCGCCGCCGCCGAGGGTGAAGGCCGGGCGAACCACGACCGATGCTCCGAGCATCTCGACGAAGCGCATGCCGTCCTCGACGGACTCGACGACTGCCGACTCGGGAACCGGCTCGCCGATGCCGGTCACCAGCGCCCGGAACCCACCGCGGTCCTCCGCGGCCCGCACGGCGTCGAGCGGCGTGCCCAGGACCCGGACGCCGCAGCGGTCGAGGACACCCGCGTCGTCGAGCGCGACGGCCAGGTTCAGCCCCGTCTGCCCACCCAGCGTCGGCAGGAGCGCCTCCGGCCGATGCTCCTCGATGACCCGCGTCACGTTCTCGAGCGTCAGCGGGCCGATGATCACGGTCCCACCGACGTCCGGATCGGTCATCACCGTCGCAGGGTTCGAGTTGACCAGGATGGTCTCGACGCCCTCCTCACGCAGCGCCAGGCAGGCCTGCACACCGGCGTAGTCGAACTCGGCGGCCTGGCCGATGAGGATCGGCCCTGAGCCGATGACCAGCACCCTGCGCGGGGTCATCCGAGCGCACCGGCAAGCGCGAGGTCGAACACGCGCGCCGCATCGATGGGTCCCGGCGCGCCCTCCGGATGGAACTGGACCGATGCGATCCGGCCGCTGACGTGAGCGAGGCCCTCGACCGTGCCGTCATTCAGGTCGCGATGGCTGACCGCATAACCGGCCGCGGCGAGTTCCGCGTCGTCGACGACCTCCACCTCGTGGTTGTGCGCGCCGATGTCGACGCGCCCGGTCGCCGCCTCGAGCACGGCGTGGTTCCCGCCATGATGGCCGACCGCCAACCGGCGCGTTTTGCCCCCCGCGGCGAGCGCCAGGAGCTGGTGGCCGAGGCAGATTCCCAGGATCGGCGGCCCGCCTGCGACCGCGTCCTGAGCCAGCGCGCCGACGGTTGCGATCTGTCGGGCCATGCGGGACGGATCACCCGGCCCCGGCGAGAGCACCACGAGGTCGGGCGCCAGCGGCCGGACGTCGGCGGCCGAGGCCGAGGGTGGTAGCGCCAAAATCTCGATGCCGCGCGCGGCGAGTGCGGCCAGGAGCGAGCGCTTGACGCCGTAGTCGACGAGGGCCGCGCGCGCGGTGCGCGTTCCATCGGGTGGGACCGTGAAGGGCTCACGCGTCGCCACAGTTGCGACGTGGTCGACCGCGTCCCACCGCGTGCTCGCGCGCGCGCGCGAGATCGCGGCATCGTCCCCGCCGGCCGCCGGGCTGATCACCGCGCGGCGCGGCGCACCATTGCGCAGGGCGAGCGTGAGGGCACGCGTGTCGACGCCCGCCAGGACCGGGATGCCGCCCTCGATCAGCAGCTCGGTCAGCGAGACTCCAGGACCTGGCGGCGGCTCGATTAGCCGGCTGACCACGAGGCCGCGAGCGTGGACCCGCGAGGACTCGAGCTCGTCTCGCTGGATGCGGTAGTTGCCGGCCATCGGGTGCGTCAGCACGACGATCTGTCCGGCATACGACGGATCGGTCAGGATCTCGCCCCATC
>DASTTX010000028.1:0-25138 GCA_035759945.1 Candidatus Limnocylindria bacterium | reverse complement strand
GACCGATGACCGCCTCGGGTGAGACCTCGGCGGTCGGGTGGATGCGCACGTTCGTACGCTCGGCCATGTGATCTCCTTGGGGCGCGGCAATTCTAGCCGAGCCTTGGCCGATCAGGCCGGCGTGACCGTTTCCTCAGTCGTTGGAGAATGCCCGATAGAGGAACGCCGCCATCTGTTCCCGGGTGATCATCGCGCCGGGGCAGTACGAGCTGGGGCCGCAGCCGAGCGTGACCCCCGACTGGGCGAGACGGTTGATGTCGGCCTCGTGCGGGCTGGTTTCGTCGTCGCTGAAGTAGTCGACGCTTGCCGCCGGCAGGTGGAGCGCGCGCGCCAGGAAGCTTGCCATCTGCTCGCGAGAGACCCTCTCGGCCGGGCAGTAGCGCCCGCCACCGCAGCCAAGGGTCACGCCCGCATCGGCGATGCGGTTGATGTTGGCCTCGTGCTGGTTGCCATTGTCATCGCTGAACCAGTTGGTGCCCGAGCTCGGCAGGCCGAGGGCGCGCGCGATGAAACTGGCCATCTGGTCGCGGAGGACGGGGTCAGCCGGGCAGAAACGTTCGCCGCCGCAGCCGTTGGTGATCCCTGCCGTCGCCAGCCAGTTGATCTCGGTGATGAACTGGTTTCCATCCGTGTCGACGAACTGGCTGTTGCCGGTCGTGAAGGTCAGCGAGGTCGGTGTCAGCGCGTTGCTTCCGCCGTCGCGGATGCCGCTGGTGAGCTCGACGCGATACTGCCGCATTCCGACCAGCGGGCTGGACGGGATGAGCCGAGCGACACGGCTCGACGCGTCATACACGACCGCTGCCGAAACGGTGGCGCTCGTCGAGAGATCGCGCAGGACCATGGTCGACGAGTTGACGTTCGAGACCGGTTCGCTGAACGTGGCGAGCGGGTTCACACCGCGGTTGACGTCGGTGGCGCCCGACGCCGGATGCGTGATACTGCCGACCGGCGCCACAGTGTCCACGTAGGTCGGCACGATGGAGTAGCCGGACCGATTGCCGTTGGCGTACCAGTTGCTGACACGGACGAGGATGGTCGACGCACTCGCGACGTTCACGGTCGCGAGCTCGGTCTGCGTCTCCCAGACGTTGTCGACGCGAGCCAGCAGGCCGCCCGAGGCATTGAAGAGCTCGATGATCGGGTCCACTGGCAGGCCGCTCTTGTTCCAGGGATAGGCTCGCGTGTCGACCACGCCCGTGACCCGCACTTCGAGCATGCCGGCGCGAGGCACGTCGACCACGAACGTATCCACGTCTCCGGCCGGATAGATGGACGGGCTCGTCGTCGACCCCAGGCCGATCCAGCGTGCCTGCGCGAGCGTGTTGTTGGGCTCCAGGCTGTCGCCGGTGGAGGTGCTGCCGCCCGCGACTGATGCGCCAAGCGCGCGGTAGGCGTTCACCCGCCCGCGGCCGTACTTGACGTCGTAACCGGGGTAGCCAAGGTCATCGACGGTGGCGAATAGGCGGTCGACGATCTGCTGCGGCGTGTAGCTCGGGTAGCGCGCTCTCATGAGGGCCACGACGCCGGCCACGTTGGGCGTCGCGAAGCTCGTGCCGCTGATGTAGGTGTGGCTGCCCCAGGTGTTGTGGCCGCCATAGGTGCACACGTAGCAGTTCGTGGTCAGCACCGACGAGCCGGGCGCGCTGACATCGACCTTCGGCCCCCAGCTGGACCAGTTGCTGAACTCGTCCTCGGGCTGCGTCGCGCTGACACTGACCACGTTGTCGAAGCTGGCCGGGTAGAAGTTCTCCTCGCGCCGGTTGTTGCCAGCGGCACCGATGAGCACGGCGCCCTTGCTCCAGGCGTAATTGACCGCGTCCTGCATGGCTTGCGAGTACGGGAAGCCGCCGACGCTCATGTTGATGACCTTCGCGCCCTGGTCGGCGCTCCATCGGATGGCGGTCAGAAGGTTCGCGGTGCTGCCGGTGCCGTCGCCGTTCATGATCTTGACCGGCAGGATCTTGTCGCTCCAGCTGATGCCGGCGATGCCGTAGCCGTCGTTCGCGTTGGCGGCAATGATCCCCGACACCCAGGTGCCGTGGCCGTTGTCATCGCTGGGGTCGGCGTCGCCGTTGACGAAGTCGTACCCACCGAGCAGCCGCCCGACCAGGTCGGGATGGTTGAACTGGACGCCGGTGTCGAGGACGGCGATGGCGTTCGACGCGCCGGTCGACAGCGCCCACGCGTCACGGACGCGCATCCGATCGAGCGAGTATTGGCCGGAGGTCTGCGGGTCATTCACCCCGACCGCGGCCACCGATCCTTCATCGGCCAGCTGGACCCGGTAGTTCGGCTCGGCGTAGGCGACCGTCGGATCGGCCTTGAGCTCGGCGATGACCTCCTCGACCGGCCGGCCCTCGGTCGACAGCAGGCGGGCAACGCCCTTGCCGGGCGCGCCCAGCTCGGCCACGACGGCGAGCCCTCGAGCCCGGCCGGCGGCCGGATCCATGCCCTCGCGGAAGCTGACGATCACCTCACCCGGGATCACCTCGCCGCCGGGCGTGGTCGTCGGAGGTGCGCCGTCCGCGCCGGGCTCGACGCCCTTCGGCTCGGCAGCGCCGACCGGGACGGCGGTGGCGGCCAGGAAAAGCAATGCGAGGAGGATGGCGGTGGCTCGGGACACGTGGCGGGAACTCCGGTGCGCTGCGGTGGGGTGGGAGCCGTCGCACAGACCCCCGTGAATCCACCGAACCGTACGTCTCCACACCGCGTGGAACGACCGGACGATGGTCCCGAACGGCGGTTGGGACCGATGGACTACGCCGTCAGCAGTTCCCGCAGTCGTGCGCTGGCGGCCGCCACGGCTCGCCCCCTGTGGCTGATGCGGTCCTTCTCGCCTTCCGGAAGCTCAGCCGTCGTCAGCCCGCTCGGCAGCAGGAAGATCGGGTCGTAGCCGAAGCCGTTCGAGCCGCGTGGCTCTCGCGCGATCGAACCCTCCACGACGCCGGTGAAGATCTCGACAGTCGGCCCACTGGCGTTCGGCCGGGCGACTGCCAGGGCACATACCATTCGGGCGCGACGGTCCTCCGCATCCACCAGCGCTCGACCCAGTCGGTCGGCCTGGCTTCCCGGGCCGGTCCCCCAACGGGCGCTGCGCACGCCGGGACCCCACTCGAGCGCGGCGACCTCGATGCCGGAGTCGTCCGCGAGGCTCAGCAGGCCCGACGCAAGGCAGAAGGCAGTGGCCTTCGCCGCAGCGTTCTCGGCATAGGTGTCGTACGGCTCCTCGACCTCGAGCTGGAGATTGAGCTCATCGGGCGTGACCACCGTTCCGGGAAGGCCCGACAGCAGACGGCGGAACTCGTCCTGCTTGCCGCGGTTCGTGGTGGCGATCAGCAGCCGAGCAGTCACTCGCCCGGCGGCGCCTCGATGGCGGCTCGCTGCAGCGTGAAGAGCTGCCGAATGCCGGCCGCCGCGAGGTCGATCATGTGGTCCATCTGCTGCCGGGTGAACGCTCCGTGCTCGGCCGTGCCCTGGACTTCGATCAGGCGGTCGTCATCGGTCATGACCACGTTGAAGTCGACCTCGGCGGTCGAGTCCTCGCTGTAGTCGAGATCGAGATACGGGAGCGAGTTGACGAGCCCGACACTCACGGCCGCGACCTGGCCGGTCATGAGCTGCCCCATGCCGTACTTGTTGAGGGCTCGCGCGAGCGCCACGTAGGCGCCGGTGATGCTGGCGGTGCGCGTCCCGCCATCGGCCTGGATGACGTCGCAGTCGAGGGTGATGGTTCGCTCCCCCAGGCGGCTCATGTCGATCACGCCGCGCAGCGAGCGGCCGATCAGACGCTGGATCTCGTGGGTTCGCCCGCCGATCGAGCCGCGCGCCGCCTCCCGCTGGCTTCGCTCCGTCCCGGCGCGCGGCAGCATGCTGTACTCGGCGGTCACCCAGCCGCGACCCTTGCCGCGCAGCCAGCCCGGCACGCGGTCCTCGATCGTCGCGGCGCAGATGACGCGGGTGTCGCCCACGCGGATGAGGACCGAGCCCTCCGCAAACTTCAGGTAGTCGGGCACGATCTTCACCGGCCGCAGCTGGTTCGGGACGCGGCCGTCCGCGCGGCGCCCCGCTGTGGTGGTTGTCATGAGGCCCCGGATTGTAGCCCGGCGACCCTTCGGCCGATCAGTCGAAGGCGCGGTGGAGGAAGGCAGCCATCTCCTCGCGCGTGACCGTGGCGCTGGGGCAGTAGACCGAAGGACCGCAGCCGTTGGTGATGCCCGCGGCGGCGAGACGGTTGATGGCGTCCTCGTGTGGCGAGGCCTCGTCATCGGCAAAGTAGTCGGCGCTCGTCGCCGGCAGGCCGAGCGCTCGCACCAGGAACGACGCCATCTGCTCGCGGGTGACACCCGCGGCCGGGCAGTACATGCCACCGCCGCAGCCGTTGGTGATCGCCGCCTGCGCGACGCGGTTGATGTCGGGCTCGAAGATGATGCCCGCGTCGTCCGGGAAGTAGTCCAGCGCCGCGGAAGGAAGCGCGTCGGCGCGGGCGATGAAGCTCGCCATCTGACCGCGTGACACCGATTCGGCCGGACAGAAGCGACCCCCGCCGCAGCCGTTGGTGATGCCGGCATCCACCAGCCACTCGATGTCGCTCAGGAAGGCCGATCCGCCGGTGTCGCTAAAGGTGCCGCTGGGTGCGGCGGGCGCCGCCGGCGCAGAGCCGCCACAGCCGCGGATGAAGATCATGACGGCGTAATAGCGCCCGTTCCCACTGCGCATGGCACTGCCGCCGGCGTCGGTGTACTTCGGGTCGAGCATGATCGCGCGATGGCCGTCGGAGTTGTACCACTGCCGCAGGAAGGCGGCGTAGTCGCCGCTGGTGTTCCAGGCGATGATCTCGCCCATGCTTCCCCAGCAGACGCCGAGCTGAGCCAGGCGATTCGCGACGTAGGTGAGGTCGTGGCTGAGTGCGCCAGCCGCGGCCAGCTGCTGGCCGCGTTCGGTCGCGATCTGATCGACCGCCGCGTTGAGCGCCACCGCGGGCGCGCCCGCGTTCGCACGATATCCATTGGCGAGGGTGACGAGCGTCGAGCCGCCCGTTGCGGCCGCGGGCGCCGCGAAGACCGGAAGCATGAAGAGGGAGACGAGGAGGGGCGCCGCGAGGGCGAGAGCGGTACGTGGCGAACGACGATGGGACACTGGGATGAGCTCCGGATACCGGGTTGAGCGGTGACGGCGCTCACCCTATGAGCCGCGGCCGACCGTGCGCGATGGCTCGTTCGTTCGCGACTCGGATGGCCCCATCGGGCCTCCCTGGTACTGCCTAGTCCAGGGCCCGGTGCAGGAAGGCCGCCATCTGCTCGCGGGTCACCGCCTGCAACGGGCAGTAGAGGCCGCCGGCGCAGCCGTTCGTGACGCCTGCTGCGGCGAGGCGGTTGATATTCGCCTCGTGGGTCGAGCCGTTGTCGTCGCTGAAGTAGTCAGTGCTGGTGGCCGGCAGGTCCAGTGCACGCGCAATGAAGCTCGCCATCTCGGCTCGCGTGACCGAGTCGTTCGGGCAGTAGCGTCCGCCGCCGCACCCGTTCGTGATCCCGGCGGCGGCGAGCCGGTTGATGTCCGGCTGATGAAGGCTTCCGCCGTCATCACTGAAGTAGTCGGTGCTCGTCGCGGGCAGGTTCAACGCACGCGCGACGAAGCTTGCCATCTGGCCGCGCGTCACCGACTCGGTCGGACAGAAGCGACCATCGCCGCAGCCGTTCGTGATGCCGTGCTCCAGGATCCAGGTGATGTCCTCGATGAACGCGGAACCGCCGATGTCCGTGAAGGGCAGGTTGCCGAAGCTGGCTTTGATCGCGTTCCACAGCTCGGGTCGCTCCACGTCCATCAGCAGGTGCCAGATGCCGACGCCGCGCATGCCGTGCGCCTTCACGAGCGCGTACTTGGCCGAAAGCGATTCAGCGTCATCGTAGTAGCCCTGCACCCACGCGCTGTAGGTGTTGCTCCAGTACGTGTACCACGGCACCTGGCCGTTTGGATCCCAGGCGCGCGAGTGCTCCGCGATCGCCTGCAACGCGTCGACGTAGCGCGGGGCCCACGTCGCAGCGGTGCACGAGCCGGTGCTGCGGCACGTCCGCGCGTTCAGCTCGGCTCCGGTGGTCGTCCAGGCGCGGCCGTAGTACGGAACGCCCCAGATGATCTTCGAGCCGGGCAGTCGCGACCGGTAAGCCGCCATCGCATCACCGACGTCGAGCACGTACGGCGAGTCGATCGGGGCGACTCCACCGGCCCGCGCCGACCCGGACCAGTTGAAGTCGTAGCCCATCGCCATGATGGCGTCGGCCGCGCCGGACGCCGTGAGTCCGACCAGGTCATAGCCCTCGTCCCACGACGCGGCACCACCGGTGGCGGCGACCGTGAGGTAGCTCCCGGCTCCGGTCCCGAGCAGCTTCGCCTTGACGTCGCGCACAAAGGCGGTGTACGCCGCCTCCAGCGAGTTCGGCATTGGCTCGAAGTCCAGGTTCACGCCATCGGCGTTGCGCGCCTTCACCGCCGCAGCGATCTGCCCCGCGAGCCGGTCGCGGTTGCTCGCACTGGTGAGTAGCGTGCCCATCGGCGTGTAGTTGCCGTCCCACGCCATCATCGTCACGGTCAGGAGAACGCGGACGCCGCGCGCGTGCGCCTGATTGATGACGTCCGTCATGTTCGCGGACGCCCAGCCGGACCATCCCTCTCCGCTCGAGCTCAGCGTGCCGTCGGCACTCACCGGCACGGCAAAGTACGCGATGGAGCTGACCAGGTCGTAGCGCAGGTACTGGCGCAGCGAGCTGGACAGTGCCCAATACGGGAGGTAGCCGAAGACCTCGTGGCTCAGCCCGTTCGGCAGCGCGGCGATGCTGCCGGTGCCCGACTCACCCTGGACCGACGGGGCGACCGTCGTCGACAGCGCCTGCGGGGTATCGCCCGGCTCGAAGGCGAACGACTGCCCCTCCTCGGCCGCGAGCATCTCCGCGTGGACGGTCATCGGGCTCGTGGGCTGCGCTGAGTCGGACACCGTCTCAGGCGACGCCGCAGGTGCGGGCGTGGGATCCGCCGCGGCGACGGGTGAGGCGCCGAGCGCGACCAGCAGCGAAATGATGGCCGCGATCAGTCCGCGTCGAGGAGTGGTCATGGCCGCGAGCCTACGGCGGTGCGGTGCGGTCCTGAATAGTACCGATGGGTCAGTCCAGCGCCCGGTGGAGGAAGGCGGCCATCTGCTCGCGCGTGATCGCCTGGGTCGGGCAGTACACGCCACTGCCGCAGCCGTTGGTGATGCCGGCGGCAGCCATGCGGTTGATGTCCGGCTCGTGGAAGCTGCCGGTGTCGTCGCTGAAGTAGTCGGCGCTTGCCGCCGGCAGGCTCAGGGCACGAGCAATGAAGCTGGCCATCTGGTCACGCGTGACCGCGGTGTTCGGGCAGTAGAGGCCATTTCCACAGCCGTTCGTGATGCCGGCCTGGGCGAGGCGGTTGATATCGGCCTCGTGCAGGCTGCCGGCGTCATCGGGGAAGTAGTCAGCCGTGGCCGCCGGCAGGCCCAGGCCGCGGGCGATGAAGCTGGCCATCTGGGCCCGGGTGACCGGCTCGGCCGGGCAGTAGCGACCGTCGCCGCAACCATTGGTGATGCCCGCCTGGCTGATCCAGACGATGTCGTCGAAGAACGGCGACCAGCCGATGTCGGAATAGGGGCCACCGCTGCGGTACGTGCCGAGGCCCGGCGTCCGCCCCGCGACTCCCGCAAACGCGTACCAGTAGTCCGGCTCGCCGAAATGGAAGCCGCTGATGGTCGTCTGCTGCACCCAGTACTCGGCACCGGCGATGTCGGGATGCGCGGCGGCGGTCAGCGTCGACGGTGAGTAGCCGCGCCCCTGGCGGAAGATGTCACCGAAGGTCGTCGTCGGCTGGGTCAGAACGCGCTCGACGATGTCCTGCGCATCGGAATAGGCGGTCGCGAAGAACGTGCCGCCGAGGGCGAGGATCGGGTACGAGTAGTTCCGGACCCGAGCCTGCGCCTCGGCCAGCGTCGTGACCGGGGTGGTCTGGACGTACCGCTCGCCGAAGCCTGGCGCGTAGTGCGCCTGGGCATAGACCATGGTGAAGCCGGGCGCCGGCGTGATCGGGCCGCCGGTGCAGTAGCTTCGCTGGGCAGCGCCGTCGCCGGAGCCGAGCGTGCCGAGCAGCGCCTTCTCGCCGCAGTAGACCATGTTCACGTTGATGCCATCGAGGTCGTTGGCGCCGGCCTGGATGTTGAGGCCCCAGCCGTTGACCCGGTCCGGCCATTCGGTCCAGCCCGAGTAGGGGTTCGGGCTGCCGTTGCCGTGCCCGTAGTAGACGATCACGTTCGCGCCGTTCACGGCGGCCCGGACGTTCGCCCACGTCGCGTTCGGCGAGTACACCTTGACGACCGTCGCGCCCGCGGCCGCGGCCTTGGTCGCGACGCGGTCGGCCGAGGTGCGGTAGCTATCGGTCAGCGAGCCGACCGGACCAACGATGATCGCCACCTTCGGCCCCGCGGCCCGCGCGGGCGACGCGAGCGGCGCGACGGTGATGAAGGTGGCGCCGATGAAGGCAAGGACCAGGGACAGGGCACGGCCACGAACGAGCAATGGAACCTCGAGGAAAGGGGAATTTGCGTCAACCTACGGCTCCGTGCCCGGGTCGCCTATGACGCGAAAGTCCGCTCGCTCGCCCGGACCGAAGGTCCGTCAGCCCTGGCTGAAGTCCAGCACCACGAGAAGACGCTCGGCCGACCCGACGTCGAATGCGGGGCGCACGAACGCGGTCCGGGTCAGGGCATTCGGGTCATCCTCCACCGCCTGGACGGTTCCCATCAGCAGACCGCCGGGATAGCGACTGGCGCCTCCGTCGAAGGTGAGCCCGGCGCTGAGGATGGTGTCGCCGATGTCGACCGCCTCGGTCACCGGCACGTTCGTCATCACCAGCTGGCCGCCGGGCTGGCCGCTCACCTCACCGAGCGCCCGGCTGACCTGGTCGAGGCCGATGACCGTCGAGCGCGTGTCGACGATGAATCGGACGCGCGCGGTGTCGTCGGTGACGCTGACGACCGTCCCGGCCAGCGCACCGGCGCCGTCGGCATTGGCGACGACCGCCATGCCCTCGCGGACGCCGTCCGAGGTTCCGGCGTCGATCCCCGCTTCCCAGGCGAAGTTCGACGGATCGCGGCTGATCACGCGGACCGGCAGCAGCTCCATGTCGAGCGCCTCGGCGATCCCGAGCAGCTGACGCAGCTCATCGTTCTCGCGAGCGGCCTCGGTCAGCTCGGCGATGCGCTGCTGCGCCCCGGCCAGCGCGGTGCGCAGCTCGGCGTTCTCGCTCCGCAGCCGATCGATGGCGCCCACCGCTCCGAACACGCCGGCGACGCCCTCTCCGACCCCGCTGATCGCCTGCCGCACCGGGTCGAGCACCCGGGTCGTCACGCGCTGGAGCGTCATCGCCGGCTCCGTGGAGCTCGCCAGCAGCATGAGCAGGCTGGCAATCGTGAAGGCGGCCAGCCAGAGGCCGCTGCGACTGCGCCGATGCGGGCTCGACTGCCCGTACATGCTCAGCGCGGCGCGCGGGTGTACTGCTCGCTGACCAGGACGCGTTCGAGCTGATCGAGGTCCTCGAGCACGCGGCCGGTGCCGCGGACGACGCAGGTCAACGGATCGTCCGCGATGTGCACGGGCATCTGCGTCGCCTCCGCCACCCTGCGGTCGAGGCCGCCGAGCAGCGCGCCGCCGCCGGCCAGCACGATGCCCTGGTCCATGATGTCGGCCACGAGCTCCGGAGGCGTCTCCTCGATCGTCTCCTTGATCGCCTCGACGATCTGCACGATCGACGGCTCGAGCGCCTCGCGGATCTGGTCGCCGCCCACCTCGACGGACCTCGGCAGGCCGGTCAGCAGGTCGCGGCCGCGGAAGGTGACCGTACGCTCATCGGCCTTGTCGTCGGGGTAGGCCGAGCCGACCGCGATCTTGATCTCCTCGGCGGTCCGCTCGCCCATGAGCAGGTTGTACTCGCGACGGGCGAAGCTGACGATGTCGGTGTCCATCTCGTCGCCGCCGATGCGCACCGAGCGACTGACCACGATCCCGCCCAGGCTGATGACCGCCACCTCGGTGGTGCCGCCGCCGATGTCGACGATGAGCGAGCCCGACGGCTCCGATACCGGCAGCCCGGCACCGATGGCCGCCGCCATCGGCTCCTCGATCAGGCGCGCCCAGCGGGCGCCGGCATTGATGGTCGCGTCTCGCACCGCCCGCTTCTCGACCTCGGTGACGCCCGACGGGATGCCGACCAGCACGCGAGGGCGCGGGATGCGCGCGTAGCGGTCATGCACCTTGTTGATGAAGTAGCGAATCATCTGCTCGGTCACGTCGAAGTCGCTGATGACCCCGTCGCGCAGCGGTCGGATGGCGACGAT
The DNA here is from genome assembly GCA_035759945.1 of Candidatus Limnocylindria bacterium. Classification (GTDB taxonomy): domain Bacteria; phylum Chloroflexota; class Limnocylindria; order QHBO01; family QHBO01; genus JACDBZ01. The sequence goes on along the minus strand of DASTTX010000028.1, from coordinate 14,742 downwards.
GTTCGCCGGCGTGCGGCCGACCATGCGCTTCGCCTCGGCGCCGATGGCGAGCACGCGCTTGGAGCGCGTGTCCATCGCGACCACGCTGGGCTCGCTGATGACGATGCCGCGGTTGCGGACCGTGACGAGCGTGTTGGCCGTGCCGAGGTCGATCCCGACGTCGTGGCTCAGGAGGCCGAGGAGGCCGTCGAAGAGTCCCAAGGTCCCTCTCGTGATGCGCTTTCGCCGGCCCGGGCACGACAGGACGGACGCTGTGATGAACCGATGCGGTGCTCGGATGCACCTGGACGCGGCGCTACCCTACCACGCGGTCTGTGGCCGGCCAGCAGGACCTTTCGCGGCGAAACGTCCACGCTTCATGATCCCGATCTGCCGCACGGTCGACGCCCGCTCGCACGCATCTTGCCGCTGGGCGCGTATGGTCTCCAGCATGACAAACGCGTCCGCGCCGCCCGAGCAGGAAATCGCCCGGATCGCACGCGGCGAGCACCACGACCCGCACGCCGTTCTCGGCACCCACCATGCCGTCGGCGGCACGGTGGTGCGCGCCTTCCATCCCGATGCCGCGACCGCCGAGCTGGTCGCCCCGAATGGCGGCACCGCGCCGATGGAGCCCCTCGGCGACGGCCTGTGGTCGGGCCTCGTCCCCGATCTCGCCCCCGGCCAGTTCGCCTATCGGGTGCGCTTCACCTTCCCCGATGGCAACACCTGGGAGCGCGACGATCCGTATCGGTTCGGCCCGACCATCGGCGAGGTCGACCTGCACCTGATTGCCGAGGGCACGCACGAGAGGCTGTACGACGTGCTCGGCGCCCACCCGCGCACGCACCAGGGGGTGGCCGGGGTGAGCTTCGCGGTGTGGGCGCCCAATGCGCGCAGCGTTCGGATCGTCGGCGACTTCGACCGGTGGGATGGCCGGCTCATGCCGATGCGCTCGATGGGCGCCTCCGGAGTGTGGGAGCTGTTCGTGCCGGGCATCGGCGCCGGCGAGCTGTACAAGTTCGAGATCCTCGGCGCCGACGGCAAGCTGCGTCTGAAGGCCGATCCGCTCGCCTTCAGCATGCAGGTCCGCCCGGAGACGGCGTCACGCGTCTGGGATCCATCGGTCTATCGATGGACGGATGACGCCTGGATGCGCGATCGTGCGGGTCGGGATCCGTATCGGTCACCGATGGCGGCCTACGAGGTCCATCTGGGATCCTGGATGCGCAACCCCGACGGCTCGTGGCTCGGCTACCGCCAGGCGGCCGAGAAGCTGGTCGAGCACTGCCATCGCTTCGGCTTCACCCACGTCGAGCTGCTGCCGGTCGCCGAGCACCCTTTCGACGGCAGCTGGGGCTACCAGGTCACCGGCTACTACGCGCCGACGGCGCGCTTCGGCAATCCCGATGACTTCGCCGCCATGGTGGAGACGCTGCACAACGACGGTATCGGGGTGATCGTCGACTGGGTGCCGGCCCATTTCCCGACCGACGACTTCGCCCTGCGCCGCTTCGATGGCACGCCCCTGTACGAGCACGCCGACCCCAAGCGCGGCGAGCATCCCGACTGGGGCACGCTCATCTTCGACTTCGGCCGGCCCGAGGTCCGCAACTTCCTCGTCGCCAACGCGCTGTTCTGGTGCGACCGCTATCACATCGACGGTCTGCGGGTCGATGCCGTGGCCTCGATGCTGTATCTCGACTACTCACGCAAGGCGGGCCAGTGGACGCCGAACATCCACGGTGGACGCGAAAACCTGGAGGCCATCGGCTTCCTGCGCGAGATGAACGAGCGGGTCTACGGCCGCTTCCCCGGGGTCGTGACCATCGCCGAAGAGTCGACCGCCTTTCCGGGCATCACCCGGCCGACGTACCTGGGTGGCATCGGCTTCGGCTTCAAGTGGGACATGGGCTGGATGCACGACACGCTCAAGTACTTCAGCGAGGATCCCGTGCACCGGCGCTACCACCACGACAAGCTCACCTTCCGCGGCCTGTACGCCGGCACGGAGCAGTTCGTGCTGCCGCTCTCGCACGACGAGGTCGTCCACGGCAAGGGCTCGCTGCTGCGCAAGATGCCGGGCGACGAGTGGCAGCGCTTCGCGAACCTTCGCGCGCTGCTGGTCGACATGTGGGCGCAGCCGGGCAAGAAGCTGCTGTTCATGGGTGCCGAGCTGGCGATGTGGGACGAGTGGGACCACGACCGGCCGCTGCCGTGGGAGCTGCTGAATGCACCGATGCACGGTGGAGTGGCTCGCTTCGTCGAGGACCTCGGGCGCACCTACGCCGAGACGCCGGCCCTCTGGGCGGCCGACCACGACGCGGAGGGATTCGCCTGGATCGACGCGTCCGACGTCGAGGCATCGGTCTACTCCTGGATCCGCCGGTCCGATGACTCGCTCGCGGTGGTGGTGCTGAATTTGACGCCGGTGCCACGCCACGACTACCGGCTGGGACTGCCACGCGCGGGGCGCTGGATCGAGGCCATCAACTCGGACTCGGAGCACTACGGCGGCTCGAACGTCGGCAACTACGGCGGCGTGGAGGCGCTCGAGGAGTCCTGGCACGGGCAGCCGGCCTCGGCGACCTTGAGCCTGCCGCCGCTGTCCGGGCTGATCCTCGTTCCCGGCTGACTGCCGCACCGATCGGCGCGTGGCCGATCTATCGGACAGGCCAAGCCAGACAGGCAGTCAAGGCGCAAGTGCATTCGATGAATCGGATGCGGGAGTGAGGGCTCGTCGCTACCGGCGCAGGGCGCCAACGAGCCCCGCCACGCGCGGGTCGGCCGAGAGCTGCTCGATCGGCAACGGCAGCGCCAGCGACCAGTTCGCCCGCTGCGGCGCCACCGTTCCGGGGAGATTCGGCCGCTCCTCGACGCCGAGCGCATCCTCGAGCGTGGCCGCAACGAGCGCGGGCGGTGCCTGCGCCAGGCGCCGATGCAGGGTGATGATGATCTGCTCGGCCGAGCTCTCGGCCGCCGTGCCGGCCGCGCGCGAGAGCGTGGCGCGCAGCGCCGCCATGCCGGACGCGTTGGCCTCGACCCCGGCCGCGCGCTGATCGGCGAGGTCGGCGCCGCTCCAGATGCCGGCGATGGTCGGCAGGTCGTGGGTCGTGACGCCGGCGAACGACTGGCGTGGGTACCGCTCCGGGGGCTCGCGCTCGAACAGCGCGAGGCGCGTCGACAGCAGCCGGCGCCGCCGGAGCTCGCGACGGACGCCGCCGGGCACCGTGCCGAGGTCCTCGCCGACGATGACCGCTCCGGCCCGGTGTGATTCGAGCGCCACGATCTCGAGCAGCTCGTCCGTGTCGGCACGGACGTAGGCGCCGCGCGACGGATCGGCGCCGCGGGGCATCCACCACAGGCGAAACAGGCCGAGCACGTGGTCGATCCGGAGCCCGCCGGCGTGGCGCAGCTGCGCGCGGATCGTGTCAATGAACGGCCGGTAGCGCGCCGCGCGCAGCCGCGCCGGGACGAAGGGAGGCAGGCCCCAATCCTGGCCGGCGGTGTTGAAGCGGTCCGGCGGCGCCCCGACCGACGCCGCGAGCGCCAGCTGCTCCTGCCAGTCCCACGCGTCGAAGCCGCCCGGGTCGACGCCGACCGGCATGTCGGCGATCCGCCGGATGACGCGCGACGCATCGGCCAGCTGGCGGTCGAGACACCACTGGATCCAGGCGTGGAAGCCAACGCGGTCGCGCTCGGCATCGGCCACGCGTGCCACCGCAGCGCCCTCCGGCCGTCGCAGCTCCTGAGGCCAGCGCTGCCAGCCCGGACCGTGGCGCTCGGTGAGGACCGCGAAGGTCGCCCAGTGTTCGAGCGACTCGCCCTGCGCGGCCCGCCAGGCCTCGAACTCCCGCCGGTCGGCCTCGAGACGCCAGACGGCCTCCAGCGCCGGGAGCTTGTGCCGCGCGATCTCTCGCCGGTCGATGAGCCGCTCGGCGTTGAGTGCCCGGCCCTCAGCCCGGAGGCGTGCCATGCCCTCGCCGACGCGGTCCGCGCCGGGCACCGCGTCGACGGCGATGTGCAGCGGATTGCCCCATCGGCGCGTGCTCGGGTAGTACGGGCTCGGCTCGGGATCCGGGCCGGGGTTGGGCGCCCCGAGCGGGCTGACTGCCAGGAACCCGGCGCCGACATCGGCCGACCAGCGCCCCAGCGCCTCGAGATCGGCCAGGTCGCCGATGCCCCAGCTGCGCCGGGAGCGCGTGGCGGCCAGCTGGACCGCCCATCCCCACTCGCGCAGGCCGTCGGGAAGGTGGCAGCGGCCCGGGCCGGTGATGACCAGGCGCTCCGTGCCGTCGTCGGCGATGAGCGCGTGATATCCCAACGGCGCATCCGGCGGCATGGCGTCGAGCCGGCCGAGCGACGTGCCGTCCTCGAGCGTTACCTCTCCCGGGACGGGGAGGCTGGCGCCGGGTGGAACGATGGCCACTGCATCGGCGGCGTCCGGAGGCTCACCCATGGTCGCCACCACCGCCTTGCGCACCTCTGGGTCGATCGTGCGGCGCTTGCCGAAGGCATCGGTGTAGGTCTCCTCGACCTCGGAAGGGCTCACGCCAGGGAGGTCAGACGCCGGGCACCCGGCGCGCCCGCGGCAGTCGGCGCAGGCAGACCACCGAGCGCTCGGCGACGCGGTAGATGGCGCCACCGTCGAACTCGCCATGCGCCGCGGTGAACGAGGGGTGCACGGTGTCGAACACCACCTCCCAGCGCTTGCCGACCTCGTGGTTCGGCAGGGTGAAGGCAACCGGCCGATCGTCGGCGTTGAGGATGATGAGCAGGGTGTCGTCCACGATCGCCTCGCCGCGCGGTCCGCGCTCGTCGATCGCGTCGCCGGCGTACTGGAGACCGAGCGTCTTCACGCCGGGCGCCTGCCACTGCGCATCGGTCATCTCGGCGCCATCGGTGCCGAACCAGGTCAGGTCCTTGATGCGTGAGCCGCGGATCTGGCGACCCTGGAAGAAGCGGCGCCGGCGCAGCACGGGATGCGTGCGGAAGAGACGGATGAGCGAGCGGGTGAACGACAGCAGCTGCCGATCGCGGCGCGACAGCTCCCAGTCGTACCAGCTGATCTCGTTGTCCTGCGCGTAGCCGTTGTTGTTGCCGCGCTGGGTGCGGCCGATCTCGTCGCCGCCGAGCAGCATCGGCACGCCCTGGCTGAGCAACAGCGTGGCGAGAAAGTTGCGCTTCTGGCGCTCGCGCAGCTCGATGATCCCTTCCTCCTCGGTGGGGCCCTCGACACCGAAGTTCATCGACTCGTTGTTGTTGTCGCCGTCCTGGTTGTTCTCGCCGTTGGCCTCGTTGTGCTTCGACTCGTAGCTGACGAGGTCGTCGAGCGTGAAGCCGTCGTGGGCCGTGACGAAGTTGATGCTGGCGTGCGGACGGCGGCCTGAGCTGGCATACAGGTCGGACGAGCCGCTGAGCCGATACGCCAGCTCCGCCGTCTGGCCGCCGATCCCCTTCCAGAAGCGGCGCACGCTGTCGCGGTACTTGCCGTTCCACTCGGCCCAGCCGACGGGAAAGTTGCCGACCTGGTAGCCGCCGGGACCGACGTCCCAGGGCTCGGCGATGAGCTTGACCTGGCTGATGATCGGGTCCTGGTGAATGATGTCGAAGAAGCTGCCGAGCTTGTCGACATCGTGGAGCTCGCGCGCCAGGGCCGATGCCAGGTCGAAGCGGAAACCGTCGACGTGCATCTCGGTGATCCAGTAGCGCAGCGAATCCATGATCAGCTGGAGAACTCGTGGCGACGTGGCGTCGAGGGTGTTGCCCGTGCCGGTGTAGTCGACATAGGAGCGCAGGTTCCCCGGGTCGAGCCGGTAGTAGGCGGCGTTGTCGATGCCCCGGAAGCTCAGCGTCGGCCCGAGGTGGTTGCCCTCGCCGGTGTGGTTGTAGACCACGTCGAGAATGACCTCGATTCCGGCGTCATGGAGCCGCTTGACCATGGTCTTGAACTCGCTGACCGGCTCGCCGGTGGCCGAATAGGCGACCTCGGGCGCGAAGAAGCCGATGGTGTTGTAGCCCCAGTAGTTCGACAGGCCGCGCTCGACCAGGTGGCGGTCGTTGACGTGCTGGTGGACCGGCAGCAGCTCGACCGCGGTGATGCCCAGATTGGTCAGGTAGTCGAGCGCCGGCCCCGACCCCATGCCGGCGTACGTGCCGCGCAGCTCCTCGGGCACCTCGGGGTTGCGCATGGTGAAGCCCTTGACGTGGACCTCGTAGATGAGGGTCCTGTCGAACGACGTGCGCGGCGGCTCATCGCCGCCCCACACGAAGGCCTGGTTGACCACCACGCTCTTCGGCACGAACGGCGCCGAGTCCCGCCCATCGGCCTCGATGTCCTGCTCTTCCGCGCCGATGCGGTAGCCGAACATCGCGTCGTCCCAGTCGACCGAGCCGTCGATGCGCTTGGCGAACGGGTCGATCAGGAGCTTGTTCGGGTTGAACCGGTGCCCCAGCTCCGGCCGATATGGCCCGTGCACCCGGTAGCCGTAGCGCTGGCCCGGCCGCACGTCCGGGAGGTAGCAGTGCCAGACGAGATCCGTCTGCTCGACCAGCCGAATGCGCTGCTCGCCTGCGCCGCCGTCGTCGAAAAGGCACAGGTCGACCGCTTCGGCGTTCTCGCTGAAGATCGCGAAGTTGACGCCCGAGCCGTCCCAGGTCGCGCCGAGTGGATACGGTTCGCCGCGCCAGACCCTCAGCGCCACTGGTGTCCCGGGACGCGAAGCGGGCGGCAGGCCATCGAGCTCACCCGGCGAAGGTTAGCCGCCGCCGCCAGCCGCTGCGGCCCGCATTCTCACGGTGCCTCGAATCGGGAACGGCCGATGCCCTCACCGCCGAGACGCTCCACCGCGCCCAGCGGCAGCCACAGCCAATCGGGGCGGTTGTTCGCCTCGTACCGGATCTCGTAGCACGCCTTCTCGAGCTCGAACACCGCGAGCAGCGCAGCATCCGCCGGCCCGTACGCCTCGAGAAACGCGCCCCGCGCCTCAACCAGCCAGGCGTCCGGATCCAGCCGTGACGCGCGCTCGGCGGTGCGGGCGGCGTAGTCGAGGCTACGCAGCATGCCGGCCACGTCGCGCAGCGGCGACGATGGCTGGCGACGTTCGGCCAGTGGTCGCGCCGGCTCGCCCTCGAAGTCGACGATGCTGAAGCCGCCATCGCGCCGCGCCAGCAGCTGGCCCAAGTGGTAGTCGCCGTGGATCCGGGTCACCATCGCCTGGCCGGTGGCGGCGCCGAACGTGTCCGCAAAGCGCGCGCGAAGGCCGGGTGCAAGGTCGACCAGGCGGTCATGCGCTTTGCCGCTGACGGCCGTGACGGCCTGCGCCAGCTGCCGCTCCGCCGATGAGCGCCACGCCGCGGTCTCGGCGACCGTCGCCGGGCGCGAGGGAAACGCGGGATCGTGCGGCCGTGAGGCCAGGGCGGCATGCATGGCCGCCGTGACCCGGCCGATCGAGCGCGCCAGCTCGATGCCCGCGGCGGGCTCCGTCGCCAACGCGTCCAGCATCGCTGTCCAGGCGTCGCCGGCGGACCGGACGAACTCCTGGAGCATCGCTGCGGCCGCCGTCGAACCATCCGGCGCGCGATAGATCATCGATCCGGCCAGCGCGGGCGTGTCGGCGAAGCCGGAATCGGTCAAAAACGCGCTGATCTCGAGATCCGGGTTGTCGCCGGCCTCGAGCAGCCGGTACAGCTTCAGGATCAGGCGCTCGCCGATGACGACCGACGTGTTCGACTGCTCGACCGCCAGCGGTCGAGCCTCGAGCGAGCCGTGGAACCGGGCGGCGTCAGTGACTGTCGCCACGAACGCGCCACGCTCTGCGTGCAGCTCCGCCCCGGCGGCAATCGCGCGGACGAGGCTGCTCCACACGTCGGGGCCTTCGGTGACGAGGTAGCGATCGGGGCTGCCGTTATCGGCGAAGGCAACCTCGAGGACCACGAGGGCGCCATTGCCGAGCGGGGCTCGGTCGATCTCGCTGACCGCCGCGATCGGCCGCTGCTTGGCGCGGAACCAGCGCGCTTTCCTCAGCTCGTCCGGCGTCAGCACGCCGCGCTGGGCCAGTCCAGGCGGAACCGCACGATGGGGCACGCCACGCCGCCGAGGAGCCAGGTGTGGTCCGGGACGTCGATCGAGAGTCCCATGTGCTCGTAGAAGCCGCGGGCCGGAAGGTTGTCCCGGAAGGCCCATACCACCAGCGGATTGAAGCCGCGATCGCGCAGGTCACCGACCGCTCGCTCGTAGAGCGAGCGCCCGGCGCCGGACCCGATCGCCTCCGGATCGAGGTAGAGATTCGTCAGCTCACCGGCGCCATCGGGCGGCGGAAGCCAGTTGGATCGGGCCGGTGCGGTGACCGCGAAGCCAAGCAGTCTGCCGTCGCGGACGGCGACCCACGAACGGGTCGTCGTGTCGGCGTCGCGGCTCTCCAGCGCCTGCCGCCAGCCATCGCCGGCCGACGCGATCCACTCGTCGAGGATCGCGTCCGGGATCATGCCGCGATAGGTCGCCTCCCACGCGCGGCCCGCGATGCGGCCCAGCTCATCGGCATCGGCGATGGTGGCGTCGCGGATCGCCGGCGGACTGGCCATCGGGTTCAGGCGCCGGCGTCAGCGGCGCCATCGGTCAGCTCGAACCAGAAGAAGTCGTGCGGACCGAGCGTCAGCAGGTAAGGCAGATCGCCGATGCGCGGGAAGTGGACACGACCGATGAGCTCGACCGGGGTCCGGCCGTTGTAGCTGGAGAGGTCCAGCTCGACGTACTGCGCGAAGCGGCTCAGGTTCGCGACGCACAGGATGGTCACGCCATCGTGCTTGCGCAGGTAGGCAAGGACTCGGCGGTTGTCGGGATGGATGAACTCGAGCGTGCCGCGGCCGAAGACCGGATGGGAGCGGCGGACGCGGATGAGCCGCTTCATCCAGTTCAGCAGGGAGCCGGGGACGCGCTCCTGGGACTCGACGTTGACCGCCTGGTAGCCGTAGACGGGATCGGCCACCAGCGGCGCGTACAGGGCGTGGACATCGGCCTTGGAAAATCCGGCGTTGCGGTCGCCGGTCCACTGCATCGGCGTCCGAACGCCGTTGCGGTCGCCCAGGTAGACGTTGTCGCCCATGCCGATCTCGTCGCCGTAGTAGATGACCGGCGTGCCCTTCATGCTGAAGAGCAGGGAGTTCAGCAGCTCGAGGCGGCGGCGGCTGTTGTCGACCAGCGGGGCCAGGCGCCGGCGAATGCCGACGTTGATCCGCATCCGCGCTTCCTTCGCGTACTCCGAGTACATGAAGTCGCGCTCCTCATCGGTCACCATCTCGAGCGTGAGCTCGTCGTGGTTGCGCAGGAACAGCGCCCACTGGTTCTCGTCGGGGATCTCGGGCGTCTGATCCATGATCTCGATGATCGGGTAGCGGTCCTCGCGACGCAGCGCGATCCAGATGCGCGGCATGAGCGGGAAATGGAAGGCCATGTGGCACTCCGGATTCTCCGGCGTGCCGAAGTAGGGCAGCACGTCGGGCGGCCACTGGTTGGCCTCGGCCAGCAGCATGCGGCCCTCGTAGCGTGCGTCGAGCCCGGCGCGGAGCTTCTGGAGCACGGCGTGGGTCTCCGGCAGGTTCTCGCAGTTGGTCCCCTCGCGCTCCACCAGGTACGGCACCGCGTCGAGGCGCAGCCCGTCGACGCCGAGGTCGAGCCAGAATCGCATGACTCGCATCACTGCCCGGATGACCTGCGGGTTGTCGTAGTTCAGGTCCGGCTGGTGGCTGAAGAACCGATGCCAGTAGTACTGCTGCGACTCCTGGTCCCACGTCCAGTTGCTGGATTCCGTGTCGGTGAAGATGATCCGGGCGTCCGCGTACTTCTGGTCGGTGTCGCTCCAGACGTACCAGTCGCGCTTCGCATTCTTGCGACTGGCGCGCGACTCGACGAACCACGGGTGCTGGTCGCTGGTGTGGTTCACGACGAGCTCGGTGATGACGCGCAGTCCGCGCCGATGCGCCTCGCGCACGAAGACCCGGAAGTCGTGGAGGTTGCCGTAGTCGGGATGCACCTGGGTATAGGCGGCGATGTCATAACCGTCGTCCCGGAGCGGCGAGGGGTAGAAAGGCAGCAGCCAGATGGCGGTGATGCCGAGATCGGCGATGTAGTCGAGCTTCTCGGTCAGGCCGGCGAAGTCGCCCATGCCGTCGCCCGTCGAGTCGTTGAAGGCCTTGACGTGCAGCTCGTAGATGATCGCGTCCTTGTACCAGAGCGGATCGTCACGCAGCAGCTGCGGCGCCCGGACGTCGGTACGGCGCGCCGCGCGGCCCTCCTTCAACGGTCGCGAGGATGCGGCTTCAACTCGTCTGGACAACTCGCCTGGTCAACCTCGAACTGGGCTTGCGCTCATCGCTCGAGCGCAGAGATCGTGAAGATGCGGAAGGCCTCCGCCGCCGGATCGAGGTTCACCGCCAGGTCCGCGCCGACCTCGCGCGTCGTGCGACCGGTCATCAGATCGGTCAGCGCATACGGCTCGTCCCAGCCGATCCCGATCGCCGGCAGGTCAGGATGCAGGATCGCACGCTCCGCGGTCGTCGGGTCGCAGTTGACCGCAACGTAGACCGCGTCGCGCCAGCGCGTCGGGAACCCGGAGAGCGGGTCCACCTTTCCGTGCGGGAGTGCCTTGCGATAGAACAGCGTCCGCTCCCCGGTGACCGCCTCGAAGCGCAGGTTGTCGTAGCGCTTCAGCGCCGGCCGCTGGTGCCGCAGGCGGTTGAGCTCGCCGATGAGGAGCTTGATGTTGCCCTTGGCGTCCCAGTCGCGCGCCCGGATCTCGTACTTCTCGCTGTCGAGATACTCCTCTCGCTCGCCCAGGCGCGCGGACTCGCACAGCTCCCAGCCCGAATAGATCCCGTAGCTGGAGCTGAGTGTCGCGGCCAGGACGCTGCGGATCACGAAGGCCGGCCGACCGTGGTCGAGATGATGGGGGTTGATGTCGGGGGTGTTCGTGAACAGGTTGCCGCGGAAGTACTCGCGCATCTCGGTCTGCGTGAGCTCCGTGAAGTAGTCACGCAGCTCCGCCGCCGTCTCGCGCCACGTGAAGTAGGTGTAACTCTGGGTGAAGCCCACCTTGGCGAGCTTCCGCATCATCTTCGGCTTCGTGAACGCCTCGGACAGGAAGATGACGTCGGGATGGTCGCGCTGGATGTCGCGAATGAGCCACGCCCAGAACGGGATGGGCTTGGTGTGCGGATTGTCGACCCGGAAGATCCGCACGCCCCGATCGATCCAGACGCCGAAGATGCGCCTCCACTCGCGCCACAGGGCCTCGCGCGCCGCCGCGTCCTCGCCGGTGAAGTCGATCGGATAGATGTCCTGGTATTTCTTCGGCGGGTTCTCGGCGTACTTGATCGAGCCGTCCGGTGAGTGACGGAACCATTCGGGGTGCGAACGCACGTACGGATGGTCGGGTGCCGCCTGCAGCGCGATGTCGAGCGCCAGCTCCATGCCGTGGGCCTCGACCGCCTCGCGGAAGCCGACGAGCTGCTCCACGCCGCCGAGCTCGGGCGCCACGGTGTCGTGGCCTCCGGCGTCCGAGCCGATGGCGTACGGCGACCCGACGTCATCCGCCGCTGCGTCGAGGGTGTTGTTGCGCCCCTTGCGGTTGACGCGGCCGATCGGATGGATCGGTGGCAGGTACACCACGTCGAAGCCCATGGCGGCGATGTCGGGCAGGCGCCAGGTCGCCTCGGCGAGCGTCGTCGCGCGCGGGTTCTTTGGCTCGCGGCCCTGCGAGCGTGGGAAGAGCTCGTACCACGCGCCGAAGCGCGCCCGCTCCCGGTCGACCACCAGGGGCAGCTCCGGCGAGCGCGACGCGAAACGGCGGTCGGGGTGGCGACGCATCACGGCCAGCAGGTCGTCCGTCGAGAGCGCCGCAACGCGCGTCGCTTCGGACCGGGCACGCTTGAGCGCGCTCAGCGCCGCCCGCATCAGGCGGACGTCCTCGCCGGCCTCCGAGCGTTCGGCGCGGTTCAGGGCCGCCTCGACCAGGATGCGTCCCTCCTCGATCTCGACCGGGACCGGCACGCCGGCATCGACCTTCTTGCCGATGCCCTGCCGCCACGTGCCGAACTCGTCGCGCCAGGCCTCGATGGCGTAGTGGTGCCATCGGTTGCGCGTCAGCTCGACGTGACCCGACCAGCGGTCGTTGTCGATCGGCCGCATCGGCAATTCCGCGTGCGCCGTCTCGTCATCGGCGCGAATGAGCAGTGCCGCGTCGAGGAGGTCGTGCCCGTCGGCGAAGATGTCGGCGGTGACGAGGAGCTGATCGCCGACGACGCGCTTGATCGGATGCCTGCCGGCGTCGATCTGCGGCTCGATGCGCTCGATCACGATGCTCCGCCGCGTCCCCACCGCGTCGGCGTCGGGCTCCCGCGCCTCGGCCACGGCGGCGACGGTGCGCCGCACGCTGTCTCTGGTCGTGGTCATCTCTGTGGCTCAACCCTACCCGATCGGCCCAAAATGGTGCGATGTTGCCGCCCCAGCGCCTCCTCATGGCATGCGTCCTGGGTGTCCTGCTGGCTGCATGCTCCGAGCCATCGCCGTCACCGTCGGTCGGGCCCGCGTCCGGTACGCCGGCACCAGCATCCGAACGCCCCGCGCCCACCGACCGCGGCACGCCACGCGCGAGCGCATCGGCCACGGAGGCGGCGATCGAGTCGGATCCCCCACCACTCGCGCTCGAGGAAGTCGTGAACGGGCTGTCCGCGCCGATCAACATCACCGCGACGCCCGACGGCTGGCTGCTGGTCAACGAGCGCGCCGGTCGCGTCGTCGCCGTGGATCCAGCCAGCGGTGAGCGTGCCGTCGCGCTGGACATCGGCGACCGTGTCCTGGGCCAGGCTGAGCAGGGGCTGCTGGGCCTGGCGCTGCATCCGGACTGGCCCGATGCGCCGCGCGCGTTCCTCCACTACAGCGACCGCAACGGCGACACCGTCCTGGCCGAGTACACGGCAACCGCGACGGCCGGCCCGCCGGTGCTCGACCCCGCCTCGGAGCGGGTGATCCTGCGCGTCGACCAGCCGTTCGCCAATCACAACGGCGGGCAGCTTGCCTTCGGGCCGGACGGCTACCTGTACATGGCCCTTGGCGACGGCGGCTCGGGCGGCGATCCGCAGGGCAACGGGCAGAACCCGCACGCGCTGCTGGGGTCGATCCTCCGCATCGACGTCGCGATCCCGGACGACGCGCCGGCACCGGACTCGATCGGCTACGGCATCCCGGCCGACAACCCCTTCGCCGATGGCGAGGACGGGGCTCCCGAGGTCTTCGTCTACGGGCTTCGCAACCCGTGGCGCTTCAGCTTCGATGCGGCCACGGAAGCGCTGTGGATCGGCGACGTGGGGCAGAACGCGTACGAGGAGGTCAACCGGCTCGATCCCGAGGCCGATGCCGGCGCCAACCTCGGCTGGAACGTGATGGAGGCATCGCACTGCTACAACGGCCCGATCTGCGCGTCCGATGGCCTCGTACTGCCGATCGCCGAGTACGGTCGTGACCAGGGCTGCTCGGTCAGCGGCGGGTACGTCTACCGCGGTGACGCGATCCCGGGCCTCACCGGCTGGTATCTCTTCAGCGACTACTGCAGCGGGCTGCTGTTCGGCGTGCCGTCCGACGTCGAGGGGGTCGTGGCCCCGCGCGTCCTGCTCGAGACCGGGCGCAGCGTCAGCACCTTCGGCCAGGACGCCGATGGCGAGCTGTACGTCGCCGACCTGGGCGGCGGGGCGATCTACCGCATCGTGGCTGGCGGCTGAGCCAGCGCGCCGAGCGCGCGAAGGCTGGTCCATCGGCCGCGGCCGATGATGAGATGGTCGAGCAGCTCGATGTCGAGCAGCCGACCGGCCTCCGCAAGCTCGCCGGTGATGCGCAGGTCCTCCGTCGACGGCGACGGGTCGCCGCTCGGGTGGTTGTGCGCCACGATGACCGCCGCAGCCGAGCAGCGGACCGCGTCGTGGAAGACCTCGCCGACGCGCACCGACGAGCCGGCCAGGTTGCCCCGGTAGACCGTCCGCGTAGCCGTCACGACGTTCTTCGTGTCGAGCAGCAGCACGCGCAGCTCCTCGCGCTCGAGTGCGCCCATGGCGTCGATGAGCGGCTCGGCGACGTCGGTCGGCGTGCGGATGAGCCACGGCCGCGCGGGGAAGGTCCGGGCGATACGGAGGCCGATCTCGGCCGCGGCTCCCAGGCGCGGGGCGACCGCGGCCGCCACCCCGGCCAGGCGCAGCTCCACCGGATGGGCGCGCATCACGTCTGACAGCGACCCGAAGCGGTCGATCAGGCGGCGCGCCATGCGCCGCGCGGCGCTGCCGTTGCCGAGCACGAGGCTCAGCAGCTGCTCGTCATCACAGGCGTCGGCGCCGTACCGCTCGAGCCAGTCGGCCGGATCATCGGCCTGGCGTCGGCGCCCGAAGGGCAAGGGCGTCGGCTGCTGGGCCGAAATGGTCGTCGGGCGCTGGATGGGCAGCGGCGTCGGCTCGGTGGTCATCGGCGGCGACGATAGCCGACCGCCCATTTGCCACCGCTTACCAGCCGCTTATCGGTAGCGGGGTGTGGACATGGGTCAGACCGGGAGGCGCACGACGTCGAAGCGGACCAGGAGCGCCAGCGCCACCGAGATGCCGTTGACGGTCGCGTGCATGGCGATCGGCGCGAGCAGCGTTCCGGTCCTGTCGTAGATCCACGCCAGCATGAGGCCGAGGGCGAAGATCGGGATCAGCGAAAGGAGCGAGACGTGGATGACCGCG
>DASTTX010000027.1:0-5015 GCA_035759945.1 Candidatus Limnocylindria bacterium | reverse complement strand
CGACTCTTCCTACGCGCCGTACGCCCGCACGATGAAGAAGATCTGCTGGGAGGAGTCCGTCCACATCATGCACGGCCGCGACGTCGTGCTGACCCTCATGAACGGCACGCCGACGCAGCGAGCGATGGTGCAGGAGGCACTCGACCGCTGGTGGGGCCCGCTGATGCAGATGCACGGCCCGCCCACGGATCCGGCCAGGGACAAGGACCTGCACTGGCGCATCAAGGCCAAGAACAACGAGCAGCTGCGACAGGAGTTCCTCTCGATCTACGTGCCGCGCATCCTCGAGCTCGGCCTGCGCATCCCGGATCCGGAGCTCCGCTTCGACGACGCGTCGGGCCGTTGGCAGTACACGGAGCCTGACTGGGCCGAGCTGAAGGCCGTCGTGACCGGCCACGGGCCGGCTTCGGAGGCTCGCCTCGGATTCCGCCGCGTCAACTACGCCGAGACCCAGTGGGTCCGGGACGCGCTGCTCGGGGGCGCGACGGCCGCCGCATAGGCGAGCCGGCGACGCATCGGTACCGACACGGTGGCGGTGGGTACGCCGGATGGCGGCCCAAGGGCGGCGGGGGTACGCTTGATGCGTGGAATCGCAGCGATCTGAGCGCGTCTGGGAGGTCTTCCGCCAGGAGGACGAAGGGGATCCCATGATCCATGCCGGGAACGTCAACGCTCCCGACGAGGAGCTCGCGATGCATTACGCGCGCGAGTTCTACGGGCGCCGCGGCGAGTCGCACCGACTCTGGATCGTCGCCCGTGACGCGATCAGCGAGCTCGATGACCCGGACCTGCTCAAGCCCCCGTTCGACCGGTCGCACAAGAAGCCCGGCGGATACATCATCAAGCACAAGCTGGAGGCCGCGAAGGCTCGGGCCGCCTCGGAGGCGGGGGAGTGACGGTGCGACCCGCCCCCCAGCTCGACCTCGGCCAGCGCGAGGCGCTCGTCGAGCTGCTGCTGAGCCTTGCCGACGACGAGTTCGTCATCGGCTTCTGGGATTCCGAGTGGACGGGCATCGCGCCGATGCTGGAGGAGGACGTCGCCACCAGTTCGATCGCGCAGGACGAGATCGGCCATGCCAAGGCCCTGTACGAGATGTTGGCCGAGCTGACCGATGACGACGCCGATCACATCGCCTACGGTCGCGCGGCGGAGGACTTCCGCCACGCGGCGCTCCTGAACCATGCGCGGGGAAACTGGGCCTTCAGCGTCGCCCGCCGCTACCTGTACGAGACCGCCGATGCGGTTCGGCTGACCGCCCTGGCCGCCTCGACGTACGAGCCGCTGGCGATGCTGGCCGGGAAGATGCGCCGGGAGGAGACGTACCACCTGCTGCACGCCGACGCCTGGCTGCGACGGCTGGCCGATGGCGCCGCAGAGCCGCGCGAGCGGCTCGCATCGTCGCTCCGGACGCTCTGGGCGGATGCGCAGGAGCTGTTCGCGCCGTTCGACGGCGAAACGAGCCTGGTGCACTCCGGCGTGCTCCGCGAGCCGATGCACGCCCTCCACGCGGAGTGGCAGCGCCAGGTACGCCGGAGGCTCGAGCCGATCACCGGCGAGCTGCCGGCGGCGGCGCCGACCGCCGACGGACGCACGCGCAGGACCGATGAGTTCGCCTGGCTCCATGGCGAATTCACGAGCGTCGCGTCTTCCGAGGAGGCGGCGATATGGTGATGCCGGGCAGCGTCCGATCCCCCGAGGAGCGCGTCTGGGACGAGCTCGGCGGCATCGCCGACCCGGAGATCCCGGCCATCAGCCTCGTGGACCTGGGAGTCATCGGCTCCGTTGCGGTCGATGACGATGCCGTTCGCGTCCAGCTGCTGCCAACCTTCGTCGGGTGCCCGGCCATCGCCGTCATGCAGGACCGCATTCGGGAGCGGGTCGGCGCCCTGAACCTGGCCGGGCGGGTCGAGGTCGAGATCAGCTTCGACCCCCCATGGACCAGCGACCGAATAAGCCCGGCCGGCCGCGAGCGCCTGCGCAGGAGCGGCTTCGCGCCCCCGCATATCGGGCCGGCGGCGGTTGGATCGGATCTGGCCGAGCTGACGGTTCTGGCCGTCGCCGAGTGCCCGTACTGCGGGTCGCGCAACACGACCATGGAAAACGCGTTCGGACCGACGCTGTGCCGCGCGATCTACCACTGCGCCGATTGCCGCCAGCCCTTCGAGCAGTTCAAGCGCGTCTGAGCGCTCGCTCGGTGGCCCGCGGCATGCATGGCGCAGCGCCATGATCGATCGCGACAACCCCCAGGGCCCGGGCCAGGGTCCCCTCGACGAGCCGGCGCGCGACGCCGGCGACCCGATCGGCGACGACGCGTATCCCGGTGGCGGCGGAATGATGCCGCCGACCGCCGACATGGACGACCCGATCCCGGAGACCGGGATGCCGGGCGAGCCGGAAGGGAGCCGCGACCAGCTCGAGGAGGAGGAAGAGCTCGACCCGGCTGACGAGCCGGACTGATCGAGGCGGATCGCCGCCGGATGGACGGCATGCCGATAATGGCGCCACCCACCCGAGGAACGCGACATGGCGAGGGACGTCGTTCCCACGACGGCGACGCTGCCGTTCGGAGCGGATCCCGAGGACGAGGTCGGCGTCGACCTGGCCTCCGCGCCGTCGCGCGTCTGGCGGCAGCTGCGCGGCGACCCGAGCTTCTGGATCGGCGCAGTCGTGGTCGGGGCGCTGATCGTGCTGGCCGCCGGGGCCAACGTGCTGGCGCCGTACGATCCGAATTTCGCCATCCGCGGCGCGGGCCTCACGGCAAACGGCGACCCGGTCGGGCCGAGCGCCGAGTTCTGGCTGGGGACCGATCGCCTCGGGCGTGACTACTGGAGCCGGCTGCTGCACGGCGCCCGCACGTCGCTGACGGTCGGTATCGGCGCGAATTTGGTCGCCACGCTGGTTGGGACCCTCATCGGCTCGGTTGCGGCGTTTGCCGGCACGATCGTGCTGGGGCGCGGCCGAACCCGGATCGCGCTGCCGGTCGAGACGCTGCTCATGCGCTTCACCGACGTGGTGCTCTCGCTCCCCGCGCTGCTCCTGGCCATCGCCCTGGTCGCCATCAGCGGGCCGAGCCTGTTCCTGGTCACGGTCGTCATCGGCGGCCTGCTGTGGACCGCGACGGCGCGCGTCGTCTACGGGCGCATGCGCCTGCTGCGGGAACTCGAGTTCGTCGTCGCCGCGCGCGCGCTCGGCGCGTCGAGCTTTCGCATCCTGTGGAGGCACGTGCTCCCGCACGTCGTCTCGCTCATCGTGGTGTACGCCACGCTCGGCATCGCCGCGGCCGTCCTGTTCGAGGCGGGCCTCTCGTTCCTGGGCGTCGGCGTGCCGCCGCCGGCCGCGTCCTGGGGCGTGATGATCAGCGAGCACGCCAGCTACTACCGCACCGACCCGCGCCTGTTGGTCCTGCCCGGGGCGGCGATCATGCTCACGGTCCTCGCCTTCAATCTCCTCGGCGACTCGCTGCGAGACGCCATCGACCCGCACGGGTGGCACTGACCGCAGCGCAGAAATAGGGAATCCTCCCGATGCCAATCGGCGCGGCCGACCGCATCCTCGTGGCGCCGGGGCCGCGGCGTGCCCAATCGCCGACGGCCGGCCACCGTTCACGGGAGGAGACCCGATGCGCCCGAGCCCGCGCCGAATCACCGTTCCTGCCCTGCTCGCCCTGATCCTGCTGCTCGCGGCGTGCGGCGCCCAGGACGCGGCGTCGCCGTCGGCTGCGGCCAGCGAGGCATCCGGGGACGGAGGGACCGATGAGAGCCAGCCGGCGAGCGGCGGAGGCACGGTCTCGATCGGTTTCGAGGGCGACATCGCCTCCCTCGACCCGAGCCAGGGCTACGACGTCATCAGCTGGCCAGCGGAGCGATTGATCTTCGAGACGCTCGTCACCTACGGCGACAGCACCGAGCTCGTCCCGCAGCTCGCAACGGAGATGCCGACCGTGTCCGAGGACGGCACCACGTACACGTTCACGCTGCACGAGGGCGTCAGCTTCGTCATGCCCGATGGCACGGTCCACCGCGAGATGACTGCGGACGACGTCGTCTTCTCGCTCAATCGGCTGCTCAGCCCGAACCTGACCCCGTCGCCGTCGCCGGTCGGCGGCGCGTTCTTCACGCTGATCGAGGGCGGGCAGGCCGTCGTGGACGGTGAGGCCGACGAGGCGACCGGCCTCGTCGCCGTCGACGATCACACGGTCGAGATCACGATCACCAGTCCCGATCTCACGTTCCTCAACATCCTGGCCATGCCGTTCGCCTCCATCGTCCCGGCGGATCTGGCCACCGACGACACCGAGGCATTCAGCGAGACGCCGGTGGGCACTGGCCCGTACCTGCTCGAATCGCGCACGATCGGGGAGAGCGCCACCTTCGTGCTGAATCCGCACTACTGGGGCGATCCTCCGGCCAACGCGGGGGTCGAGTTCCGCGTGGGCATCGACGCCAACACGGCCGTTCAGCAGGTCGAGGCCAACCAGCTCGACATCATGGGCGACCCGATCCCGTCCGGCGTGGTCACGAGCCTCCGGGACAATCCCGATTACGACGATCGGATCTTCGTGTTCCAGCAGGTTGCGGTCACGTACCTCTCGATGGACACGACGCCGCCCGACGATGGTCCCCTGGGCAACATCCTGGTGCGCCAGGCGATGAACCACGCCATCGACAAGGACAACATCCTCCAGCTGCTGCGTGGACGCGGCACGGTGGCGCACTGCATCTTCCCGACGGAGCTGCCGGGCTTCAATCCTGACTGCATGCCGTACACCTACGACCCGGATCGGGCGCAGGAGCTAATGGACGAAGCCGGGGTCGACGGCTTCTCGACCACGCTTTACACCGATCCGAGCGAGGACAGCAGCGCCATCGCCCAGGCGATTCAGCAGGACCTGGCGGTCATCGGGATTGAGATCGAGATCGTGACCCAGGAGTTCGACGTCCTGCTCGGCACCATCACGACACCCCACGAGGCTCCGCTCGTCCTCATCGGCTGGTTCCAGGACTTCCCGGACCCG
>DASTTX010000026.1:0-15692 GCA_035759945.1 Candidatus Limnocylindria bacterium | reverse complement strand
GACCGAGGAGGAGGGCGCGTATCGGTTCGACCACATCCTGGTCCGGGATGCGGCCTACCGCCGGGTGCTCAAGCGCGCGCGGGCCGAGCTCCACGAGCGGTTCGCCGATTGGCTGGAGCACTCGCCCGGCGCGCGCGATCGGCCCGGTGAGTACGACGAGATCATCGGCTACCACCTCGAGCAGGCCGGGCTCTATCGCGGGCAGCTGGGCCCGGTGGACGACCGCATCCGCGGCCTGGTCACGCGGGCTTCCGAGCGTCTGGCCTCCGCCGGCCGGCGGGCGTTCGTGCGCGGTGACCTGCCGGCGGCCATCGACCTGTTCGGGCGCGCCCGCGCGACGCTGCCCGCCGACGACCCCATGCGGGTCGCGCTCGCCCCCGATCTGGCGGAAGCCCTGATGGAGAGGGGTGAATTCGAGCGTGCCATCGAGGTCCTCGACGATGCCGAGCGCATGGCCGACGACCCGGCCTGCGTCACGACGCTCGAGCGCGCCCGGCTCGTTCGGCTGTTGGTCGACCTCTACGCCGGCAACGAGGAAGGCTGGCTCGAGCGGACCCGGTCCGCTGTGGGCACGGCGATCCCGCTGTTCGACGCCGCCGGCGACCACACCGGCCTGACCACCGCCTGGCGCCTGCGCAACCTGGCCCACGTCACCGCCCTCGAGTACGACGCGGGATACGAGGCGGCGGAGCAGATCATCACGCACGCCGGCGCCGCGGGCGACATGCGGCAGCGGCGTCGCGGTGCGCTGGCGTACTCGCTGTCGGCGGTGAACAGCCCGGCGCCGGTGAGCGAGGGCATTCCGCGCTGCGAGGAGCTGATCGCCACCGTCGAGGGCGACCGACGCTCGCACGCCGTCATCGAGCTCTGCCTCGGGCAACTGCTCGCCATGGACGGCCAGATCGACCGCGCGCGAGCGATGTACGCCGACGCGCGCCGCATGCTCGAGGAGCTCGGACGCAGCGTGCTCTCGGCCTCGACCTCGACCGATTCAGCGCCGGTTGAGCTCCTGGCGGGCGACCTCGCCGCCGCCGAGGACCAGCTGCGTCGCGACTACGCGGAGCTCGAGGAGCTCGGGGAGGCGTACCTGCGCTCCACCGTGGCGGGCATGCTCGCCCGGGTCCTGGTCCTCCGCGGCGCGGTGGACGAGGCCGAGCGGATTGCCGTCGAGGTCAGCCGGCTGGCCAGTCCCGATGACGTCGACGCGCAGGTCCGCTGGCGCAGCGCCCTCGGTCGCTGCCGTTCGCTGCAGGCGCGGCACGACGACGCGATCGCGCTCCTGGACGATGCGGTCGCCATGACCGATGGCGTCGCGGCACCCCTGCTGCGCGCGCAGGCATTGACCGATCGCGCGGTCGTCCTCGGCGCGGGCGGGCGCACGGACGAAGCCGATGGCGACTTCGCCGCGGCCATCGGCCTCTACGAGGCCAAGGGCAATCGAGTCGCGGCCGAGGCGGTTCGCGAGCTGGCCGCCGGCCCGGTCACGTCGCCGGGCTAGAGTCCCTTGCCGAGGCCGTTGCTCGCGAGGCGAGCCTCGATCACGAGGAGCTTGTCGGGCCCGTTGCCCTCCCACCACGCGTTGAAGCAGCCCGCGGTCAGGCAGCCCTTGACGAGTGTCGTGCAGTCACCGATGTCTGGATCGTGGACGAAGCTCACGTTGCCAGGCGTGCGGTTCCCGCGCGTCGTGGCGTCGTAGGTGACCTTGACCGTGAGGAAGCCCGACACCGGCTTGCCATCCGCGAACTGCATGTCGACCGCCTGGCCGATGCCCTTTTCGCCGCAGACACGCTGGTCAGCCATGGTGAGCCTGGCCGCGTAGTCGAAGGCGACGGCGGGCACGGTGACCGCCGCGGTCTGGAGGCCGTTCGTGATGAATGCGTTCTCGTCGGTATCGATCGGGTCGCCGGCGCCCTGCCACCCCCCGAAGAGCGTTCCGGTGGTGTCAACGGTGATCGTGCCCTCGCCCGGCTTGGCGTCCTGCGACGGGTTGCCACTGCCCGCATCGACCTGGAGATCCGCTCGGATGGAGATGGTCCCTGCCGCACCGGCTCTTACAACGAAGCGCAGCGATCGGACGTCCTTTGACACCAGCGTGCCGAGGTCGCAGACCAGGTTTGCGTCGCACTCGGAGGGCCGGCTCGTGACGCCCTCAGCGGTGACGGTGAGCGTGGCATGGGTCAGTGAGGCGTTTCCGCCGTTGGTCACGACGACGTCGAACGCGCCGTCCATGTTCGGCGAGACCGCCGGGGTGAGCGGGTTCACCACCACAGTGAGCCCGCTGCCCTTGGGGGCGGCGCTGGCGAGTGATGGAAGCGCGAGGAGAGACGCGATCGTGGCGAGCACGAGCACGATGCGCATCGGTCGGCGAACGCTCGGGTGCATCGGGAACCTCCGTGGCGCGACACGGGCCTGGGTCGCGGATGACGAGAGTACCACCCGGGTACCAGTCCTCGTCCAGCATCGGTGGAACGTGGCGGTGCGCAGAGTCGACGGCACCTCTCGCCGATGGTTCGGCGCCAGGCCAGATCAGGAGAGCCGGAATTGAGCGTGGCGCGTGCTAGCATCCAAGGTCCCATGGCCCAGCTCGCGCGATTCTCCCCTGCGGCCGTCGTCCAGCGCATCACGCGGGGCGGCGAGTCGAATGGCGAGCATGCCTTCACGATCGACGAGATCGTCGAGGAGGCGCGGCAGCACCATCCGTCTGTGGACGAGACCCTGATCCGGCGCGCCTACGAGACCGCGGTCACCGCCCACGAGGGCCAGCTGCGCAGCTCGGGCGAGCCGTACGTGAGCCATCCGGTGGCGGTGACGCACTACCTCGCGACGCTCCAGATGGACGCGGAGACGCTGGCCGCCGCCCTGCTCCATGACGTCCCCGAGGACACCGACTACACGCTTGCGGAGCTCGAGAAGCGCTTCGGGCGCGAGGTGGCCCGACTGGTGGACGGCGTCACCAAGCTGTCGAAGTTCGGGTCGGCCCGGACCATGGAGGAGCAGCAGGCCGAGAACATCCGGAAGATGTTCATGGCCATGGCGGAGGACGTCCGCGTCGTCATCATCAAGCTGGCCGATCGGCTCCACAACATGCGCACGCTCCAGCATCTGCCGCCCGAGAAGCAGCAGCGCATCGCGCGCCAGACGATGGAGATCTATGCGCCGCTGGCACATCGGCTGGGCATGTGGCAGATCAAGTGGGAGCTCGAGGACCTGGCGTTCAAGCACCTCGAGCCGGAGAAGTACCGGAAGCTGGTCGAGATGCTGGCCGACCGGCGACGCTCGCGCGAGAGCTTCGTCAACAAGAGCATCGGCATCCTGCGCAAGGAGCTCGGCAAGGTCGGCATCAGCGCCGAGATCACGGGACGCCCGAAGCACCTGTACTCCATCTCTCGCAAGATGGAGCGCAAGGGCGCCGACTTCACCGAGATCTACGACCTCAACGCCATCCGCGTCCTCGTGGACGACGTCAAGGATTGTTACGCGGCGCTGGGCGTCGTTCATTCGCTGTGGCGCCCGGTGCCGGGTCAGTTCGACGACTACATCGCCATGCCGAAGGCGAACATGTACCAGTCGCTCCACACCGCGGTCATCGGTCCCGAAGCGAAGCCGCTCGAGGTCCAGATCCGGACCTACGAGATGCACGAGATCGCCGAGGCGGGCATCGCTGCGCACTGGCGCTACAAGGAGGGCTCGCGCGGCGACCGCAAGTACGACGAGAAGCTCGCCTGGGTCCGCCAGCTCATGGACTGGCAGCGCGAGGTCAGCGACCCGACGGAGTTCGTCGAGGGCCTGAAGCTCGACCTGTTCCAGGACCAGGTCTTCGTTTTCACGCCCAAGGGCGACGTCAAGGACCTGCCGCGCGACGCGACGCCGCTCGACTTCGCCTACCGCATCCACACCGATGTCGGCCACCGCACCATCGGCGCGAAGGTCAACAACCGCCTGGTGCCGCTCGACTACCGGCTGCGCAACGGCGACATCGTCGAGATCGTGACCACCAAGGCGGCGCACGGGCCCAGCCGCGATTGGTTGAACATCGTGCGCACCAGCCACGCCCGCGAGAAGATCAGGGCCTGGTTCAAGCGGCAGCAGCGCGACGAGAACATCACCCAGGGCAAGGAGCTGCTCGATCGCGAGCTGCGCCGCCTGGCGCACGAGACGCTGGCCGGCATGGACGCGGCCAAGCTGGCCGATATCGCGGCCCAGTACAAGTACCGCGAGCTCGACGACTTCTACGCCGCCATCGGCTACGGCGCCATCTCTTCCGCGAGCGTGGTCAGCAAGCTCGAGATCCACGACGACGTCGAGATCACGCTGCCCGAGGAGGCGCCGCCGGCCTCGCCGTCGACGACCGGTGTGAAGGTCAAGGGTGTCGGCGACCTGCTGGTGCGCTTCGCGAAGTGCTGCTCGCCGATACCGGGTGACGACATCACCGGCTATGTCACGCGCGGCAAGGGCGTGACCGTGCACCGGGCGTCGTGCCCGTCGGTGCTGTCCGAACGCGACATCGAGCGGCTGATCGACGTGGAGTGGGAGCTGGCCGGGCAGCAGACCTACCCGATCACGGTGCGCATCACCGCGCTCGACCGGCCGGGGCTGCTCAACGAGGTCACCAACGTCGTGGCCGAGTACAAGGTCAACATCGTCGCGGCCTCGGTCGCCACCCATGCCGATGGCACCGCGACCATCACCGCCACCTTCAAGGTCACCTCGCTGCAGCAGCTGGCGCGGGTGCTGACCAAGATCGAGCGGCTGCGGGACGTGACCAGCGTCACGCGCGAGGCCCGATAGTGAAGGGGGATCGGGTAGAGGCGGTGGTCGACACCGGCCAGGGGAGCACGCAGACATTCGAGATCGTCGCCACCAAGGCCGGACGCCGGGTGGAGATCGCCACGGCCCGCGGCGTGGTCGAGGTCAGCGAGGTGACGCGTTCGGGCACGCCGGTCAGGACAGGACGCTTCATGCAGAGCCGCCTGGTCGCGCTGGTCGAGCACCCGGCCAGCGAGAGCACCGAGAAGCCGGTCGAGGTGTCGACCCGGAGGCGGATGGGCGCGGGTAGCGACGGCTGACCCGATAGACTCGCGTCGGATGACGTCGAAGATCACCGCCCCGCGCGGCACGCGTGACCTGCTCCCCGAGGACGCGCCTACCTGGGACCTCGCGGAAGCCGTCGCCCGCGACCTCAGCCGTCGCTACGCCTTCGAGCGCATCGAGATCCCGCTCTTCGAGCGCGTCGAGCTCTTCGCGCGTGGCCTGGGCGAGTCGTCCGATGCCGTCGAGAAGGAGATGTTCCGCGTGTCGGGTGCCGCGGGGAGCGAGGAGGAGCGCGCCGAATGGGCGCTGCGGCCCGAGCCGACGGCAGGGATCGTTCGGGCCTTCATCGAGCACGGCATGCACGTCCGCCCGGGACCGCTGCGGGTGACGCTGATCGGCCCGATGTTCCGGTACGACCGGCCGCAGGCCGGGCGCTATCGGCAGTTCAGTCAGTGGGACGTCGAGGTCATCGGCGACCCGGGCCCGGCAGTCGACGCGGAGCTCATCGAGCTGGCGCATCGGTTCTACGCCAATGTCGGCCTGACCGATGCCGTCGCGCACGTCAACTCCATCGGCGATGCGAAATGCCGTCCGGGCTACCGCCAGGCGCTGATCGACTACTTCGGCCAGCACCTGGACCGCCTGACGGAGGACTCGCGACGCCGCCTCGAGGTCAACCCGCTGCGCGTGCTGGACGACAAGCAGCTCGTGCCGGAGCTTGCCGATGGGGCGCCCAAGAGCGCGGATCACCTGTGCGACGAGTGCCGCGCGCACTTCCGTGCCGTGCTCGACATCCTCGACGCCCTGAAGGTGCGCTACGTGGTGGACCATCGGCTCGTGCGCGGCCTCGACTACTACACCCGCACGACGTTCGAGTTCGTGATCGCCGGACGCGAGGGCCAGCAGCAGGCGCTCGGCGGCGGCGGCCGTTACGACGGCCTGGCGGAGCTGCTTGGCGGCCGTCCGACGCCGGGCATCGGCTTCGGCATCGGGCTGGACCGCACCGTCCTGGCCATGGAAGAGCAGCACGTGACGCTTCCGCCGGGCGCGCCGCTCGTCGCCGTGGTGGGGACCGGCGACGATCAGCCGGATCGGCTCGCGGTCGCCGGCCGGCTGCGCGAGGCCGGACTCCGAGTCCGCCCGGACGGCAGCGGCCGCAAGCTGGGCAAGCAGCTGGAGGCAGCGGCCAAGACGGGTGCCGGATGGGCGGTGATCGTCGGCAAGGAGCTCGGTGACGGCATGGTCGGCCTCAAGGACCTGGCCACCGGCGAGCAGGAGACGGTCGCGCTGGACGAGGTCCCGTCGCGAATCAGCGGATGATCGCGGCGGTGATGGCGACCGCGGCGCTGGCCAGGACCGCGATGGCGCCGACCATGAGCACGACGCCGGTCCAGTACGGATAGGCGTATCGGCGGGGCCGATCGTCGAGCTCTTCGCGCAGTGCGGCGAGTGGGCCGATCGCGTCGCTGCCGTCCACCGCGGCGCGCCTGGCGCGGGCCGCGGCGATCATCCCGCGCGCCACCAGCCGGCGCTCGCCATCGTCGATCTGGGTGGCCAACGCCTCCATCGGTCCGATCAGCTCCGGGCCGTCGCCCAGGAAGGCGAGCCACTCCTCCAGGGCGGCACGCTCGAAGCGCTGCCACGGGGTGTCGGTCGGCAGGCGCTCGAGGCGCTCGTAGGCCTCATCGACCTGGCCGCGCACAGCCAGCAGCTCGACGCGGAGGGGTCTGAGGCCCATGGTGTCGGGCAGGGCGTCGAGCACGCCCGGGTTGGCGCGCGGCAGCGTCGACAGCCGGCGGCCGATCTCGGTCTGCCAGCGCTCGGTCTCCCAGCCGTTGAGCCAGCTCACGACCTCGTGGGCGTCGCGCACGCCGGCGCGCTGGACGAGGAGCCACACCGGCGCGGCCACCACCGCGAAGACGACCGCGTCGATCACCTGCCGCAGCGGGATATCGACGCTGCGGTAGAGGAAGGCGTCGACGGCGAACGACGCGAGGAACCCGAGGCCAAGGCCGGCCGCGAGCGGGATCGAGAACGGACCGATCGCCTGCGCGCGATACAGCGAGCGCCGGAGCGCATGCAGCCGATCGAGCCGCGCCTGGCTGGTCATCGCCGCGGAGGATGCCACGGATCGTGGCTCCGCCGCGACGAATGCCTCGCCGGTGCGCCCTGGATCAGGCGCCGGCCGGCTGTGGCGCCTCCTTGCCCTCGAACGCGCGGCGCAGCTCGGCGACGTCGAGCTTGCCCATCCGCAGCATCGCCTCCATCGCGCGCCGCGCGGCTTCGGCGTCGGGATCGTCCATCATCTCGTTCAGGGCCTTCGGCACGATCTGCCACGAGACGCCGAAGCGGTCCTTGAGCCAGCCGCACGGGCCGGACTCGCCACCATTGGCCGTCAGCCCATCCCACAGCCGGTCGACCTCGGCCTGGTCCTCGCACTCGATCACGAACGAGATCGCCTCGTTGAAGTTGAAGTCCGGGCCGCCGTTGAGGCCCTGGAACTGCTCGCCGGCGAGCGTGAAGTCGACCGTCAGCACCATTCCGGCCGGGCCACTCGGCGTCTCGGCGGGCGATCGCCACACCTTGTCGACGTGGCTGTCCGGCAGCAGTGACGTGTAGAAGGTCGCTGCCTCCTCCGCGTTGCCGTCGAACCAGAGACATGGATAGATCTTCGGCCGGGCCATGGGGTTCCTCCTCGGATGTCAAGCGTCGTGCGGGGATGGGTACCGGTAAGACGGTTCGAGCGCGCCGAACTCATCGCGGGCGCGTCGATCCGCGGTGGCGGCAGGCATAGAATGCGGCCACATGCTCCGCGAGCCGCAAGAAGGCTGCCTCGTCATCGGCGACATCTCCGGCTACACAGGCCTCCTCGCCGATACCGAGCTGGACCACGCCCAGGACGCGCTCCGCGACCTCATTCGGACGGTGGTGGATCGCCTGCGGGGGCCATTCCGCCTGGCGAAGCTGGAGGGCGACGCGGCCTTCGTCTACTCGCCGGTGGCGCGCATCGACGGCTCGCTGCTGCTCGACACGCTCGAGAGCGCCTACTTCGCATTTCGGCGCCGGCTGGACGCGATCTCGCGCGCGACGACGTGCGAGTGCAACGCCTGCATCCGCATCCCGAGCCTGAACCTGAAGTTCGTGACCCATCACGGGCGGTTCGTGCTCGAGCGCCTGTACGGCACCGACGAGCTGACCGGCGCCGATGTGATCGTGGTCCATCGGCTCCTGAAGAATCGCGTGGTGCAGGAGACCGGCCTTGGCGGCTACGTCCTGCTGACCGATGCGTGCGTGGCGGCAGCCGGCATCGACCCGGATGCGCTGCGGCTGCGTGAGCACCACGAGACCTACGACGAGCTCGGCGAGGTGCGTGCCTGGGTCCATGACCTCGACGCGCGCTGGCAGCGGGAGCGCGAGCTGAAGCGCGTCACCGTGAGCGATCGAACGGCCTTCGCGCGCATCGGAGCCGAGCTTGGCGTTCCCCCGGAGTCGGCGTGGACCTATCTCACGGATCCGCGGGAGCGCGCGCGCATCATTCCGGGCGTCGAGCGCATCGACGAGGTGCCCAGCGATGGGCGTCGCGGCGTGGGGA
Organism: Candidatus Limnocylindria bacterium; assembly: GCA_035759945.1. Taxonomy (GTDB): domain Bacteria; phylum Chloroflexota; class Limnocylindria; order QHBO01; family QHBO01; genus JACDBZ01. The sequence continues at coordinate 7,069 of DASTTX010000026.1, read as the reverse complement.
CGCGCAACCACTGCGTCCACGGCGATGGCGCAACCCTCGAGGAGATCCTCGATTGGCGCCCGTTCGAATACTTCACCGTCGAGAGCACCATTCCGGGCCTCGTGCGCTTCGTCAGCATGACGCAGCTCCAGCCGGCGGATGGCGGGACGCGGGTGACCGTTCGCATCCAACGACCGCGCGGCACACGCGATCGCGCAGCGCTGGACGCCATCGGTCCGGACTTGCTGCCCCGGTACCAGGCGATGTTCGACCGTCTCAAGCAGGAGACCTCGCAGGCGGCGCCGATCGCCTCCTGACTCGGATACCATGGCGGCTCCCATGGCAACCGCCTTCCGTACCCACACCTGCGGCGATCTGCGCGCCTCGCACGCCGGCGAGCGCGTGACTCTTTCCGGCTGGGTGCATCGGCGCCGCGATCACGGTCACCTGGCCTTCTTCGACCTCCGCGACCGCCACGGCATCACGCAGGTCGTGACGAACGCCGACGAGGCCGCCGATGCCCACGCCGCCGCGGAGCCGGCGCGCAACGAATGGGTGGTGCAAGTCTCGGGCGTGGTTCGTGAGCGCCCTGAAGGCACAGCCAACGCCGAGCTCGAAACCGGCGAGATCGAGGTGGCGGTCGATCGCTTCGAGGTCCTGAACCCGTCGAAGGTGCCGCCGTTCTACATCAACGAGGAGCAGCCCGGCCTCGACGAGTCGCTGCGGCTGAAGTACCGCTACCTCGACCTGCGCCGGCCGCCGATGCAGCAGCGCATGCTGCTGCGCTCCCGCCTGGCGAGCAGCATCCGGCGTGCGCTCGAGGACGAGGGCTTCGTCGAGATCGAGACGCCCACCCTGATTCGGTCGACGCCGGAGGGCGCGCGCGACTTCGTCGTGCCGTCCCGACTCCGCCCCGGCGAGTTCTACGCGCTGCCGCAGTCGCCGCAGCAGCTGAAGCAGCTGCTGATGGTTGCCGGCTATGACCGCTACTTCCAGCTGGCGCACGCGTATCGCGACGAGGATCTGCGGGGCGACCGCCAGCCGGAGCACACACAGGTCGACATCGAGATGAGCTTCGTCACCGAGGAGGACGTCATCTCGACTGTCGAGCGCGTCGTGACTCGGGTGGCCGGCGACGTGCTGCCGGGGCGGCCGATCCTGCAGTCGCCCTTTCCGCGGCTGACGTACGCCGAGGCCATGGACCGATACGGCTCGGACAAGCCCGACATTCGCTTCGGCATGGAGCTGGTCGACCTGACCGATGCGGTCCGCGGCGTCGACTTCCGCGTCTTCACCGAGCCGATCGCCGCCGGTGGCGCCGTCTTCGCGATCGTCGCGCCCGGATGTGGCGACTACTCGCGCAAGCAGCTCGACGAGCTCATCGACCTTGCCAAGCGTCACGGGGCCAAGGGGCTCGTCCATCTGGCAGTGCAATCCGATGGCTCGCTGCACGGGCCGGCGGCGAAGTTTCTGGAGGGCCATGAGGCCGCGTTGCTGGCGGCGACCGGGGCCTCGGCCGGCGACCTCGTCCTCGTCGTCGCCGATGCCGACCGGATCGGCGCGTCCGAGGCCCTTGGCCACATCCGCCTGGCGATGGGGGATCGGCTCGGCCTCCGCCAGCGGGGTGTGCTCGGCTACGTGTGGGTCCACCGCTTCCCGATGTTCGCGTGGGTGGCCGAGGAGCAGCGCTGGGACGCGACGCACAACCCGTTCAGCGCGCCGGTCCCGGATGACATCCCGCTGATGGACTCGGATCCCGGCGCGGTCCGGGCGCAGCAGTACGATCTGGCGCTGAACGGCTGGGAGTCGGGTGGCGGATCGGTCCGCATTCACCAGCGGCCGATGCTCGAGAAGGCGTTCGCGCTGATGGGTCACAGCATGGAGGGCATGCGCGACGAGTTCGGCGCGCTGCTCGACGCCCTGGAGTACGGCGCGCCCCCGCACGGCGGCATCGCCATCGGCCTGGACCGATGGGCCGCCCTGTACGCCGAGGTCGACAACATCCGCGAGGTGATGGCGTTCCCGAAAACGCAGTCGGGGACCGATCTCATGATGGATGCGCCATCGCCGATCGCCCCGAAGCAGCTCGAGGAACTGTCCCTGCGCATCGTCGACGAGGAAAAGCGCTAGTCCCCTGCGGGCAGGTAGCTCCCATCGGCATCGTGGGTTTCACGCCCGGTCAAGGCCGGGTTGAAGACGCACACCAGGCGCAGCGTTTCGAGCACCCTGATGGTGTGGCGGTCATGCTCGGGCGCATACGCGCTGCCGGGACCGATCCGGTGGACGCGGCCGGTGTCGCGCTCGGTGATCTCCGCCTCGCCCTCGATGACGAAGCAGGCCTCGTTGTGGTCCTTGTACCAGATGTTCATCTCTGCGCCGCCGTTCACCACCGTTTCGGAGAGCGAGAAGCCGATGCCGTCGTCGCGCAGGAAGAGCCGCTTCGCGCGCCACTGATCGGCGACGACGTCGCGCTCCGTATCGGTGATCTCCTCGAGCGTTCGCACGATCATCAGAAACTCCTCGCGACTATCATCGGCCGATGGCGATCTACCTCGATCACGCGGCGACGTCGCCGCTCCGTCCCGAGGTGCTCGAGGCGATGATGCCGTATCTCACGACCCACCACGGCAACGCCTCGAGCATCCATGCGTCCGGACGCCGCGCGCGGCAAGGGCTTGACGAGGCGCGCGAGACGGTCGCCGGGCTCATCGGTGCCAAGCCACGCGAGATCGTCCTCACGTCGGGGGGCACCGAGGCGGACAACCTCGCCCTGAAGGGCGTCGCCTGGGCGGCAAGCGCACGTGGCCGGCACATCATCACGAGCAGCGTCGAGCACAAGGCGGTCCTGAACACCTGCGCCGTGCTCGAGCGTCGGGGCTTCGAGGTGACCTACCTCCCGGTGGACCGATACGGGCGCGTCGACCCATCCGAGCTTGCTGCGGCGATCACGGAGCGCACCATCCTGGTGAGCGTCATGGCCGCCAACAACGAGGTCGGCACGCTCCAGCCGATTGCCGAGATCGGCGCCGTGTGTCGAGCGCACAACCTGCCCTTCCACACCGATGCGGTGCAGGCCGCGGCCTTCGGGCCGCCGACGCCCCACGCCTGGCAGGCGACGCTCATCTCGTTATCCGCACACAAGCTGGGTGGGCCGATCGGGGTCGGTGCGCTCTACGTCCGGCAGGGCACCGCGCTGCTGCCGCAGATGCAGGGCGGAGCCCAGGAACGTCAGCGGCGGGCAGGAACGGAGAACGTGGCGGCCGCGGTCGGGTTCGCGACTGCCATGAAGGCCAGCTTCCGTGAGACACCCAATACGGCGTTGCGTGATCGGCTGATCGGCGCGTTGACCGGCCTGACGGGCGTGCAGCTGACGGGCCACCCGACCGAGCGGCTGCCGAACAGCGCCTCGTTCGTGATCGAGGGCATCGAGGGCGGCGATCTGGTGGCGGCACTCGACCTCGAGGGCATCGAGGCCAGCACCGGATCGGCCTGCACCACCGGCAGCGTCGATCCCTCGCACGTGCTGCTGGCGATGGGAATCGACGAACAGCTCGCCCACGGCTCGCTGCGGCTGACCCTCGGCCCGGAGACGACGGCCGCCGATGTCGAGCGCACCATCTCGGTCGTCGAAGGCTGCATCGCGCGCCTGCGCGCGTCGGCTCCGCAGGTCGCGGCGAGCGCATGAGCCGTATCGTGGCCGCCATGAGCGGCGGCGTGGACTCGAGCGTCGCGGCGGCGCTGCTCGCGCGGGAGGCGACCGACGACGAGGTCATCGGCGTCTGGATGCGCACGCACGGCGACCTGCCCGAGGGCTACGAGCTGAGCCGGTCCTGCTGCTCACCGGACGCGGCGGATGATGCCCGTCGCGTCGCGCAGATCCTGGACATCCCGTTCTTCATCCTGAACGTCGAGCGCGAGTTCGGCGCCCGCGTCATCGACGCCTTCGTGGACTCGTACCTCGAGGGCGCCACGCCCAACCCGTGCCAGGCGTGCAACCAGTACATCAAGTTCGACGAGCTGCTGAAGCGCGGATTGGCCGCGTACGGTGCCGATGCGGTCGCGACCGGCCACTACGCCCGCCTCGAGCACCGTGACGGCCGCTGGCGCCTGATGCGCGCCGCCGATGCCGACAAGGACCAGACCTACTTCCTGTGGGTGCTCTCGCAGGACCAGCTCACCCGGACCCGCTTCCCGCTGGGTGACCTGACGAAGCCGGAGGTGCGCGCCATGGCCGCCGAGCTCACGCTGCCGACCGCACAGAAGCCGGAGAGCCAGGAGATCTGCTTCGTGCCGCTTGGCGACTACCGGGCACTGCTCGAGGAGCGCCGCGGCTATGCCGGCGATCCGGGTCCGATCGTTGACGCTCGCGGTGAACGGGTCGGGACGCACACCGGCTACGCCCACTACACCGTCGGTCAGCGGCACGGACTCGGGGTGGCGCTGGGCGAGGCGGTCTACGTACGGGAGGTACTTCCCGCCACGAACACCGTGGTCATCGGCCGCCGCGACGAGGTTGCGCAGCGTTCGTTCACCGTCGATGGCGCGCGCTTCACGGCCGGGGAGCCGCCGACGGAGCGCTTCGAGGCATCGGTGCGGATCCGGCATCGGGCGCCGGACGTGCCTGCCGAGGTCACCATGGTCGGCCGGGATCGGTTCGTGGTCGAGACCGCCGAGCCCGTCTGGGCGCCCGCGCCGGGGCAGGCGGCCGTGCTCTACGACGCCGACGAGTGCTTCGGTGGGGGACGCATCACCCGAACGTGACCATCGGTCCGTGGCTGGTCTGGGTCCCGCTGCTGGCGCTGATCAACCTGCTCGTGTTCCTCGCCGTTCGAGGCCGGTTCGGGCGATCCGCCCTTGGGCTGGGCGTCGCCTCCGTGGTGGGGGTGGCCGTGGGCGACGCCATCGCCGAGCCGTTGGGGATCGAGCTGCTCCGCATCGGCGACATGAACGTGGTGCTCGCGTCGGTCGGTGCGCAGGTGTTGATGATCGTCGTCTCGTTGCTCAGCGCGCTCGGTCCGGTCCGCGTGGAGGACTGACCACGGCGCGGCCGGGGAGGCACGGGTCACGGCCACGAGCGCGCGGTGTACCCTCCCGCGCATGGACCTAGCGCTCGCCATCTTCAACATCGGCGCTGGATTGGGCGTGCTGGCGGCCGGCGGTGCGCTGGTGTACTTGGCCTGGCAGGCGACGCCGCTGATCAGGGAATCGCGAGCTTTGACGAGTGACCTGCGCAACCTGGCACGCACTACCGAGCAGGAGCTGCGCCCGATCCTGGCGCACGCACGCGAGCTGACGAGCAACGCCGAGGTGCTCAGCGAGGACGTCGCGGTCAAGCTCGATCGCCTCACCGACCTGATGAACTCGCTCCAGACCAGCGTCGAAGGTGGCCGCCTCACCGTCGCCTCGGCACGCCCGGATCGGCTGTCGGTAGAATCATGGGAAACACACGAGGACCCCACCGGCTCATGAATCGCGACTCGGGACTCGGCAGCTTCCTGGCTGGCGTCGTCATCGGCGGATTGATCGGCGCGGCCATCGGGCTGCTGCTCGCACCGCAGTCGGGTGACGAGCTGCGTGAGCAGGTCGGCGAGTTCGTCGACGGCAAGAAGGCCGAGTGGGACGAGGCGGTCAACGAGGGACGGGCCGCCGCGGAGCAGGCGCGCGCCGGGATGGTCGGCGACTACAACGCCGCCGAGGGTGCCGCCCTGTAACCACGGCAACACGACGACCCGAACCAAGCAGCACGAGAGCCGGTGGGTCGCCGGCTCTCAGCGTGAATGACGGCAGGTGAACCGATGGAGCCGATGAGCGCGGCCGAGATCCGAGAGCGCTTCCAGCGCTTCTTCGAGGAGCGCGGGCATACCCGGGTGCCCTCCGCGTCGCTGCTTGCCCGCGACGATCCGACGCTGCTGTTCGTGAACTCCGGCATGGCTCCCTTCAAGCGCGTGCTGACCGGCGAGGAGAAGCGCGACTACGTGCGCGCCGTGAACACCCAGGTCTGCCTGCGCGTGGCCGGCAAGCACAATGACTTCGAGGAGGTCGGGCGGACGCCGCGCCACAACACGCTGTTCGAGATGCTCGGCAACTGGAGCTTCGGCGACTACTTCAAGCGCGAGGCGATCCACTGGCACTGGCAGCTCCTGACCGATGAATTCGGCATCGCGCCCGAGCGCCTGGCGGCGACCGTCTACACCGATGACGACGACGCCTACGCCATCTGGGCCAACGAGATCGGCCTCCCACCCGATCGCATCGTGCGCTGGGGGAACATCGCGGTCGGAGACGAGAAGAACTTCTGGCGCATGGGCGACACCGGTCCGTGCGGCCCCTGCAGTGAGCTGCACTACGACCGCGGCGCGCACCTGTCCGAGGGTCCCGAGTGCATCCCCGATCACTCGGAGACCTGCCCGCGCTGGCTGGAGGTCGGCAACCTCGTCTTCATGCAGTACGACCGCGCGGCCGACGGGACCCTGACCCCGCTGCCGATGCAGAGCGTGGATACCGGGACGGGCCTGGAGCGTCTGGCGTCGGTCATCCAGGACGTGGACTCCAACTATCGGACCGACCTGTTCGCGCCGATCATCGAACGGCTGGCGGAGTTCATCGGTCATGACCCGGAGACCGTTGAGGCCGAGCGCTTCAGCTACCAGGTCGTGGCCGATCACTCGCGGGCGATGACCTTCCTGCTCGCCGAGGGCGTCAAGCCGGCCAACGACGGGGCCGGGTACGTCCTGCGCCGCATCATCCGTCGCGCGGTGCGTCACGGGCGGCTGCTCGGCATCAACGGGCCGTTCCTGCGCGAGACGGCCGCGGTCGTGATCGACCTCATGGGCCACGCCTATCCGCGGCTGGTGGAGCGGCGCGACGAGATCCTGAACGGCATCGCGGCCGAGGAAGAGAAGTTCGCGCGCACCCTCGAGGCCGGCAGCGCACGCCTGGCCGAGCTGGTTCAGGCGGGCGGCATCATCAGCGGCGCCGATGCGTTCCGGCTGCATGACACGTTCGGCTTCCCCATCGACCTGACCATCGAGATCGCGGCGGAGCGCGGCGTGAGCGTCGACCGCGCCGGGTTCGACGCGGCCATGGCCGA
>DASTTX010000025.1:0-6375 GCA_035759945.1 Candidatus Limnocylindria bacterium | reverse complement strand
GACGATGGGATCGCCGCCATCGCCCGGCACGCGGAACACCGCCCACACCGTCGCGAGGAGCAGCGGCAGCGCGGTGGCCCACACCCATCGCTGTGCGCCGTCGTGAGCGGTCCAGCCCCAGTAGCCGACGGCGAAGAGCGCGACCAGCTCGAGCAGGAAGTGAAGACCGAGGACGGCCGGGGTCGTTGACACGGCCACAGTGTGCGCCGATCGGGTGACCCGATATGACCATACCGGCCGGCCCGATCGTTTCCTACGCTCGCCCACGATGACCTCCCCCACCCGGGTCACCGCCGCACCGGAGGCGGCGCAGTCACTGATGCTCCCCGCGACGCTGCCCACGACCGGGCAGATCGGCGGTGCTCGCCTCTTCGTGCTTGCCGCGGCCGCGGCCATCGCGCTGAGCCTGGGTGGCGGGCTCCTGCCGAGCGGCGTTCAGCCCCTCGTCGCGCAGTTGATCTTCACCATCGGGGCCATCTGCTCGGCGGTCTTCATCACGCGCGCCTGGGCCGCCTCGACGCCGGAGGATCGGCCGTTCCGCAGCGCGGTGCTCGTCGTCATGCTCTCGTGGCTGGCACTCCAGGCAATCGATGGCTCCGCCCTCCTGTTCCGCACGCCGCTGCCACCCGTCGTCGAATGGGCGCTCCTCGGGCTGGTCGGGCTGCTCACCGCTCGCTGCTGGCCGTTCCTCCTGGCCGGACGCTTCTCGCGATCGGAGCGGATCGCCATCGCCCTCGATTCGGCGTCCGTGTTCGCGGCCGTCGGCGCCGTGGTCCTCTACGCCATCGGCCAGCGCGCATTGTCCCAGGAAGCGATCGTCGGGACCGCGCTGGAGACCGTGCTGCTCATCGGCATTGCGGGCTCGCTGTGCCTCATCGGCGTTGCGTTGACGCCCCCGCGCGGCATGCACGGCTGGATGGCGGTGGTCGCCGGACTCGTCATCGCCGGCGGCGCGCGGGCATGGAGCCTCGACGCCGCGCACACCACGCTCGGCACCGCGTGGCTCGTCGTCATCGGCGAGCTGATCGCCGGCTATGGCGCAGCCACCTGGTCGCGCGACATCGACCCCGATCCCCGGTTCCGAGAGCTCGCGCGCCGCGCTCGCAGCATCCTGCCGATCGCCTCGGTTGGGGTGGCGCCCGGCCTGATCGTGCTCAACGAGTTCAGCGTGCGGGACCAGACGACGCTGGTCGTGGACCTCATGCTCGCCGTGGCGCTCGGCATCACCGTCGTGCGCCAGACGATCCTGCTGCGCGACCGCGAGGAGATCCTCCACGCGGCGAGCGTCGCGGCGGCGGGCCAGCGCGAGGCACTGATCGACCTGCGCGCCAGCGAGCAGCGGTTCCGCACCCTGCTGAAGCACTCGTCGGACGTGTTCCTGATCCTGGGCATCGACGGCACGGTGAAGTACCAGAGCCCCGCCGTGGAGCAGGTGCTGGGCTACCCCCCGGACGAGCGAATCGGTCGGTCGATCCTGGAGCTGACGCACCCAGACGACATCGGCTTCGTGCGCTCCACCATCGCCGAGCTCATCAGCGTGCCGGGTGGCATGAAGACGGTCGAGCTGCGCTCGCGCCACGCCGATGGCTCGTGGCGCGTGCTCGAGGCCCAGGGCTGGAACCTCGTCGACGACCCGGTCATCGGCGGCATCGTGGTCAACTACCGCGATGTCACCGAGCGCAAGGCGCTCGAGCGGCAGCTCGTCCACGACGCCTTCCACGACCCGCTCACCGGCCTCGCGAACCGCGCGCTCATGGTGGACCGCATCCAGCACGCGCTCGCCCGTCGCGCGGCCGATGCGGACCTGGCCGTCCTGATCATGGACGTCGACGACTTCAAGACGATCAACGACTCGCTCGGGCACGGCGCAGGCGACCAGGCCATGATCGCGGTCGCCGAACGGCTGCGGGCCAGCCTGCGCCCGGAGGACACGGTGTCGCGCATCGGCGGTGACGAGTTCGCCATCCTGCTCGAGGGCGTCAACGACGACCTCGTCTCCCACGTCAGCGAGCGGATCCTCGACGCGCTGCGCTCGCCGTTCGAGCTCGGCGGCATCCAGGTTCACCTGTCCGCATCCATCGGCGTCGCCTTCTCCACCTTCGAGACGCGGACGGCCGATGAGCTGCTCCGCAACGCCGACGTGGCGATGTACACGGCCAAGAGCCGCGGCAAGGCCCGCGCGGAGCGGTTCGAGACATCGATGCACGCCGCGGCGGTCGCCCGCCTCGAGCTCCGCGCCGATCTCGAGCGTGCCGTCGAGCGCGGCGAGCTCCGGCTGCGCTACCAGCCCGTGTACGCGCTGAAGTCGGGCGAGCTGTCCGGCTTCGAGGCGCTCATCCGCTGGCGCCACCCAACGCGCGGCGAGGTCCAGCCGCTCGACTTCATTCCGCTGGCGGAGGAGACAGGGCTGATCGTGCCGATCGGCAACTGGGTGCTCGAGCAGGCGTGCCGCCAGGCGGTGGCGTGGACGGAGACGTCAGGGCGGGCGCTGCACGTATCGGTCAACGTGTCGCCCCGGCAGCTGCGCGAGCCGCACATGGCCGAGTGGGTGCGCCTGGCGCTCTCCTCCACCGGCCTCGCGCCGGAGCAGCTCATCCTGGAGCTCACGGAGACCGGCCTCATGCAGGACGACGAGAGCCAGCTGCGCGAGATGAAGTCACTCGGCGTGCACCTCGCCCTGGACGATTTCGGGACCGGCTACTCGTCGTTGAGCTATCTGGGACGCTTCCCGATCGACGTGCTGAAGATCGACCAGTCGTTCGTGGCGCAGCTCGGTCGCTCGTCCGAGGTGCCGCCGCTGGTGCGCTCGGTGGTCCAGCTCGGGTCGTCCATGGACCTCTACACCGTGGCCGAGGGGGTCGAGACCGAAGCCCAGCTCGCGCTCCTGCGTGAGATGGGCGTCACCTACGCGCAGGGCTTCCTGCTGGCAAGGCCGATGGACGCCATCGCCGCCTCCCGCCTGCTGGCCTCCGGCGCACCATTCGGAGCCGCTGCCGCTTCATAGGTGCCGCTCGTCTCGATATATCGAGGCAGATCAGCAGGGGCGCACTGCCGCGCTGCGGTTTTCCGACAAATCGACTGCTGGTGCGCACGAACGCCGCCGCACGGCACGTTCCACGCTCGCTGAGACTGGATGCATCGCGGAAACCGCGCGCGCGACGACCGTCACGCGCAAAGGACTCGATATATCGCACCACCCCAGCGGGCGCGTACCATGCGCCGATGCTCCACGACTACACCGCGATCACCGTCGAATCGGTCCTGCGCGAGACCGATGCGGCCCTCGCCACCGCCGAGGACCTGGTCGCGAAAGCCGTCGCCGCTCCCCCCTCCTTCGAGGGAACCATGCTGCCGCTCGAGCTGGCCGGCGCCGAGCTGGTGCGGGCATATGGGCAGACGGGGTTCATCGGCCAGGTGCATACCGACGAGGCCGTCCGCGACGCGGGGACGGAGGCCGAGGAGCGCATCTACAAGTGGCGCGTCGCGCTCATCTTCCGCACCGACCTGTACGAGGCGGTTCGGGCATTCGCCGGCACGGACGAGGCCAACGGCCTGACCGGTGAGCGAGCCCGCCTGGTCGAGCACTGGCTGCGTGACTTCCGTCGCGCCGGCCACGAGCTCGACGCCGATGCGCGCGCCGAGCTGGAGCGGCTGCGGACGCGGCTGGTCGAGGTCGAGGTCACGTTCCAGCGCAACATCAACGAGTACCGCGACTGGATCGAGGTCACGCGCGAGGACCTGGACGGCCTGCCGGACGAGTACGTCGAGCGTCTATCGCCCGGCGACGCGGAGGGCACGTTCCGGGTCACGCTCGACTACCCGCAGCTGAACCCGTTCCTTCAGCAGGCGCACGACCGCGCATTGCGGCAGGAGCTGTTCGAGAAGTCGTGGCGCCGCTCGCTGGACGCCAACCGGCCGCTGCTGGACGAGGCGCTCCGGCTTCGCCGGCGCATCGCCGACGTCATGGGCCAACCGACGTGGGCGCACCACGCCATGGAGCTGAAGATGGCGAAGTCGCCGGAGCGCGTGCGCGAGTTCTACGGCGAGCTGTTGCCGGCGCTGGGTGAGAAGGTGCGCGCCGAGCTCGATCGGCTCGCCGACCGCCTGCACGCCGATGGACACGACGGCCCGATCACCGCCTGGGACTGGCGCTACTACGACGAGCAGCTGCGACGGACCGAGTACGGCGTCGACCAGGATCGGCTCAGCGAGTACTTCAGCCTCGAGCGCGTCATGGACGGCATGTTCGCCCTGACCGGCGACGTCCTCGGCCTCGACTACCGACAGGTGGAGGATGCCAAGGCCTGGCACGACAGCGTTCGGCTGTACGAGATCCTCGACCGTTCCAGCGGCCGGCACATCGCGCACTTCTACGCCGACCTGTTCCCGCGCGACGGCAAGTTCGGCCATGCCGCGGCGTTTCCGCTGGTCGTCGGCCATCGCGCGGCGGACGGCTCGTACGTGGCTCCGGTCACGGCGATCGTGGCGAACATGACCCCGCCATCGGCGGATCGGCCGTCGCTGCTCAAGCACACCGAGGTCGAGACGCTGTTCCACGAGTTCGGCCACGTCCTGCACATGAGCCTCACCCGCGCCGAATTCGCGCGGTTCTCCGGGGCCGAGACCGAGTGGGACTTCGTCGAGGCGCCGTCCCAGATCATGGAGCACTGGACGTGGGAGCCATCGGTCCTGCGCCGCTTCGCCCGTCATTTCGCCACGGATGAGCCGCTGTCGGACGAGCAGATCGAGCTGATCCGCGCGGCGCGGTTCGTGGACGAGGGCATCAAGTCGTCCATCCAGGCGTTCTACGGCCAGATCGACCTGGCGCTGCATGCGGAGCCCGTCGCGCCGGACCTGGACGAGGCGCTGCGTCGCACGCACGAGATCACCGGCATGCCCTATCCGGAGGGCACGTTCATGCTCACCGGCTTCGGGCACCTGGTCGGCGGGTACGACGCCGGCTACTACGGCTACCTGTGGGCGGAGGTCATCGGCGACGACATGTTCAGCCGATTCGCCGCCGAAGGGGTCACCTCGCCCGTCGTTGGCGCCGATTATCGCCGCGAGATCCTCGAGCCCAACGGCTCCCGCGACGCCGATGACCTCGTCCGCGCCTTCCTGGGCCGCGAGCCCTCCAACGAGGCCTTCCTGCGCCTGCGCGGCATGTAGGCGGGGTTGCCGCCGATGTATCGGGCAATCACGCACACGAGACCTGCGCCCCGCGGGTCTGTGCCTCATGTTTCGGTCCCAGAAGCACGTGAGCGCCCATCCATGTGCACTACTGCCCGATAGATCGGCGCCCGCCCTCTAACCGACACGGCCGGGGACGAATGCCTTTCGTACTAGCGCCGAACGGACCGCACCTCACTACGCTGCAGCGACCACCGAAACCGTCGAGGACCGATGACCCGAACCACCCGCCCCACGCTCGCCGTACTCGTCCTGATCCTGGCCGCCTGCACGCCGCAGGCAGTTGCCCCGTCGAGCGAGATGCCGAGCGAGAAGCCCACGTTCGAACCCACGCCGTCGGCATCAGCAAGTGCCGAAGTCAGCGAGAGCGCGCCGGCTGCGGAGCCGTCAGCCACCGAGGAACCTGGCGGCCCCGTTGGCTTCACGGTCATGCCGAACCCCGACGCGGACACGCTGTTCCTGGACCGCGACCAGTGCGAGAACTCGGAGGATGGCTACCGGCTCCAGTTCCCCGAGGCGTGGTACACGAACACCGAGATCGGCGACGTGCCGCCGTGCAGCTGGTTCAGCCCGACGTTCTACGAGGCAGATGACTCCGGTACCGTCCCCGATGAGATCGCGATCACCATCGAATACCTCGACGGTGACTTCGGCTCCTTCGAGGAGATGGTGAGCCGTGAGGAGGTGCTCGTTGGCAGCACGCAGGTCGCCAACAGAGTCGAGTGGCGCGGCGCTGAGGGCGATGGCGGCACGATGCCAACGGACTGGCTTCAGTACGCGTACCTCGTCCAGCTCGGTCCGACCGAGGAAGAAGGCCCGAATCTCCTCGTCCAGACGAACACCGACATGGGCGGCGACTACCAGCTCAACAAGGCGGTCCTCGACCGCATCATGGCCACGATCGAGTTCCTCGGAACGATTCAGTAGGCGCCAGGCGAGGGCCGGGGTCCTAGTAGTAGTCCGAGCAGCTCAGGAAGTAGCCGCAGCCGGTGCAGATGAGCTTGCACTTGCGCTCCAGCATACGCGAGCCGCAGTTCGCGCAGGTTCGCATGAGCTGATTCGGGTCCGGTTGGCGCGGCACCACGGCACGCGGCACAGCAGCGCGATCCGCTGGCGGGACAGGAGCGGCTGCATTCACCGCGCGATTATGCGGGGCAGGACGCCCCCTTCGACATCCTGCCCCGC
>DASTTX010000024.1:0-6212 GCA_035759945.1 Candidatus Limnocylindria bacterium | reverse complement strand
GATCCAGGGCACGTACTGGAACGCGAATGCCGCGACGATGAGCACGAGCGCCATCGATCGGCGCTTCCAGGCGAGCACGGCGCACGCGGCGAGGGCCGGGATGCCGGCCCAGAACAGGATCGGGTTGCCTCCGTTGTAGATGGCGGCGACCTGGTCGGAGTCGTAGGTGCCGTTGAAGAACCAGGTCGGCTTGAGCGCCAGCGGCCAGCTCCACCACGGCGACGAGCTGGCGTGGCCCGCCTTGAGGTTGAAGTGGTAGCCGAACATCTGAGCGTGCAGCTCGTCCAGCGACCAGCCGTAGCCCGGACCGCCGGAGATCGCCCAGTCGTGGCCCAGCTGGAGGTACGGGATGTAGGTGAGGGCGTACACGACCAACGGAATGACGACGAGGCACGCCGCCACCCACGACCAGGAGAAGCCGCTCATCTCACCCGGCCGGTACCAGCGCGCGTCCGACCGCGGGTTGCGGAGTGACAGGGCTGCCCGCCATACGACCAGCACCGCAGCCACGCTGATCATCAGCCACGCCGGCCAGCCGACTTGCGCGCCTCGCGCCAGGAGCCCGAAGACGTACTCCACCGCGCTCGTCGGCGTCCGCGCACCCTCGACCTGGTTGAAGGCGACCACGAAGGCCAGCCCGACGCCGGCCACGACCAGGGCGCCTGCCGGGAGCGCGGTGACGGCATCAGACAGGTCGAGCCGGATCGGCCGCAGCCAGCTGATCGCCAGCGCCAGCGCCAGCAGGCCCAGCATGACCACCAGGAACGGCCATGGAGCACCGATGCCGCCGATGACGGCGCCGAGCGCCACCAGCGCGACGAGCAGCAGCCGTCCGAGATCCGAGCGCGCCAGGACCAGCACCCACAGGCCGGCCAGGGCGTAGAAGCCGACCCACTTCGTGGCCGCCGCCAGGCCGATGAGGACGCCGACCAGCGGCAGCGCCCACCAGGCGCTGCGCGCCCATCGGCCGGACCAGATCTGCCAGAAGACCAGGTACGCGGCCACGATGAAGGTCGCCACGAAGATGTCGTTCATGCTGATCCGGCTCATGACGTAGCTCATCGGGTCGATCGCCACGAAGGCGGCCGCCAGGACGGCGATGCGGCGGCGGCCGAACATCGTCGCGACCAGCAGGTAGATGAGCCCGACCAGCGCCGAGCCGAAGGCGACGCCGGCGATGCGCCAGGCGAAGGCGTTGCTGCCGGCGTCGATGCGCGCGAGCTCGCCGCTGCCGTTCGCGTCGACCGTGCTGACCAGCAGCCGGCCGTGGTCGTCGCTCTGGGCGGTGGAGGCGATGTCGAAGGCCATGGCCAACGGCGTCCCGGGCAGCGGCGTGGCATCGAAGGCAGCCAGGCCGATCGTCTCGTCCCGACGCCGCTCGACGTGCGGCTCGAGCGTCCACGCCTCCGCCTCACCCGCCGCGGTGGTGCCCGCGACGTAGACGAGCCCGGCGACGCGCTGCTCGCCGACCAGTAACGGCGCCCCCGGCATCGGCACCAGGCCGACGACGCACGGATCTCCGGCACACGGGCTGCCGCTGCCATCGGCGTCCATGACGGCGATGCCGCCGAGCGTCGGACCGTGATCCGCCGCTTCGGGGAGCGCTCCGGTGAGCGCCAGCACCTGCTGGTCGTCACCGTCGCCGCGCACGAGCAGCGGCCCGACCAGCGGCGCCTCGACCGCCTCCACGTCGTCGTCCTGGCGCGGCTCGAGCGTCGCGGCGTCCAGGAACACGATCGCGTTGCGCTCGGCATCGGTGGCCACAACCCAGTCGGGGTCCTCCGCCTCGGTGCCGGTCACGAAGCCGATCCCGCCGTAGGCGCCGGCGGCGGTCCCGACGACGGTGTCGCTGGCTCGGTCGACCACCGCGAGGCCGCTGGCCCCGCGGAGAAGCACCGGATCGGTGGCCGCGTCGGGGATGACGATCTCGCTGACGACGTCGAGCCCCGATTCGATGCTCGGACCGGCCGGCGGCGCGCGGCCGTCGGGCGACGCCATCAGCCCGGCCAGCTCGTACGTCTCGACAATCCCGCTGTCCGCGCGGCCGACCAGCAGCCGCGGCGCCTCCGGATCGTAGGCGAGGCTGGCGATCGGTCCCCCCGCGTTCCAGGCGACGATCTCCTCGCCGGTCGCGGCGTCGCTGGCGGCGATGCGCTGGCTACTGTCGGAGCTGAACGTGATCGAGCGGGGATAGCCGCGCGAGTGCCGTTCGGGCGCGACCGCCAGGCTGGTGGCGGGGCCCGAGACCCCCTCCGACGCGACGACCTGGTTGGGGTTGGCGGCCAGGATGCCGCCAGCGATGAGGTATTTCGCCAGCATTGGATGCGTCCACTCGTAGACGTCGCGGTCCCAGCCGTTCTCCCAGGCGCTGAGCCACTCGGCGGCGGAGCGCGCGTGGTACACCTCGTCGAAGTGCTGGCCGCGGGGGATGTCGAGACGCCACATCCGGAAGATCAACGTGAAGGCGACCAGGCCCAGCACGAGCAGCAGGTCGCGCCGATCGAGCCGCCGTTGCGGCTCGTGCAGGTACGCATCGGCCGGGTTCGGCGCAAGCCAGCCGATCCCGGATGCCGCGGGCGCATGACGCCAGGCGTCGGTCGCGGCCCGCGGGGAAAGGGCCGCCGGCTGCGGGGTGACCACGGCATTGGCTTCCGGCGCGCTCAACGCCAGCCGAATCGACCGGGCAACGACGACGCCAAGCGTCACGACGATCATCAGCGCCAGCAGCCAGAGGCCCCAGTCGGTCAGGAGCGTCGAGGTCAGGAGGGCGTCCTGCGGCATCGGTAAGCCGCCCGCGCCGGGATTCATCACGCCGCCGGCGAACGACCAGTCCTCGGTGTAGACCCAGTACACGTTGGCGAAGAAGCTCAGCGACAGTGCCCCGTACAGCCACGGCCAGACGCGCGCCGAGAGCACCAGCGGTGCCGCGAGGGCGAGCGCGGGGAAGAGGTAGCGCTCGTGGACGCGGGTCGGCAGCACGAAGAAGGCGATCGCCAGCACCAGCGATGCGAGCAGCAGGCCTCGCATGTCGTCCCGTCGCACTACCTGCCACAGCGCGATCAGCGCGACGGCGGCGAACAGCAGCATTCCCACCTGCTGCCAGGTCAGCGCAACGCCCCCGAGCGTCAGTCCGACGGCCTGGTCGTCGCCCCAATGCAGCGTGTCGCCCAGGCCGGACCACGGGTTGCGCCACAGGTTGATGGCGTTGACGGAGAGCCCCTTGTAGGTATCGGCGGCCTCCACCAGCTTGCCGATGAGGCTCGTCGAGGGATCTGGCGCGGGCAGGATGCCGAGCAGCCCCTTCGGGTTGCCGCCCGCCATCGGCGCATAGAGGGTCATGCCGAACGGCAGCATCAGCAGCGTCAGGGAGCCGATCCCGACCGCCAGCGAGGTGAGCACGCGCAGTGGATCGCGGCGGCCGGCGAGTGTGGGGTCGGAGGATCGCCCGAACAGGTGGCGCTTGATGCCGACGATGGCGACGATGGGGATGAGGAAGGCGAATTGGAACTTCACCAGCAGAGCGAGCACCGCCCCGAAGGCGGCGACCTCGGTCCAGCCGCGGCCGAGCGCGTAGATCGTGGCGAGCAGGACGAGCGTGCCGACCGAGTCGATCTGACCCCACACCGACGAGTCGAAGATCACGCCGGGGTTGAACAGGTAGATCGTGGCGGCGATCAGGCCGAGCGTCTCCGGCCCCACCCGTCGAGTCAGCGAGGGTCCCCATCGGCGAGCGATCACGAACAGGAGCCACGCCACGCCGATGTCGGCTGCGATGCCGGGGATCTTCACCAGGCCCCCGGTGACATCCAGCCCGACGATCGGCTTCAGTAGTCCGCCGATCGAGCCGAGCACCCAGAGGACGTACAGGTAGCCGGGCGGATAATCGCTGAAGTAGCCCTGCTCGTAGAAGTGCGCTGGTCCGAGGCTTGCTAGCCGCTGGCCCCAGGCGGTGAAGTCGCCGACGTCGATCCGGAAGCCGCTGAGCGGAAGGTAGACGCCGGCGATGAAGACGCGCAGCGCGAGACCCAGGACGAGGAGCGTGATGAGGATCGTGCCGGCGTCGAGCCGCCGTAGCGCTTCGAGAATCCCCTCGCCCCGTCGCCCGACGGGGTCGCGGGTCATCAGGTGCGGCGCCCTCTCCGAGCGCGCCGTGTCGTATCGCACGCCAAGGTGGCGGTGAGTATACATCGAGCTCCGGACGGCCTTGATCGGCGCCCGGTTGCGCCCGGCGCGCGTCGGTATCGGCGCACGTGGGTGCCGTACAGCGACAACGGGGTGGCCTTTGCGGCCGCCCTGGTGACCGTGGTCGCGTTCGCCATTTACCTGCGCACGATGATGCCGTCGACCGGCTTCTGGGACACCGGCGAGGCGCAGACCGTCCCGCACACCCTGTCGATCTTCCATCCCACCGGCTTCCCGGTGTACGCCATGCTCGGCTGGCTGTGGAGCCAGCTCCCGCTCGGCGAGATCGCGTGGCGCATGAACCTGCTCTCGGCCGTCTCGGTCTCCCTTGCCGCCGGCCTGGTGGTCCTCATCACCGGCCACCTCATCAGCGAGCGCGACGGCACCCTGCGTGCCGCCGCCGCGGGACTGGCCGGAGCGGCCTTCGCCTTCGCCTCCGAGCCATGGCAGAACGCGACGCGCGCCGACGTCCACGCCATCAACGTGCTGTTCGTTGCCCTGGTCGTGTGGCTGCTGCTGACCTGGGCGGCCGCCGAGCGAGCCCGGTCACCGCGCGCCGGCCGCTGGCTGATCGGCGCGTCGGCTGCCTTCGCGCTCGGCATCGGCGCCCATCCACTGGTCGGACTGACCGCGCCCGGCATTGCGGCCTGGCTGCTGATCGTCGACCGCCACCTCTGGCGCCGATGGCGCCTCGTAGCCGCCTGCGCGGCGGTCGTGGCGCTCGGAATCGCGTCGTACGCCTACATCTACATCCGCGCCAACGTCGATCCGACCCCACCGCTCAATTACGCCCACCCCGATACGTGGGAGCGGTTCCGCTACCTCGTCTTCGCCGAGCAGTTCAAGGACCTCTTCGACGACTTCAACTCCCCGCTCGCGCAGTTCTGGACGAAGTGGAACGACGCCGAGCGCGTGCTGGCGGCCCAGCTGGTGGTGCCGGGCTGGCTGCTCGTGGCGGTCGGCGCGTCCGTGCTCGCCGTGCGGCGGCTCGGGTTCCTCGCCTTCTTCGGGCTGCTGGCCGCGGCGAACGTGCTGTACAGCATGAACTTCCGCGACGGCGACATCGACCGCTACTACCTGCCGACCCTGGTGGTCACGTTCCCGCTGCTCGGCGTGGCCGTGGCGGCCATCGCGGCCGCGGTGGCGCGCGCGGTGGCGGAGGTCGGGCGTCGCCTGGTGGCGACCCTGGCGGCACGGCGCCGCCTCGCGGCGGTGGCCGGCGCGATCGTCGTTCTCCTGGCGACGGCCCTGCCCGCCGGGGCACTCGTCACGACCTACGGCGCCAACGATCAGAGCCGCAAC
This sequence comes from Candidatus Limnocylindria bacterium, assembly GCA_035759945.1. GTDB lineage: Bacteria > Chloroflexota > Limnocylindria > QHBO01 > QHBO01 > JACDBZ01. The sequence continues at coordinate 728 of DASTTX010000024.1, read as the reverse complement.
CGCGAGGCCGACGCGTGGGTGGCATCGGTCTACGAGCAGCTGCCGCCGAACGCCGTGGTCATCAGCTGGTGGAGCTACAGCACGCCGCTGTGGTACCACCGCTGGGTGCTCGGCGAGCGTCCCGATGTGACGATCATCGACGAGCGCAACATCCTCGACGACGGGTACCGTACGATGCGCAACGCCATCCGCTCGTACTTCGGCGAGCGACCGGTGTACGTGGTGCCGCCGGACTGGGAGTATCGGCGGCTGACACGGCAGTGGGAGACCCGGACCGTGAACACGTACCCCGGCTACACCGATCTGCTGTTCATCGAGGGCACACGCTGAGTGACCGATCCCGAGCGGCCGCGCCTGAGCTTCTTCTTCCCGGCCTTCAACGAGGAGGAGAACGTGGCCGAGACGGTGCGCCGCGCGCTGGATGAGATCGGTCCGCTCGTCGGCGGGTCGATCGAGGTGCTCATCGTCGACGACGGCTCCACCGACCGAACGCCGGAGCTGGCCGATGCGCTGGCCGCAACCGATCCGCGCGTCCGGGTGCACCACCAGGACAACCGCGGCTACGGCGGCGCACTGCGCGCGGGCTTCGCCAACTCGCGCGGCTCGCTGATCTGCTTCTCCGACGGCGACCTGCAGTTCGACCTGTCCGAGATGTCGCGCCTGCTGACGCGGCTGGAGGACCGCGCCCGGCCGGTCGACGCGGTGATCGGCTACCGCATCAAGCGGCG